>NZ_JBHYVE010000037.1:0-62331 GCF_042750035.1 Streptomyces sp. NPDC059452
GGCGACGCCTGGCACGCACGCTCGCAGCGACCATGCGCCGCGCGGCCGCCCTTCGGGCGACGACGGCAGTTTGACGACAGGCCCTAGTAGTCCGTCGTCCGGGAGGTCGAGGCGACCGGTCCCAGCAGCCGGGCGTCCATCTCGCCCTCCTCGAACAGCCGGGAGGCCGGGCCCACGATCAGCGGGTCCGGCACCCCGACGACCTTCGGGTCCTTGCCCGGGTAGTCGAAGCGGTCCAGGACGTGCCGCATCGCCTCCAGCCGGGCCCGCTTCTTGTCGTTGCTCTTCACCACCGTCCACGGCGCGTCGGCCGTGTCGGTGTGGAAGAGCATCAGCTCCTTGGCCTCCGTGTACTCGTCCCACTTGTCCAGCGAGGCCAGGTCGACGGGGCTCAGCTTCCACCGTCGTACGGGGTCGATCTGCCGGATCATGAACCGGTTGCGCTGCTCGTTGCGGGAGACGGAGAACCAGAACTTCACCAGGTGGATGCCGTCCCGGGCGAGCATCCGCTCGAAGCCGGGGGTCTGGTGCATGAACTCCAGGTACTCCCGGGTCGTGCAGAACCCCATGACCCGCTCCACCCCGGCCCGGTTGTACCAGGAGCGGTCGAACAGCACGATCTCCCCGGCGCTCGGCAGATGGGCCACGTACCGCTGGAAGTACCACTGGGTGCGTTCGCGCTCGGTCGGTTTCTCCAGCGCCACTATTCGCGCGCCACGCGGATTCAGATGTTCGGTGAACCGCTTGATCGTGCCGCCCTTGCCCGCCGCGTCCCGCCCCTCGAAGAGGATCACCAGCCGCTCGTCGCGCTCCTTCACCCAGTGCTGGAGCTTCAGCAGCTCGATCTGGAGGGCGCGCTTCGCCTTCTCGTAGTCGCGGCGCCGGAGCTTGTGGGCGTACGGGTAGTCCTCCCGCCAGGCGTCCCGGGCATGGCCGTCCGGCTCCACCAGGACCGGGTCGTCGTCACCGCTGTCGGCCACGCGGAAGCCGTCCAGATACGGCCCGCCGTGGCGGGCCGCCTGCGCGGCCTCCTCACGGGCGGTCTTCTTCGGCGTCGCGTTACGGGCTTTCGCCCCGTTACGGCTCCCGTCAGCAGCCCCGCTGCGATCTCCGCTGCGATCCCCGTTACGGGCGCCGTGCGCTCCGGTACTCCGCGTCATGACGGTTTCCCTCCACCGGCCTGGCCGGATTTCCGCGTGTGGGCCCAGTCTGCTGACGGCTCCGGGAGACCGCCACCCCGGCCAGGCAGAGCAGCCCGCCGAGGACACCGAGCGGGGTCGGCACCTCGTCCAGCAGCACCCACGCCATGAGCACCACCAGCGCCGGGACCGCGTACGTGGTGGCGCCCATCCGGCCCGCCGTCGTCCGGGCCAGTGCGTAACCCCAGGTGGTGAAGGCGAGGGCGGTCGGGAAGACACCCAGGTAGACCATGTTCAGCGTGGCGGACAGCGGCGCGTCGGCCGCCTCCGAGATCAGTACCCCGGTGAACGGGAGGCATGCCACGGCGCCGATCAGGCAGCCGAAGGTGTTGATCTGGAGCGAGGAGCCGTACGCGAGCGCCGGCTTCTGGGTCACCACGCCCAGCGCGTACGCCACCGCGGCCAGCAGGCAGAGCGCCACGCCCAGCACGGACGAGCCGCCGTGTCCGGACATCGCGAGGCCGACGACGACCGCGCCGGAGAACGAGATGCCCATGCCCAGCAGCAGGCGGCGCGGCAGCCCCTCGCCGAGCATCCGGGCGCCCATCAGGGCCATCAGGATCGGCCCGATGTTCACGAGCATCGCGGCCGTCCCGGCGTCGACCTCCTGCTCGCCCCAGTTGAGCGCCACCATGTAGAGCCCGAACCACAGCACCCCGGAGGTGACGATCCCGCGCCAGGCCCCACGTCCCGGCAGCCCTTCCCGGCGTACGAGAAGAATCGCCCCGAGCACCAGCACGCCCGCGAGCAGCCGCCCGAGGGCCAGTGCGCCGGGGGAGTAGGCCTCACCCGCACTCCGGATGGAGACGAAGGCGGAGGCCCACAGGACCACGGTGGTACAGGCGGCGGCGGTGGCCCGCCAGGAGCGGGCGGGGGCGGGGGCGGAGGGGGCCGGGGCGGCCGGGGGCGTCGTCATGGCCACGACCGTAGGGCCGGAACGGTTCGGCCCCCACCGAATTGTCAGGCGCCGTCAATCGACGCCACCCCAGCGTGTCCGCGCACCCTCTCAGCCCGTCCGGCGTTTGAGGACGGAACCGGTGCTCAGGTCGGGCGGCAACCATGCTTTCCGGACACGGAAGGGTCGCCCGGTGCCACCGCCACCGTTCCGTCCTCAAACGCCGGACGGGCTGAAACGGCCCCCGGTCTCCGGCCTGAGCACGCCGGACGGGCTGGAGCAGGCGCCAGGTCCGCCCCCAGGCGCACACAGCGCCGCCCCTGCCGCCCGCAGAAGGAGGCGCGGGTTCCGTCCGTGAGCAGGGCGAGGGCTCATGGGTCCAGGGCGCGTCAAGGACGTTCCGGCGCCCGCCGAACCGTCTCCGTGGGCCGCGCGTACTCCTCGTACTGGAGCGCCAACCCGTCCAGCAACGCCCGCAGCCCCGTCTCGAATGCCCCCTCGTCCACCTGCCGCCGGTGGTCGGCCAGCAGGTGCGCCTGGCCGAGGTGCGGGTAGTCGGCCGGGTCGTACGCGCTCTCGTCGTCGACGAAGCCCCCGGCGAAGGAGCCCAGCGCCGACCCGGTGATGAAGTACCGCATCAGCGCCCCGATCCGGGTCGCCTGCGCGGGCGGCCACCCCGCCCCCACCATCGCCCCGAACACCGCGTCCGCGACCCGCAGCCCCGCCGGGCGGCGGCCCGGGCCCCGGGCGAGGACCGGGACGATGTGCGGGTGCGCGGCGAGGGCGGCCCGGTAGGAGAGCGCCCAGTCGTGCAGGGCCTCCCGCCAGTCCCGGGGGTCGGACTCCTCGAACATCGACAGATCGACCTGTACAGAGACGGTGTCGGCGACCGCGTCGAGGATCTCGTCCTTGTTGCGGAAGTGGTTGTAGAGCGAGGGCCCGCTGACCCCGAGTTCCGCCGCCAGCCGCCGCGTGGAGACGGCGTCGAGCCCTTCGGCGTCCACGAGCGCGCCCGCCGCCTCGACGATGCGGTCTCTGCTCAGGAGGGGCTTGCGCGGTCGGGCCATGCGGCTCATAGTAGGCGCTGCGAACCAGAAACTAGCAGTGCTAATTAAGCGGCGCACGAGAAGCGGTGCGCGAGAAGTGGGGTGGCGCGCGATGAACCTGGAGCTCAGCGAGGAGCAGGAAGCCGTCCGGCGGCTGGCCGAGGAGTTCGTGGCCCGTGAGGTCACGCCCCACGTCGTCGCCTGGGACCGGGCCGAGAACGTGGACAGGTCGATCGTGAAGAAGCTCGGTGCGCTCGGCTTCCTCGGCCTCACCGTCCCCGAGGAGTACGGCGGCTCCGGCGGCGACCACCTCACGTACTGCCTGGTCACCGAGGAGCTCGGCCGCGGCGACTCCTCCGTGCGCGGCATCGTCTCCGTCTCGCTCGGCCTGGTCGCCAAGACCATCGCGTCCTGGGGGAGCGAGGAGCAGAAGCGGCAGTGGCTGCCCCGGCTGACCTCCGGCGAGGCGATCGGCTGCTTCGGCCTCACCGAACCCGGCACCGGTTCGGACGCCGGGAACCTCGCCACCAGGGCCGTACGCGACGGCGGCGACTACGTCATCAACGGCACCAAGACGTTCATCACCAACGGCACCTGGGCCGATGTGGTGCTCCTCTTCGCCCGCACCAACGACGCCCCCGGCCACCGCGGCGTCTCCGCCTTCCTCATCCCCGCCGACACCCCCGGCCTCACCCGCCGCACCATCCACGGCAAGCTCGGCCTGCGCGGCCAGGCCACCGCCGAACTGGTCCTCCAGGACGTCCGCGTACCGGCCACCACCCTCCTCGGCCCCGAGGGCAAGGGCTTCACCGTCGCCATGTCGGCCCTCGCCAAGGGCCGCATGTCGGTCGCGGCGGGCTGTGTGGGCATCGCCCAGGCCGCCCTGGACGCGGCCGTGCGGTACGCCGGTGAGCGCGAGCAGTTCGGCAAGGGCATCGCCGGACACCAGCTCGTGCAGGAGCTGCTCAGCGACATCTCCGTGGACGTCGAGGCGGCCCGGCTGCTCACCTGGCGGGTCGCCGACCTCGTCGACCGGGGCCAGGAGTTCGCCACCGCCGCCTCCCAGGCCAAGCTGTACGCCTCCGAGGCCGCCGTCCGCTGCGCCAACAACGCCCTCCAGGTCTTCGGGGGCTACGGCTACATCGACGAGTACCCGGTCGGCAAGCTCCTCCGCGACGCCCGCGTGATGACGCTCTACGAGGGCACCAGCCAGATCCAGAAACTCATCATCGGCCGCGCGCTGACGGGCGTCTCGGCGTTCTGATCGCGGCCGCCGCCCCCGGCTCGTACTCCGCCCGTACGCGTGTCTGAGTATCCGCCTGAGTACCGGCGCGGATGTGGCGTGCGCCACGTCGGCGGATGCTGAGCCCATGAGTGACACGACAACGGTCAAGCAGCAGAGCACCGCCGCCTTCTACGGCCAGGCCGTCGCCTCCTTCCTGGTGGCGATGGGCGCGGTGGCCCTCGGAATCTTCTTCCTCGACGCCGATGCCTGGGTGCGTGGCTTCCTCGCCATCGGGGTGCTCTACCTCGTGACGTCCTGCTTCACGCTGGCCAAGGTGATCAGGGACCGGCAGGAGGCCGGGCAGATCGTCAGCCGGGTCGACCAGGCCCGGCTGGAGAAGATCCTCGCCGAGCACGACCCCTTCCAGAAGCTCTGAAACCCGTACCGGCGGGCTTTGAACCCCGTACCGACCCCCGAGACACCCCTAAGCGCTTGCTCAGGTTCGGGGTATGGTGTTCGTCCTGTTGACGGAGAGGGGCCCTGGGCGATGAGTACGGCGGAGGAGACGAGCGGCGAGGACGCTCCCTGGGGCGAGGTCACGCCCGAGGCGGCCAGGCGGCTCCTCGTCGCCGCGGTCGAAGCCTTCGCCGAGCGCGGGTACCACGCGACCACCACCCGGGACATCGCGGGCCGGGCCGGAATGAGTCCGGCCGCGCTCTACATCCACTACAAGACGAAGGAAGAGCTGCTCCACCGGATCAGCAAGATCGGTCACGACCGGGCGCTGTACGTCCTCCAGGCCGAGGCCGACCGGGACGGCACGGCCGCCGAGCGGCTCGCCGGAGCCGTACGGTCCTTCGTCCGCTGGCACGCGGAGCGCCATACCACCGCGCGCGTCGTCCAGTACGAGCTGGACGCGCTCGGCCCCGAGCACCGCACCGAGATCGTCGAGCTGCGGCGCAGGAGCGACGCGGTGGTGCGGCGGATCATCAGCGAGGGGGTCCGGGCGGGGGAGTTCGACGTCCCCGACATCCCCGGCACCACGCTCGCCGTGCTCTCCCTCTGCATCGACGTGGCCCGCTGGTTCAACGCCCAGGGCAGCCGTACGCCCGACGAGGTCGGCGCCCTCTACGCCGACCTCGTGCTGCGGATGGTCGGAGCCCCGCGGCAGCCGTAGGGCCCCGGAACTGCTCGGAAGGCCCCGGTGCTGCTCAGAAGTAGTAGCGCGACACCGACTCGGCGACACACGCAGGCTTGTCGTGGCCCTCGCGCTCGACCGTGACGACCGCGGTGACCTGCACGCCGCCCCCGGCCTCCTCCACGCTCCTGAGCACCGCGGTGGCCCGCAGCCGTGAGCCGACGGGGACGGTGGAGGGGAAACGGACCTTGTTGGTCCCGTAGTTGATGCCCATCTTCATGCCCTCGACGCGCATGATCTGCGGCACCAGGGCGGGCAGCAGAGAGAGCGTCAGATAGCCGTGGGCGATGGTCGAGCCGAACGGCCCCTCCGCCGCGCGCTCCGGGTCCACATGGATCCACTGGTGGTCGCCGGTCGCCTCGGCGAAGAGATCGATCCGCTTCTGGTCGACCTCCAGCCAGTCGCTGTACCCCAGCTGCTCGCCCACGCCGTCGCGCAGCTCCTGTGCGGACGTGAAGATCTTCGGCTCTGCCATGTTCCCGGTCCCTGCCTTCCGGTTCGCCGCACCTTCCGGCGCGATGTCTAAGCGCTTGCTCAGCATCGTTGTGCGGTGGCTTCCTGTCAACGATCAGGAGTGAGGACCGCCGGGGGAGCAGTAGGGTCTGAGGAGTGCCACAGATCCCGCAGACACTCCACGAACTCACGGTCGGCCAGCTCTCGGCGCGCAGCGGCGCCGCAGTCTCCGCTCTGCACTTCTACGAGTCCAAGGGCCTGATCAGCAGCCGCCGCACCAGCGGCAACCAGCGCCGCTACTCGCGTGACGCACTGCGCCGGGTCGCCTTCGTGCGGGCGGCCCAGCGCGTCGGCATCCCGCTGGCCACGATCCGGGACGCACTCGCCGAACTGCCCGAGGAGCGCACGCCGAACCGGGAGGACTGGGCCCGCCTCTCCGAGACCTGGCGCCGGGAACTGGACGAGCGGATCGCGCAGTTGCACCGGTTGCGGGACCATCTGACCGACTGCATCGGCTGCGGGTGCCTGTCGCTGGAGAACTGCGTGCTCTCCAACCCCGACGACATCTCCGGCGAACGGATCACCGGTTCGCGCCTGATGCCCGAGCGCAGGCGGAACCCGGCGGCCCCCCACCAGGAAGGCAGCTGACCCGACCACACCGCCCCGGCCACGGACCCGGCCCCGGAGGAGGCTCCCTAGGGTGCCTCCTGCCGCAACCGCACCGCCGCGGCGACCAGTTCCGCGTTCGAGCGGGCGGGGCGGCCGTCCGGCAGGACCGTCACGTCCTCCGCGCCGATCCGCGTACCGAGGCCGAGCCGGAAGGCCAGGGCGGCCACCGGCCACGCGCCGCCCTCCTCTCCGTGCAGCAGGACCGGGCGGCCGTGGGCGGTGCCGATCTCGGCGAGGAGCAGCCGGGCCGAGCCGGTCGCCGTCGCCGGGTCCGTGTCGGTGACCTCCGCCAGCACCCGCTCCACCCTGGGTGCCAAGGGAGAGCGGCGGAAGAAGCGCTCCCCCTCCGTGCCCGACCAGAGCCCGGCCTCCACGCCCACGCCCCGCTCCAGCAGCGCGGCGGCCAGCTCCTCGGCGCCCGGCTCGTGCCAGTTGACCGAGGCGTGGTCGGGCAGCACCGTCCACGCCCGCACGCGCTCCACCCGGCGCACCGGATCGGGCTCCGCCCAGGCGCCCGTCGTCACCCCGACCGGGACGCGCACCGCCGCCCGTATCGCCGTCAGCGTCGCGGCCACCACCCGGGGCGAGAGTGTGTCCTCCCCGCAGGGGGTCCGCGGATGCACATGGATGTTGGTGGCCCCGGCGGCGACGGCCTCGGCCGCCGACCGGGCCAGCGCTTCGGGGGACAGCGGCACGGCCGCCGAAGCGCCCGCCCCGCGTCGGCCGTTCAGGCAGACCTGGATCATGTCCCCGATGGTGACATCCGCCACTGACAACGGGCCCCGGAAACGGCCCCGGAAACGGCCCCGGAATCGGCCCCGGGAACGGAATGCCTCGCCCCGGCGACGCGCGCCCCGGAGCTCCCTACGCCGCTGCCGCCGCGGCCAGCCTCCGGTGCCGTACCAGCCGGGCCCTGGCCAGCGTGCGGTCCGTCAGCACCGGCTGCGGCACCGCGATGCCGCACCCCGTGCACACCGGCCCCGACCACGGCTCGTGCCCGCGCTCCCGCTCCTGCCGCCACTCGATCCCGGTGTCCGCACAGACCGGGCAGGCGGAGCCGGGGCCGGAGCCGAGCGCGGAGATCAGCCGCCGCAGCACCTCGGCGAGCGGCTCGCTGGGGTGGACCTCCGGGTCCGCGCAGCGGGCCACCCCGTGGCCGCCCCACGTCCGGCGGTGCCAGTCGTCGAACGCGCCGGGCCGCCGCAACCCCTCGTGCTTCTCGCGCCGCCGCCGCTCGGCGAACCCCGCCTCGTACGCGAGCCAGATGGCCCGCGCCTCCTCCAACTCCTCCAGGGCGGCCAGCAGCCGCGCCGGATCGGGTGCCCGGTCCTCGGGATCGATCCCGTGCCGGGCGCACAGATGGTCCCAGGTCGCCCGGTGACCGTAGGGGGCGAATCTCTCCAGGCACTTGCGCAGCGAGTACCGCCGCAGGGCCAGATCGCCCAGCGGATCGCGGACCTGTCTCGCAAGACTCCGGAAACCGGCCATGTATGCCACCTCCGTCGTTCGTCCTTCGGCGTCAAGGAGTGGACGTACGCCTGCCCGTTTCGGCTCCATCGAAAGATGGAAACCGTCCAATGGCCGAGACTCCCCATGTGGGAAGGGCGACACGGGCTGAAGCGGAACGGCGCGCGCATGGGTGGTGAGAGGGCGCGCGGCCGTGCGAGGGCCCTCGGCGCACCCGGATCCGGGTATCGGCCGCCCCCTCCCCTCTGACCAGGGGAAACGAGTGGCGGAGCCCCGGCCGGATGGGGTTGGGTGCCCCTATGACAGCAGCCTCCCTCCGCCTCGAAGCGGTCACCCCCGACACGGTGCTCGACGCCTGTCGGCTGGAAGTCGCGCCCGAACAGCGGAAGTTCGTCTCGCCGGTCGCGCAGTCGTTGGCCGAGGCCTATGTGCACCCCGATGTCGCCTGGCCCCGGCTGATCCGTGACGGCGACCGCATCGTGGGCTTCGTGATGGCCTACTTCGGCGTGACGCTGGACTACGACGCCGATGTGCCGGGCGCCCCGCTGCGCAACGGCCTCTGGCGGCTGGCCGTCGCCGCCGGTGAGCAGGGCCGGGGGTACGGACGGTTCGCCGTCGGCGCGGTGAACGAGGAGATCCGCCGACGCGGCGGAACGCTCTCGACCGTGACCTGGCACCCCGGCGAGGGCGGCCCGGAGGAGTTCTACCTCAAGCTCGGCTACCGCAAGCGGGGCCTGACGAGCGACGGCGAGTACCTGGGCGACCTGGACCTCACGGCCTGAGACGGGCGAGCGGAGCGCCCTCCCGGGCTGACACCCGCAGGCAGGGGCGCCCGCCCGCAGCAGCCCCGCGCCCCGCACCCGCCCGCACTACCCCTCGTACCGCAGATACCTCCGCCGCTTCGCCCGGAACGCCGTCAGGTCGCTCCGCCACGCGGCCACCACCGCGTCCGTGTCCGCCCCCGCGTCGATCATGGTGCGGACCTTGGCGTTCCCCGTGAGCTTGTCGATCCAGTGGTCCGGGCGCCAGGCGAAGCCGCTCCACGTCTCCTTCGCCGTCACCAGCAGGGCGATGCCCGTGCGGACCGGGTCGAAGACCTCCCGGTCCTGGACGTGCACCTGGACCCCGCCCACCGTCTTCCCCTGGAACTTGGAGAACGTGGGCGCGAAGTACGCCTCCCGGAAGGCCACCCCCGGCAGCCGCAGCGCGTTCGCGGCGGCCGCCCAGTGGCGGTCGATGCCCTCCGCGCCCAGCAGTTCGAAGGGGCGCGTGGTGCCCCGGCCCTCGGAGAGGTTGGTGCCCTCGAAGAGGCAGGTGCCGGAGTAGACGAGGGCCGTCTCCGGCGTCGGCATGTTCGGGCTCGGCGGCACCCAGGGCAGCCCGGTGTCGTCGAAGAAGTCCGAGCGCCGCCACCCCGACATCGTCACCACGTCCAGCCGCACCGGATCGGCCCGCAGGAACTCCGCGTTGAAGAGCAGCGCCAGCTCCGCCACCGTCATCCCGTGCGCCTGGGCGATCTCCCGGCGGCCGACGAACGTGGCGAACGCCGGGTCCAGCACCGGCCCCAGCGCCGCCCGCCCGGTCACCGGGTTCGGCCGGTCCAGCACCACCAGGCGCTTGCCCGCGAGCGCCGCCGCCTCCATGCAGTCGTAGAGCGTCCAGATGTACGTGTAGAAGCGCGCACCCGCGTCCTGGATGTCGAAGAGCACCGTGTCCACGCCCGACGCGGTGAAGATGTCCGCGAGGTCCTGCCCGCTCTTGAGGTACGTGTCGTAGACCGGCAGCCCGGTCGCCGGATCGTCGTACCGCCCCTCCGAACCGCCCGCCTGCGCGGTGCCCCGGAAGCCGTGCTCGGGGCCGAAGACGGCGGTCAGGTTCACCCGGGTGTCCGGGTGCATCACATCGACGATGTGCCGTACGTCGGCGGTGACACCGGTCGGGTTGGTGACGACCCCGACCTTCTGGTCCCGCAGCAGCCGGTAGCCGTCGGCGGCCAGCCGGTCGAAGCCGGTACGGACCCGGGGGCGGCCCCGGCCCCGTACGGAAGCGGCCGATGCGGCGGCGGGAGCACTGCCGGTCGCCGCCAGCGCTCCCAGGGCGCCGCCCGCCGCCAGCACACCACGTCGGGACAGGTTCATTCCGCTACCTCCATGATCGTGCGCCGACTGTCATGGCCACGCACGCTAGCGCGGCGGCGGGCCGTGGGGAACGACCCGGGCCGTGGAGACCGCCCGCGCCGACCGGCCGCTCCGGGGCCTTTCCCGATGACATACCGACCGGTTAGTCTGCCGGTGCTGACGGACCGGAATGCAGGCGTACGGGAGAGGCGGGACGGCGATGACCGCAGGTGGGGCGGACGCGGTGCGGGGCGCCGGGGTGGTGGTCACAGGGGCCGGAGGCGGCATCGGTGCCGCCCTGGCCCGCAGGTTCGCCGCCGAGGGGGCGCGGGTCGTTGTCAACGACCTCGACCTCGCACGCATCGAACCGCTCGCGAAGGAGATCGGCGGGACCGCCGTGGCCGGGGACGCATCGGGCGTCGTGGCGGCGGCCCGCGACGCGCTGGGCGGCACGGTCGACGTCTACTGCGCCAACGCCGGACTCGCCTCACCCGGCGACGCGTTCGCCGACGAGGAGGTCTGGGCCGCCGCCTGGGACGTCAACGTGATGGCCCATGTCCGCGCGGCCAGGGCCCTGCTGCCGCAGTGGCTGGAGCGGGGCGGCGGCCGCTTCGTCACCACCGCGTCCGCCGCCGGACTGCTGACGATGATCGGCGCGGCCCCGTACAGCGTCACCAAGCACGGGGCGGTCGCCTTCGCCGAATGGCTCTCGCTCACCTACCGCCACCGGGGCATCAAGGTGCACGCCATCTGCCCGCAGGGCGTACGCACCGACATGCTCACCGCCGCCGGTTCGGCCGGCGAGCTGGTCCTCGCCCCCGGCGCCATCGAGCCGGACGCCGTCGCGGACGCGCTGTTCGACGCGATGGCGGCCGACCGCTTCCTGGTCCTGCCGCACCCCGAGGTCGCCGGGTACTACCAGGCCCGCGCCGCCGACCCCGACCGGTGGATGGGCAACATGAACCGCCTCCAGCAGAAGTGGGAGGAGACGACCGGCGGGTGAGCGACGGGGCCCGGGGTGCCCGGGGCGGCCCGGGCCCACGGCGGCTCGCTGTCCGGTGGAGGAGGTCCTGACCGAGCCGCCGAAGGCGGCAGGTGGGAAGATCCTCAGGCGGGACCGCGTTCCCCCCGTCAGAACCTCGTCGAAACAGCGAACGCACGGTATGAAAGGCAGGTGGCGGCTCATGGCCAAGGCGACGGAGCAGAATGGCACGCCCGTCCCCCAACGGCTGCTGGCCGCCGCCACCCGGCTCTTCGCCGAGCGCGGGTACGACCGCACCTCGGTCCAGGAGATCGTCGAGGCGGCGGGCGTCACCAAGGGAGCGCTCTACCACTACTTCGGCTCCAAGGAGGACCTGCTCCAGGAGGTCTACGCCCGGGTGCTGCGGCTCCAGCAGGAGCGGCTCGACGCCGTCGCGGACGCCGAGGCCCCGGTCGAGCAGCGGCTGCGCGACGCGGCGGCGGACGTGGTCGTCACGACCATCGACAACCTGGACGACGCCGCCATCTTCTTCCGCTCCATGCACCACCTGAGCCCGGAGAAGAACAAGCAGGTACGGGTGGAGCGCCGCCGCTACCACGAGCGGTTCCGGGCGCTGATCGAGGAGGGGCAGCGCAGCGGGGTGTTCTCCACCGCCACCCCCGCCGACCTGGTGGTCGACTACCACTTCGGCTCGGTCCACCACCTCTCCACCTGGTACCGCCCGGACGGTCCGCTCAGCCGCGAGCAGGTCGCCGACCACCTCGCGGATCTGCTGCTGCGGGCCCTGCGCCCGTAGCGCTCCGAGCTCCGTAGCGCTCCGAGCCCCGGGGATGACGCAACACCGCCCTGTTCGGGGCCGGTTGAACACATCCAAACGCCGATATGTGTTCGTTAATGGAACTGACATGTCCGCTTTCCGCTCTTGACGGAACACTGTCACCTCGTTGACCATCGGTCACGCATCGCACCGAGCCTCGTCGGTCGCGCGGTGCGTTCCACCAGCTCCAGGACCCGGCCGTACGTTCCACGCGGCCGGGTACCCCCCGCACGTTCCGTCAGTCCCCGAACGGAATCCGGAGCCCCACCATGAGACCGAACCGCCTCACCCTGCGCAGATCCCCGGCGGCCGTCGCCGCCGTCGCCCTCGCGGCCCTCCTCGCGACCGCCGCGCCCACCGCGCAGGCCGCCCCGGCGACGACCGCGGCGACCGCCGCCGTCGCGGCGCCCGACATCCCCCTGGCCAACGTCAAGGGCCACCTCACCCAGTTCTCGACGATCGCCGCGAACAACGGCGGCAACCGCGCCCACGGCCGCCCCGGCTACAAGGCGTCCGTCGACTACGTCAAGGCCAAGCTCGACGCGGCCGGATACACCACGTCCCTCCAGCAGTTCACCACCAGCGGTGCCGTCGGCTACAACCTCATAGCCGAGTGGCCCGGCGGCGACCCGAACAAGGTCCTGATCGCCGGAGCCCACCTGGACTCCGTCTCCTCCGGCGCCGGGATCAACGACAACGCCTCCGGCTCGGCCGCCGTCCTGGAGACCGCCCTCGCCGTCTCCCGCGCCGGGTACCAGCCCGACAAGCGGCTGCGGTTCGCCTGGTGGGGAGCGGAGGAGCTGGGGCTGATCGGCTCCAAGTACTACGTCAACAACCTCCCCGCCGCCGAGCGTGCCAAGATCTCCGGCTACCTGAACTTCGACATGATCGGCTCGCCGAACGCCGGCTACTTCGTCTACGACGACGACCCGGTCATCGAGAAGACCTTCAAGGACTACTTCGCGGGCCTCGGCGTACCCACCGAGATCGAGACCGAGGGCGACGGCCGCTCCGACCACGCCCCGTTCAAGGCGGCGGGCGTCCCCGTCGGCGGTCTCTTCACCGGCGCCAGCCGCACCAAGTCCGCGGCCCAGGCGCAGAAGTGGGGCGGAACGGCGGGCCAGGCCTTCGACCGCTGCTACCACACCTCCTGCGACACCACGGCGAACATCAACGACACCGCCCTGGACCGCAACAGCGACGCCGCCGCCCACGCGATCTGGACCCTCTCCGCGGGCTCCACGGGCGAGCCGCCCGCAGGTGACGTCTACACCAACCCCACCCGCGTCACCATCCCGGACGCCGGGGCGGCCGTGACCTCCTCGATCACGGTCTCCGGCCGGACCGGCAACGACCCCGCCGCACTCCAGGTGGGCGTGGACATCAAGCACACCTACCGCGGTGACCTGGTGATCGATCTGCTGGCCCCGGACGGCGCCGCCTTCCGGCTGAAGAACTCCAGCAGCGGCGACTCGGCTGACAACGTCATCACGACGTACACCGTCAACGCCTCCGCCAAGGCCGCCAACGGCGTCTGGAGGCTCCGGGTGCAGGACGTCTACCGGTCCGACACCGGCTACATCGACAGCTGGAAGCTCACCTTCTGACGGCAGGTGAACGACCTGACGGCAGGTGAACGGCCTGGCAACAGGTGAACGACCTCGGTGCGGCCCCCTCCGGCGGAGGGGGCCGCACCCGGTTCACGCCCGTCGGCTCACACGTACTTCTTGATCTCCCGCCGGGCCAGCGACCGCTGGTGCACCTCGTCCGGACCGTCCGCCAGCCGCAGCGTCCGCGCCGCCGCCCACAGCTCCGCCAGCGGGAAGTCCTGGCTCACCCCGCCCGCCCCGTGCAGCTGCACCGCCGAGTCCAGGATGTCCACCACCGCGCGCGGGGTGGCGATCTTGATGGCCTGGATCTCGGTGTGCGCGCCCTTGTTGCCCACGGTGTCCATCAGCCAGGCCGTCTTCAGCACCAGCAGCCGCAGCTGTTCCACCGTCACCCGGGCGTCGGCGATCCAGTTCTGTACGACGCCCTGCTGGGCGAGCGGCCTGCCGAACGCCGTACGTTCCACCGCCCGGCGGCACATCAGCTCGATGGCCCGCTCCGCCATCCCGATCAGCCGCATGCAGTGGTGGATCCGCCCCGGCCCCAGCCGCGCCTGCGCGATGGCGAAGCCGCCGCCCTCCTCGCCGACCAGGTTCGCCGCGGGTACCCGTACGTCGTGGAAGACCACCTCGGCGTGGCCGCCGTGGGAGTGGTCCTCGTACCCGTACACCCGCATGGCACGCCGCACTTCGAGGCCCGGGGTGTCGCGCGGGACCAGGATCATCGACTGCTGGCGGCGGATGTCGGCGCCGTCCGGGTCGGTCTTGCCCATCACGATGAAGACGGCGCAGTCGGGGTTCATCGCCCCGGAGATGTACCACTTGCGCCCGTTGATGACGTAGTCGTCGCCGTCCCGCACGATCCGGGTCTCGATGTTCGTCGCGTCCGACGACGCCACCTCCGGCTCCGTCATCGCGAAGGCGGAACGGATCTCCCCGGCGAGCAGCGGTTCCAGCCACTGCTTCTTCTGCTCGTCCGTGCCGAACTGGAACAGCACCTCCATGTTCCCGGTGTCCGGGGCCGCGCAGTTCAGCGCGGTCGGCGCGAGGTGCGGGGAGTGGCCGGTGAGCTCCGCGAGCGGCGCGTACTGGAGGTTCGTCAGCCCGGCCCCGTACTCCGCGTCGGGCAGGAAGAGGTTCCACAGCCCCTGCCGCCGCGCCTCGGCCTTCAGCTCGTCCACGACCGCCGGGGTGTCCCACGGCGAGGCGAGGAGCGCCCGCTGCTCCTCCGCGACCTGCTCGGCCGGATACACGTACGCGTCCATGAAGGCGAGCAGGCGGGAACGCAGCTCCTCGGTACGGGCGTCGAATGCGAAGTCCATGGGTGGTCAGCCTTCCTGGAGGGTGGTGAGGCCGTGCTCGATGAAGACCGGGACCAGATCGCCGATCCGGTCGAAACCGGCGCCGACGGTCTGGCCGAGGGTGTAGCGGTAGTGGATGCCCTCCAGGATCACGGCGAGCTTGAACCAGGCGAACGCGGTGTACCAGGAGATGGCGGAGGTGTCCCGGCCCGACCCGGCGGCGTACCGCTCGACCAGCTCGGCGGGGGAGGGGTGCCCGGCCGCGCCGCTGGTGGTGGAGACGGGGGAGTGCGGCAGGTCGAGTTCGGAGCTGTACATCACGAGGAGCCCGAGGTCGGTCAGCGGATCGCCCAGGGTGGACATCTCCCAGTCCAGCACGGCGTTGACGCTCTCGTCCGGGCCGAGCAGCACGTTGTCCAGGCGGTAGTCGCCGTGGACGACGGTGGGCGCGGGCGAGGCGGGCAGCTCCCGACCGAGGGAGGCGTGCAGCTCGTCGATGCCGGGCAGCTCGCGGTTGCGGGAGGCGTCCAACTGCTTGCCCCAGCGCCGCAACTGCCGGTCCAGGAACCCCTCCGGCCGCCCGAAGTCCCCGAGCCCGACGGCCACCGGGTCCACCGCGTGCAGGTCCACCAGCGTGTCGACGAGCGCGAGGACGGCGGCCCGGGTGCGTTCGGGGCCCAGCGGGGCGAGCTGTTCGGCGGTACGGTACGGGGTTCCCTCGACGTGCTCCATGACGTAGAACGGCGCACCCAGCACCGAGTCGTCCTCGCAGAGCAGCACCGGCTCCGGCACCGGTACGGCGGTGGGGTGCAGGGCGCTGATCACCCGGTGCTCGCGCTTCATGTCGTGCGCGGTGGCCAGCACATGGCCCAGCGGCGGCCTGCGCACCACCCACCGGCCGGTCCCGTCGGTGACCGTGTACGTGAGGTTCGACCGGCCACCCTCGATCAGCCGCGCCTCCAGCGGCCCGCGCACCAGCCCGGGACGCTCACGGGCGAGGTGCCCGCGCAGCAGCTCGGGGTCGAGACCTGGTGGGGGGACGGGACTCATGGGGCGTACCTCCGGGGCGATGGGGCGAGGGGGCGATGGGGCTGCGGGGAGTCGGGGCGACGGTCGAGGACCACGGTCGATGACCATCATGCCGACCAGTCGGTATGTCGTCCAGTGAACTCCGATAATCACCCGTGAACCCTGGCAATCCAGCGCGGGGACATCGGTGTCCCCGCTCGGTCAGCACCTTCGAGCTGATGGAGCCGACCTCCGCCCGCAGGTCCCGGGGCCGCCGCTCACCACCGTACGTCCGTGAGACGCGTACGCCCTGAGCCGCGTACACCCCGGGTGTACGTCCTGAGTTGCGACGGCCCCGGCCTGCGCCGAAGGTCGAGGGATGAAGGCGATCAGCTACAGCGCGTACGGCCCGGCCGATGTCCTGGAGTACGGCGAGCGGCCCGACCCCAAGGTCGGCCCCGACTCGGTCCTGGTGAAGGTGCGGGCGGCGGCCGTCAACCCGGTCGACTGGAAGGCCCGGGAAGGCTATCTGCAAGGCGGCCTGGAAGCCGTCTTCCCGGTGATCCCCGGCTGGGACGTCTCCGGAGTGGTCGTGCAACCGGGCGTCGCCGTCGACGAGTTCGCGGTCGGTGACGAGGTGATCGGCTACGTCCGCGAGGACTTCCTCTCACGCGGTACGTTCGCCGAGTACGTCGCCGCCCCCGTACGCACCCTCGCCCGCAAACCGCTCAGGCTGAGCTTCGAGGAGGCCGCGGGCCTGCCGCTGGCCGGGCTGACCGCGTACCAGGTGCTGCACCGCACCCTGAAGGTCCGCAGCGGCGACACCGTCCTCGTCCACGCGGCGGCGGGCGGGGTCGGCTCGCTCGCCGTGCAGATCGCCCGCCATGAGGGCTGCCGGGTCATCGGCACCGCGAGCGAGCGCAACCACGCTTACGTACGCGGCCTGGGCGGCGAGCCCGTCGCGTACGGGGACGGCCTCGCCGAGCGGCTGCGGGAGCTGGCCCCCGAGGGCATCGACGCCGCCTTCGACACGGTGGGCGGCGAGGCGCTGCGGGTCTCGGCCGACACCCTCGCCGAGGGCGGCCGGCTCGCCTCGATCGCGGACAGCGAGGTGTTCTCGTACGGCGGCCGCTACGCCTTCGTCCGGCCCGACGCCACCGATCTGGCCCACCTCGCGGAACTGGCCGAACAGGGCATCGTCACCGTCCATGTGGACCGGGTCTTCCCGCTGGAACAGGCGGCCGACGCGTACCGCCTCAACCAGGAGGGACGCACGCGCGGCAAGATCGTGGTCACGGTGGACTGGGACACCTGAACCGCCCCCGGCCCAGGGCTCTCAGAACAGCATCGCCGCCGCGAACACCGCGAACGCCACCGTGCACAGCGCCGCCGCCAGCGCCCCGCGCGGCCCGAGCGGCTCCGGCCGCGCCACCCCCAGGCGCACCACCCTGAGGTGGGCCACCGTCAGGAACCCCAGCCAGGCCGCCACCGTCAGCGCCAGGGCGACCAGCCCGGCCGGGCTCGCACCGCTGTGCAGCGCCTGCCGCCCGGCGAGCAGCGCCACCACCGTGGCGGAGAGCGTGGTACGCCGCCAGGCGAGCCGGGTCCGCTCGGGCTGGAGCCCCGGGTCCCGCTCCGCAGCCGCCGTCACCGGCCCTCCCAGCCGAAGAGGACCACCACCACCATCGCGACGGCCACGACCGCGACGACGAGGCTCAGCACCGTGGGGAACCGGGAGACCGGCAGATCCTCCCCGCGCCGCATCGCCCGCTCGCACCGTACCCAGTGGTTGACCGCCCGCAGCGCGCACAGCACCCCGGTGGCGAGCAGCCCGAGGGCGAGCCCCGCCCGGACGCCCCAGGCCAGCTCCGGCAGGAACTGGTCCACGGCGAAGCCCCCGCCGATCAGGGCCAGCGCCGTGCGGATCCAGGCGAGGAACGTACGCTCGTTGGCCAGGGAGAACCGGTAGTCGGGGGTGGTTCCCTCGGCCCGGATCCGCTGCGGCGCGAACCACAGCCGTACGCTCTGCGCGATCTTGTTCACACCCGGCACCTTACGAGGTCAGGGCGCCCGGAACTCCCGAAGCCGCCGGTAGGCGTCCACCCCGTCCGGCACCCACAGCCACTCACCGAGCCGCTCCTCCAGCTCCGCGTCGTCCAGGAAGGTGTGCCAGGCGACCTCCTCGGCCTGCGGGGAGACCGGA
Source organism: Streptomyces sp. NPDC059452 (assembly GCF_042750035.1). Classification (NCBI taxonomy): domain Bacteria; kingdom Bacillati; phylum Actinomycetota; class Actinomycetes; order Kitasatosporales; family Streptomycetaceae; genus Streptomyces; species Streptomyces sp. NPDC059452. The sequence goes on from NZ_JBHYVE010000037.1 coordinate 18,188, forward strand.
AGCTCGCACCGCACCTGGTAGACGGCGGACCACCAGGTGTGTTCGGCGCTCGTGTAGAGGAACCGGAACAGCGGCTCGGGGGTCGGCAGCCCCGAGACCCCCAGCTCCTCCTCCGCCTCGCGCAGCGCCGCCTCGTCGTAGGACTCGCCCGCGCCCACCACCCCGCCCACGAACATGTCGTAGTACGAGGGGAAGACCAGCTTGGTGGCCGTCCGGCGGTGGACGAAGACGCGTCCCTCGGCATCGCGCGCCTCGATGAAGACACAGCGGTGACGCAGGCCCCGGGCGGTCGCCTCGCCGCGCGGGGCCTGCCCGATGACCTCGTCGTTCTCGTCGACGATGTCCAGGATCTCGTCAGAAGGCGTCATACGTTTCATCCAACAGCACCCGGGTGGTTGACGTGGCCGCGGCCGGTACCCAAGATCTGACGCACGGGTAACTTGCCCGCCCGTCGAGCCCTCCCGGCTGCCCCTCCCCGACAGGATGGAACCCATGGCGTACGACGCTGATGTGATCGTGATCGGGGCAGGGCTCGCCGGACTCGTGGCCACCGCCGAACTGGCCGACGCGGGCCGTTCCGTGATCGTCCTCGACCAGGAGCCGGAGCAGTCGATCGGCGGGCAGGCCCACTGGTCGTTCGGCGGCCTCTTCCTCGTCGACTCGCCCGAGCAGCGGCGGCTGAGGATCAAGGACAGCCGGGAGCTGGCCCTCCAGGACTGGTACGGCACCGCCGGGTTCGACCGCGAGGAGGACCACTGGCCGAAGAAGTGGGCCGAGGCGTACGTCGACTTCGCGGCCGGGGAGAAGCGCTCCTGGCTGCACCGGCAGGGGCTGCGGATCTTCCCGGTCGTCGGCTGGGCGGAGCGCGGCGGCTACGACGCGACCGGCCACGGCAACTCCGTACCCCGCTTCCACATCACCTGGGGTACGGGTCCCGGCGTCGTCGCCCCCTTCGAGCGGCGGGTGCGCGAGGGCGTCGCCAAGGGGCTCGTCCAGCTGAAGTTCCGCCACCGCGTCACCGGCCTCGCCCGCACGGCCGGGGCGCTGGACACGGTCACCGGCGAGATCCTGGAGCCGAGCGGGGCGGAGCGCGGCACCGCCAGCAGCCGGGAGGCGACGGGCACCTTCGAGCTGAAGGCCCAGGCGGTGATCGTCACTTCCGGAGGCATCGGCGGCAACCACGACCTGGTCCGCTCCCAGTGGCCCGAGCGGCTCGGCACCCCGCCCGAGAAGATGCTCTCCGGCGTCCCCGCCCACGTCGACGGCCTGATGCTGGGCATCGCCGAGGAGGCGGGCGCCCACCACATCAACCGCGACCGGATGTGGCACTACACCGAGGGCATCGAGAACTGGAACCCGATCTGGTCGAAGCACGGCATCCGCATCCTGCCCGGCCCCTCCTCCCTCTGGCTCGACGCCCGGGGCAAGCGGCTGCCGGTCCCGCTCTTCCCCGGCTTCGACACGCTCGGCACCCTCGAACACATCATGCGCTCCGGCCACGGCTACACCTGGTTCGTGCTCAACCAGCGGATCATCGGCAAGGAGTTCGCCCTCTCCGGCTCCGAGCAGAACCCGGACCTGACCGGCAAGTCGGTACGGGACGTGATCGGCCGGGCGCGCGCGGACGTGCCCGCACCGGTCAAGGCGTTCATGGACCACGGGGCGGACTTCGTCGTGGAGCAGGACCTCGACGCCCTGGTCCGGGGCATGAACGCGGTCAGCGGCGACGGCCTGATCGACGCGACCGAACTGCGCCGCGAGATCACCGCCCGCGACCGCGAGATCGCCAACCCCTTCACCAAGGACCTCCAGGTCACCGCGATCCACGGAGCCCGCGCCTACCTCGGCGACCGCCTCATCCGTACGGCGAAACCGCACCGCATCCTGGACCCGGCGGCGGGCCCGCTCATCGCCGTACGCCTCAACATCCTGACCCGCAAGTCCCTGGGCGGCCTGGAGACGGACCTCTCCTCCCGGGTCCTCACCTCCGACGGCACCCCGCTCCCGGGCCTGTACGCGGCGGGCGAGGCGGCGGGCTTCGGCGGCGGCGGAGTCCACGGCTACCGTTCGTTGGAGGGCACGTTCCTGGGCGGCTGCATCTTCTCGGGCCGAGCGGCGGGCCGGGCAGCGGCGAAGGCGATCGCCACGTAGGCTTTCCGCCCCTCCCGCCCATGCCAAGGAGGGCTGGCCTTCGCCCTCCTGCTCCTGCCAGAGGGGCTGGCCTTTCGCCCTCCCGCTCCTGCCATAGGGGTTGGCCTCCCGCTCCTCCCACTCCTCGCGGACCGGGGCCACCCATCAAGCCCCCTCCCACACACAGCGGACCGGGGCACGAAAATAAGCCCCTCCGGCGATTGAGGAGCGGGGTCCGGGGCAGCGCCCCGGCGTCCACCCGGCCGAAGGCCCGCCCGCACCTCCCCCCCCGGGGCCTCACCCGGAGGCCCCACCGGCACAACCCCCACCCCCATCCAACCGCTCCACCACCCGAAACCGCTCCGCCACAATCATCGTCCCGTCATCCACCGTGAACGCCGGATCCCCCATCGCCTCCCGCATCTCCTCCCCGTGCCAGAACGCCTCGTGCCCCGCACGCCATTCGGCCACCGACCGGTACCCCTCGCCCTCGTCGAGCGCATGCTGGAGATCGACCTCCCCGAGCGGCAGCACCCGTACCTCGGTCATCTCCAGCACCGCCACCTCCCGCCCCTCCGAGTCGATCAGCGCGGACCGTTCGCCCACCGGCGGAAGCTCCTCCCGCTCCAGCTCGTACTCGGCCAACAGCCCTGTGGTGGACACCTTTTCGCCGGAGAGCACCGCCGCCACCAGCTGGTCGCGGAGCGGGCCGGGAAAGGCGAGGAGGAAGGGGCTCAGGGGCTCACGAGGTTCCATGCCCTCAGTGTGTCAGGCGTCACTCCGCACCCGCCCACCCCACCCGCACGCTGCGTAAACGCTCCACCCGGCCGGATGGGTTCCGGCCAACTATCCGGAAAGTAGGCGGAGTTGCCCAAGGGCTCCCCTTGACTCGGAGTGGCGCCTACCGCTTTGCTGTGCGCGATCATCTGCTCGCACACCGCGTCGAAAGAAGCCTGCGGCATGTCCCCGCCACCGCCGCCCCTGGGCCGCTCCCGCCGCCGGGGCGGCCGCTCGGACCATGCCTTCGACCCGGCCCTGGACGACCACGAACTCATCGACGCGCGCAGCCGGTTCACCCAGGGAAGGTGGGGCGAGGCCCGCGCCCTGCTGGTGGCCACCGGGAACGACTGGGACCGCCGGGGACACCGCCTCCTCGGCCTCGCCGCCATCCCGTCCGCCGCCGACTGGGCCCGCGACTGGCTGCTCGCCGAGCCCGAGAGCGCGGACGCCGCCACCCTCCTCGGCTGCGCCTGTGTCGTACGGGCCCTGCGCCCCAAGGCCAAGGCCGACGAGGCCGCCCGCGCCCGGCAGGCCTGTCTCACCGCCGCCCGGACCACCCCCGAGGACCCCACCCCGTGGCTCGCCCTGCTCCTCCTGGACCGGGGCCGTGAGGACGGCGGTGACGAGACCGGCAGGCTCTTCGAGGAGGTCCGCTCCCGCCACCCCGAGCACCACCACGCCCACCATGTGATGACCGCGCAACTCGCCGAGAGCCGCCCCGACAGCGGGCAGGACCCGCTCCACGAGGTGTACGACTTCGCCGCCTGGGCCGCCGAACAGGCCCCGGCCGACTCGCCGCTCGCCGTGCTCCCGGTCGTCGCCCACGCCGAGCGCTACCGGGTACTCGTGGCGGCTGGCCGCGAGCCGGGCGACCCCGTGGCGTCCGGCCACTGGTCGGGGCGGCGGGCCCGGCAGGTGATGAAGGCCGCCTTTGACTGGTGGCTGGAATGGGAGCGCGAGGACCACCCCCGCCACCGCGTCGACCTCAACTTCCTGGCCCACGCCAAGGTCTGCGAGGGCCGGACCGCCGAGGCCGCCGCCCTCTTCCACCGCATCGGCCCGCATGCCACGGCCGCCCCCTGGTCGTACGCGGGCCGCGACCCGTACACCGCGTTCGCCACCGCACGCGACCACGCACTCGGCACCCCCTGACCCACGTTCGACCGAGAACCGAAGAGCCGAGAACCGAGAACCGAAGAACCGAGAACCGAAGAACCGAGAACCGAAGAACCGAGAACCGAAGGAAGAAGGGACCACCCCCGCCATGTCGACGGGCAGTTCAACTCCAGGCAGGACCCGGCAGACCGGCACCACCCGGCCGACCGGCGATACCGGCGGGATCAACACGTACAAGGGTGAGGAACGCGCCCTGCGCGCCGACCGCCTCGGCACCCCCGGCCTGCTGCTCTCCGTGCTCGCGGCCAGCGCCCCCCTGATGGTGGTCGCCGGGGTGATGCCCACCGTCTTCGGCGTGATGGGCATCGTCGGCCAGCCCCTGCTCTACGTCATCCTCGGCGCCGTCCTGATGCTGTTCAGCGTCGGTTACGCGGAGATGAGCCGCCATGTCCACAACGCCGGAGCCTTCTACGCGTACATCGCCCGGGGCCTCGGCCCGACGGCCGGTGCCGGGGCCTCGCTCGTGGCGCTGGTGGCGTACAGCGCGATGCAGGTGGGCATCTACGGGATCCTCGGCTTCGAGGTCTCCGTCATCCTCTCCACGTACGCCGGTATCGACGTCCAGTGGTGGATACCCGCACTGATCTCGGTCGTCGTGGTCGGCATCCTCGGCTGGCTGAAGATCGACCTCAACGCCAAGGTGCTCGGCGTCCTGCTGGTCATCGAGTGCCTGCTCGTCGTGATCTTCGACATCGCCGCCGTCTCCGAGCCGGGCCCCGAGGGGCTCTCGTTCGCGGCGTTCAACCCCGAGACGCTCACCGGGGCCGGGCTCTCCACCGCGCTCTGCTTTTGCATCGCCGCGTTCGTCGGCTTCGAGCAGGCGCCGGTCTACGCCGAGGAGACCAGCCGCCCGCAGATCGTGGTGTCCCGGGTGATGTTCCTCGCCGTGGGGTACGCGGCGCTGTTCCTGGCCATCAGCTCCTGGGCGCTGACCGTCGCCGCCGGACCCGGCTTCATCGCGGACACCTCCCTCAAGGAGGGCCCGGGCATGCTGTTCGGCCTCACCGAGGAGCGGCTCGGCTCCACCTTCACCGACGTCCTGCACATCCTCTTCGTCACCGGCATGTTCGCCGCGCTCCTCAGCTTCCACAACGTCGTCGCCCGCTACGCGTTCGCCATGGGCCGCGAGGGGCTGCTCCCCGCCCGCTTCGGCCGCACCAACCGGGCGAGCGGCGCACCGGGCATCGGCTCGCTGCTCCAGTCCGCCATCTCCGTCGTGATCGTGCTGGCCTTCGCCCTCACCGACGGCAACCACATCGGTGACCCCACCGTCCCCGTCCTGCGCCTCTTCACCTGGATGGGCAACGTCGGCGCGCTCGGCGTCATCCTGCTGATGGCCGCCGCCTCCTTCGCCGTCATCGCCTTCTTCGTCAAGCGCGGCGCGGGCCGCGCCCAGGCCTGGCGGCTGGCCGCCTCGGGCCTCGCCGGGGTCGCGCTCCTGTCGATCGCCGTCTTTACCGTCCGCGACTTCGACGTCCTCGTCGGCTCCGGCTCCGGCTCGGCCCTCAACTGGCTGCTGCCCGGAGTGACCGTCACCGCCCTCGTCGGCGGCCTGGTCTACGGAGCGGTGCTGCGCAAGGTCAAGCCCGAGGTGCACGCCCGGATCGGCCTCGGCAACGAGGCGTTCCAGCTGGAGAAGGCGGCCGAGAACGAGACCACCCGCCGCTGAGGATTCCGTACGTACGGAGGGAAGCGCCCGCACGTACAGATGAGAAGCGCCCGCCCTGGTGGACTCCACCGGGACGGGCGCTTCTCATCCGCGGGGCCGCTACAGCAGCAGCGACAGCGGCAGGATGAAGGCGATGGCCACCACCGAGATGATCGTCTCCATCACCGACCAGGTCTTCACGGTCTGGCCCACGTCCATCCCGAAGTACTCCTTCACCAGCCAGAACCCGGCGTCGTTCACATGGCTGAAGAAGAGCGAACCGGCGCCGATCGCCAGCACCAGCAGGGCCGCGTGCGAGGTCGACATGTCGGCCGCGAGCGGGGCGACCAGACCGGCGGCGGAGATGGTCGCGACCGTGGCCGAGCCGGTGGCGAGGCGGATCGCGACGGCGATCAGCCAGCCGAGCAGCAGCGCGGGGATCGACCAGTTCTCGGAGAAGTCCAGGATCATCTGGCCGACCCCGGCGTCGATCAGCGTCTGCTTGAAGCCACCGCCCGCGCCGACGATCAGCAGGATGCCCGCGATCGGGGCGAGCGACTTCTCCACGGTCCCGGCGAGCCTGCCCCGGGTGAACCCGGCGGCCCGGCCGAGGGTGACCATGCCCAGCAGCACGGCGGCGAGCAGCGCGATCATCGGCGAACCGATCACGTCCGTCACCCGCTGGAACCCGTTCTCCGGGTCGTCGACGACGATCTCGACGAGCGCCTTGAGCAGCATGAGCACGACCGGCAGCAGGATCGTCACCAGGGTGGCGGCGAAGCTGGGGCGGCGGTCCAGCTCCTCGGACGGGCGCTGCGGAATCATCTTCTCCGGCGGCTCGATGTCCACCCAGCGCGCGGCGTAGCGGGCGAAGACCGGACCGGCGATGATCACCGTGGGGATGGCGACCAGCACACCGAGCGCCAGCGTCACACCGAGGTTGGCGTCGAGGGCGTCGATCGCGACCAGCGGGCCGGGGTGCGGCGGGATGAGCCCGTGCATCACGGAGAGCCCGGCCAGCGCCGGGATGCCGATCCGCATCAGGGAGAAGTTGCCGCGCTTGGCGACGAGCAGCACCACCGGGATCATCAGCACGATCCCGACCTCGAAGAAGAGCGGCAGCCCGATGATCGAGGCGATGAGGACCATCGCCCACGGCATCGCGCCCCGGCTGGCCCTCGCCAGGATGGTGTCGACGATCTGGTCGGCCCCGCCCGAATCCGCGAGCAGCTTGCCCAGGATGGCGCCGAGCGCGATGAGGACGCCGACGCTCGCGACGGTGGAACCGAGCCCCGCGGTGAAGCTGGTGATCGTGTCGGCGGGCGCGGCTCCCGCGAAGGAGCCGAGCGCCAGCGAACCGATGGTCAGCGCCAGGAACGCGTGCATCTTGAGCTTGGTGATCAGGAGAACGATGACGGCGATGCCCGCCAGTACGGCGATGCCCAACTGAGCGTTGCCTGCCGAGGTGATCGTTTCGGCGGCGTCCGCTGCCAGCATCTCGACGCTGAGACTGGTCACGGTGATGATCCTTTAGCTGTCGAGCCGGCGCAGCGCGGCGACGGCTCGCTGGGTGATGTCCTCGGGGGTGCCGGACACGTCGACGTCCACCCCGGCCTCGTCGGCCTGGAGGGGCTGCAACGTCGCGAACTGGGAGTCCAGGAGTGCGGTGGGCATGAAGTGGCCCCTGCGGTCCGCCATCCGCTCCTCGATCAGTGCCCGGTCGCCGGTCAGATGCAGGAAGACGGCGTCGGGTGCCCCGGCCCGCAGCCGGTCGCGGTAGGACCGCTTGAGCGCCGAGCTGGAGACGACCCCGCCGAGCCCCGTCCGCCCGCGCGCCCACGCACCGATGGCGTCGAGCCAGGGCCACCGGTCCTCGTCGTCCAGGGGGGTGCCGGCCGACATCTTCGCGATGTTGGCCGGGGGATGGAAGTCGTCGCCCTCGGCGTACGGAACGCCGAGTTCGGCGGCGAGCAGGGGACCGATCGTGGTCTTGCCGGTTCCTGCTACGCCCATCACCACGACGACGTGGGGGGTGCTCATGGGGGGTGCGGTGTTCATGGGGGTGTCTCGCTGTCTTCTTCGACATCGGTCCGTCGCGCTACTGAAACCTATTAGGTACGACTTATTCAAGAGGCTGTGACGTATACGTCGTACTTTTTGTTCCCGAGAGGTGCCCCGTAGGCTTGACCCATGACCACACAGGGCCAGGGGCTGCATACACATGTGCTGGACACCCTGGGCCTGGAGATCTCCTCCGGCCAGTGCCCGCCCGGCAGCGTCCTGCGCACCGACGAGCTCGCCCAGCGCTTCGATGTCTCCCGTACGGTCGTCCGCGAAGTGGTCCGGGTCCTGGAGTCCATGCACCTGGTCGAGTCCCGCCGCCGGGTCGGGGTGACCGTCCGCCCCACCGAGACCTGGAACGTCTACGACCCTCAGGTCATCCGCTGGCGCCTGGCAGGCGCCGACCGCCCCCGCCAACTGCGCTCCCTCACCGTGCTGCGCTCCGCGATCGAACCGGTCGCCGCCTCGCTCGCCGCCCGCCACGCCACCGCCGAGCAGTGCGCCGAGCTCACCGAACGCGCCCTCGGCATGGTCGCCACCTCGCGCGGCCAGCAGCTGGAGGGCTACCTCGAACACGACATCGCCTTCCACCGGATCGTCCTCAACGCCTCCGGCAACGAGATGTTCGCCCGCCTCGGGGACGTCGTCGCGGAGGTGCTCGCGGGCCGCACCCACCACCAGGTGATGTTCGAGGACCCCGACCCGGCCGCCGTCACCCTCCACGTACGCCTGGCCGAGGCGGTCCGCGAGGGCGACCCGGAGGCCGCCGAGCGCATCACCAAGGAGATCGCGGTGGGCGCCCTGCACGAACTGGACGTCCTCGCTCCCTAGGGAGTGCCCCGAGGCGTACGGTGGTCCGCGTTCGATCTTCGCGAAGCGCGGGAGCAGGGAGAGCACGGTATGCCACAGCAGGTGCAAGGGGTCATCGCACCGGGGAAGAACGAGCCGGTCAGGGTCGAGACGATCCTGATCCCGGACCCCGGTCCCGGAGAGGCCGTCGTGAAGATCCAGGCGTGCGGCGTCTGCCACACCGACCTGCACTACAAGCAGGGCGGAATCAACGACGAGTTCCCCTTCCTCCTCGGCCACGAGGCGGCGGGTGTCGTGGAGTCGGTCGGCGAGGGCGTCACGGACGTGGCCCCCGGCGACTTCGTCATCCTCAACTGGCGTGCCGTGTGCGGACAGTGTCGCGCCTGTCTGCGCGGCCGCCCCTGGTACTGCTTCGACACCCACAACGCCAAGCAGAAGATGACGCTGCTGGACGGTACCGAGCTGTCGCCCGCCCTCGGCATCGGTGCCTTCGCGGAGAAGACCCTGGTCGCCTCCGGCCAGTGCACCAAGGTCGACCCCGAAGTGGCCCCCGAGGTCGCCGGACTCCTCGGCTGCGGCGTGATGGCGGGCATCGGCGCCGCCATCAACACCGGCCAGGTCGGCCGCGGCGACTCGGTCGCCGTGATCGGCTGCGGCGGTGTCGGTGACGCGGCGATCGCCGGGTCCCGGCTGGCCGGGGCGGCGAAGATCATCGCGGTCGACATCGACGACCGCAAGCTGGAGACGGCGAAGAAGATGGGCGCCACCCACACCGTCAACTCCCGCTCCACGGACGCCGTCGAGGCGATCCGGGAACTCACCGACGGCAACGGCGCCGATGTCGTCATCGAGGCCGTCGGCCGCCCGGAGACGTACGAACAGGCCTTCTACGCCCGCGACCTTGCCGGAACGGTCGTCCTGGTCGGTGTCCCCACCCCGGACATGAAGCTCGAACTCCCGCTCCTGGACGTCTTCGGCCGCGGCGGCTCGCTCAAGTCGTCCTGGTACGGCGACTGCCTGCCCTCCCGCGACTTCCCGATGCTCGTCGACCTCCACCAGCAGGGCCGCCTCGACCTCGCCGCCTTCGTCACCGAGACGATCGGCCTGGGCGACATCGAGCAGGCCTTCGCCCGGATGCACGACGGAGACGTCCTCCGCTCGGTGGTGGTCTTCTGATGGCCGCCCGCATCGACCACCTGGTCACCTCCGGCACCTTCGCCCTCGACGGCGGCGAGTGGGACGTCGACAACAACGTCTGGATCGTCGGCGACGACACCGAGGCGATCGTCATCGACGCCGCCCACGACGCCGCCGCCATCGAGGCCGCGCTCGGCGGCCGTACGCTGCGCGCCATCGTCTGCACCCACGCGCACAACGACCACATCGACGCCGCCCCCGCCCTCGCGGAGGCCACCGGCGCCCCGATCCTGCTCCACCCGGACGACCTGCCGCTCTGGCAGCAGACCCACCCGGACCGCGCCCCCGACGGCACCCTCACCGACGGCCAGGAACTCACCGTCGCCGGGACCACCCTCACGGTCCTGCACACCCCCGGCCACGCCCCCGGCGGCATCTGCCTCTACGCCCCCGAGCTGGCCACGGTCTTCACCGGCGACACGCTCTTCCAGGGCGGCCCCGGCGCCACCGGCCGCTCCTTCTCGTCGTTCCCCACGATCATCGACTCGATCCGGGACCGGCTGCTCACCCTCCCGGGCGACACCACGGTCCGTACGGGCCACGGCGACCCCACCACGATCGGTGCCGAGGCCCCGCAGCTCGACGACTGGATCAAGCGCGGCCACTGAGGACCGCGTACGTCACCCCTCCGGCCAGGCGGAGAGCCGCAGCCCGCTCTCGAAGCGGCGCGGCTCCCCGCTGACCGGATCGGTGAACTCCAGCACCCGCGCAAGCAACTGCAACGGCCTGGAGAAGTCCTCAGGGAACTCCGCCCCCTCCGGTTCCACCACCGGATACAGCGGATCGCCGACGATCGGCACCCCCAGCGCGTTCATATGGACCCGCAGTTGATGCGTCCGCCCGGTAGCGGGCAGCAGCCGGTAGCGCCCCAACCCGCCCCGCCGCTCCACCAGCTCCACGCGGCTCTCACTGTTCGGCTCACCCGGCTCCTCCCGGGCGGCGAGCACCCCGCGCTCCTTCACGATCAGGCTCCGCACGGTCCGGGGGAGGGCCAGCTCCGGATCGTACGGAGCCACCGCCTCGTACTCCTTGCGCACCAGCCGGTCCCGGAACAGCGTCTGGTACGCGCCCCGCTCCTCCGGCCGCACCACGAAGAGCACGAGCCCCGCGGTCAGCCGGTCCAGCCGGTGCGCGGGCTGGAGGGCGGGCACCCCCAGCTCCCGCCGCAGCCGGGCCACCGCGGTCTCGGTGATGTGCCGCCCCCGGGGAGTGGTGGCGAGGAAGTGCGGCTTGTCCGCGATCACGAGGTGCGCGTCCCGGTAGACGACCCCGACCGGGAAGGGCACCGGCTCCTCGGCCGCGAAGTCCCGGTGGAACCAGAGGCTCCGCCCGGCGGTATACGGCTCACCGCCCCGTACGGCGGTCCCGTCGGCCCCCACGAACCGCCCCGCGTCGAGCATCGCCGCGACCCGTACGGCCCCGATCGCCCCACCGAACCGCCCGGCCAGATACGCACCGACGCTCGCCCAGCGCCCTTCCGGATCCTCCGGCAGCCGCACCCGTACGGCATCGATCCCGTCCCGCTGGGGGAGAGGACCGGCGGGCGGCTTCCTGCGGCCCCTCATGGTCGCTCCTCTCCGTCACAGCAGGTGACGCAAAAGAGCCCCACCGAAGTGGGGCTCCTGCTGGTGTCCGAGGGGGGACTTGAACCCCCACGCCCGATAAAGGGCACTAGCACCTCAAGCTAGCGCGTCTGCCATTCCGCCACCCGGACAAGGTGTCTGTCTCGCGGGCCCTCGCCCGTTCCGACGTGGAAAACCATAGCAAACATTCGAGGGTGCTCGATCACGCCCCGAGGGCTGTGAACGGTGCGTGACGGGGGGTGCACGGCCTTGGGTGCGGGCGGTGGGCGCGGGAGGATGGGAAGGAGCACCACAGCGACAGCGGAAGGAAGCAGCGTGAGCGAGAGCAGCACGGGCAAGACCGTCGGCAACGCCGAGAGGGAGGTCGTGGACCTCTGTCGTGACCTGATCCGGATCGACACCAGCAACTACGGCGACCACTCGGGCCCCGGTGAGCGGCTCGCCGCCGAGTACGTGGCCGAGAAGCTCGCCGAGGTGGGTCTGGAGCCGCAGATCTTCGAGTCGCACAAGGGCCGCGCTTCCACCGTCGCCCGCATCGAGGGCGAGGACCCCTCCCGGCCCGCCCTGCTCATCCACGGGCACACGGACGTGGTCCCGGCCAACGCGGCGGACTGGACGCACGACCCGTTCTCCGGGGAGATCGCGGACGGCTGTGTCTGGGGCCGTGGTGCGGTCGACATGAAGGACATGGACGCGATGACCCTCGCGGTCGTACGCGAGCGGATGCGCACGGGCCGCAAGCCCCCGCGCGACATCGTGCTGGCCTTCCTCGCGGACGAGGAGGCGGGCGGCACGTACGGGGCCCGCTACCTCGTCGACCACCACCCGGGGCTCTTCGAGGGCGTCAACGAGGCGATCAGCGAGGTCGGCGGGTTCTCGTTCACCGTCAACGAGAAGCTGCGCCTCTACCTGGTGGAGACGGCCCAGAAGGGCATGCACTGGATGAAGCTGACCGTGGACGGCACCGCCGGGCACGGGTCGATGATCCACAAGGACAACGCGATCACGGAGCTGTCCGAGGCGGTCGGGCGGCTGGGGCGGCACAAGTTCCCGGTGCGCGTCACCAAGACGCTGCGGCACTTCCTGGACGAGCTCTCCGACGCGCTCGGCACCGAGCTGGACCCGGAGAACATGGACGAGACGCTGGCCAAGCTGGGCGGTATCGCCAAGCTGATCGGGGCCTCCCTCCAGAACACCGCCAACCCCACCCAGCTCGGTGCCGGCTACAAGGTCAACGTGATCCCGGGCCAGGCCACCGCCCATGTGGACGGCCGGTACCTGCCGGGGTACGAGGAGGAGTTCCTCGCCGACCTGGACCGGATCCTGGGCCCCAACGTGAAGCGCGAGGACGTGCACGCGGACAAGGCGCTGGAGACCACGTTCGACGGCGCCCTGGTGGACGCCATGCAGACCGCGCTGGTCGCCGAGGACCCGATCGCCCGTGCCGTCCCGTACATGCTCTCGGCCGGGACCGACGCCAAGTCCTTCGACGACCTGGGCATCCGGGGCTTCGGCTTCGCCCCGCTGAAGCTGCCGCCGGAGCTGGACTTCGCCGGGATGTTCCACGGCGTCGACGAACGGGTCCCGGTCGACGGTCTGCAGTTCGGCGTCCGGGTGCTCGACCGGTTCATCGACCATTCCTGACCGGTCCCGCACGAACTGCCGACCGGCCCCGTACGAACTGCCGACCGGCCCCGTACGAACGGCTGACCGATCGCGTGCGTATTCGCCTGCCTGTGCGCACATGACCGAAAGAGTGAAACGCGCCGTTCACACGTAGCTCCGCCCCACCCTCCTCGTTACAAGGTTTGCGGTCCGCGGCTGGGACCGCATTTCCAACTAGGAGGAATAATGATCAAGAAGGTCGTCGCAGTTGCGGCTGCTACCGGTGGCCTCGTTCTCGCGGGTGCGGGCATGGCTTCCGCCGACGCGGGCGCCCAGGGTGCCGCCATCGGCAGCCCCGGCGTGCTCTCCGGCAACGTCGTCCAGGTCCCGGTCCACGTGCCGATCAACCTGTGCGGCAACACGGTCTCCGTGATCGGGCTGCTGAACCCCGCCTTCGGCAACACCTGCGTCAACGCGTGACGTTGAACGTCAACCCGTAAGGGTTTGAGCTCGGTCGGTCCCGGAGTGCGTGCCATGCACTCCGGGACCGTTCGGCATTCGGCTCCCGCACGGTCATGTCCGGGGGTTTTTCGGAAGGCAGAAGGCAGGAAACGAACCTATGCGACAGGTCACTCGTAAAGGCCTGATCACCATGGCGGCCGCGGGCGGGGTGCTCGCGCTCAGTGGCGGCTACGCCCACGCCGACGCCGGTGCGGCCTCGACGGCCACGGGCTCGCCGGGCGTGCTGTCCGGCAACTCGGTCTCGGTCCCGATCGACATCCCGGTCAACGTCTGCGGCAACTCGGTCACCGTCGGCGGTCTCATCAACCCGACGTTCGGGAACGACTGCGAGAACGGGCCGGCGGCATCGAGCCAGGGCTCCGGACCGCAGAACCGTATCGGCGGCAGCTCCGCCGACGGGTCCCAGGCAGGCAACGGGGCCCAGGCCGGGAACACCACCGCGACGGACCGGCACGGGGAGCCCGGCACGGGCCGCCACCGGGCCGGCGGCGCGGGTGCGGAGGGGGTCGCGCAGGGCTCGCCCGGCATCCTCTCCGGCAACACGATCCAGGCTCCGGTCTCCGTTCCCGTGAACGTCTGCGGCAACAGCGTCTCCGTCATCGGTCTGCTGAACCCGACCTTCGGCAACAGCTGCTCCAACGACGCCGAGCCGCCCCCGCCGCCCCCGCCGCCGGTCACACCGGAAAAGCCTCCGGTCACGCCGGAGACGCCGGTCGACCCGCCGGTCGAGCCCCCGGCCAACCAGCCGCCCGAGCCGAACATCCCCGAGCCCCAGCTCGACCCGGAGGAGCAGCTCGCGCAGACCGGGGCGGGCGGCATGGAGATGCTCATCCCGGCGAGCGCCGGACTGCTGCTGGCCGGGATGGGATCGGTGCTCTACCGCCGCTCCCGCAGCGCCGCCTGACTCCGGGCGCGCACCGCCGTACGGCAGAGCGAACAGGGATGGGCCCCGCGATCCGCGGGGCCCGTTCCCTGTCACCAGGTGGCGCGTAGCTGACGGATGATCCGTCGGCGGAGCCGCACCCTGCGGCTGCCGTCGCGGCGCAGCGTCAGCCGGTCCAGCTCCCAGTGCCCGTACTCGGCGTGGTCGGTCAGCAGTCGGGCCGCTTCCTTGCGGGAGACCCCGCGCGGCACATACACGTCGACAAATTCGTATTCCGGCATCGCATCTATTGTGCGGGCAGAGCCCCGGTACGGATAGCGTCTGCACTATGTCTGATGCTGCGCAGCCCACCGCTGCCGAGGTACGTGCCGCCGCCGAGGCGGTCAAAGCCGCGATCGACCGTCACCTCGACGCGGTCGAACGCCGTACCGGGGACGACGACCCCGCCGTCTACGAAGCGTTCAACTCACTGGCCGCTGCGGCCGAGGTCTACGACGAACTGCTCTACGACCGCTACGACGAGGTCACCCCCTTCGAGATCCCCGGCGCGGACGACTCCCTGCCGCCCTACGCCGGACCCGCCGAGCCGAGCGCGCTCAGCGTGCTCATCCGGCGGGACTACGCGGTCGCGGAGCCCCCGCGCCTGCTCGCCCAGGCCCAGCGCCTCGCCGACATCGACGCCGGACCCGGCGGTGACGGTTCCGCGACCCCGGTGGTCGGCACCAGCGTCCACGCCGCGCTCGGCGTGCTCTTCGGGGAGTACGAACCGGACGAGATCGCCTCCCGGCACAAGGAGTTCGGCCTGGAGGAGGGGGACTCCACGCTCTGGGTCTCGGCCGCGGAGGCGCTCCCCGAGCCGGGGGAGTGGCTCGGTGCCCCGTTCGAGGACGCCGACCCCGAGCTGGTGGTGTGCCGCTTCGACGTCAGCGCCGTCTTCGACGAGGAGGAGCTGGACGAGGAGCTCGACGAGCCGGCCGCGGGCCGCGCGTGACCTGACGCGTGATCATGACAGCGGGCCCCGGCGCACTGCGCCGGGGCCCGCTGTCATACGTCGCTCAGGAAGCCGCGTCGGGCGTCGGGAGCGCTTCGAGGAGCGCGCGCAGCCTCGTCGTCCGCTCCTGGGCCGGGACCCGCGCCACCGCGTGCGGCAGCGCCTGGTCCACTCCGTGCACCACGGACAGATGCCGCTCGCCCCGGCCGAACGCGGTGTAGACCCACGGCCGGCTCAGCCCCGCCGCCGCGTCGCCCGGCAGCACGACGACCGCGGCGGGCCAGCGCATCCCGGCCGCCTGATGGGCACTGAGCGCCCAGCCGTGCCGCACCGCCGACTCCACCCGCTCCTGCGGTACGACGACGGGGACGCCGCCGCACTCCAGGTGCAGCCCCTCGGCGTCGGCCGAACGCACCACCCCGGGCACCGCACGGCCGGGCGCGGGGACATGGATCACGCGGTCCCCCGGGTCGAACCCGCCGAACCGGCCGGGTCCCGGGTTGAGCCGCTGCTTCAGGGCTTCGTTGAGCACCCGGGTCCCGGCCGCCCCGCCGTGGCCCACGGTGATGACCTGGGTGTCGGTGGCGGGGATGGAGAAGGCCCGGGGCACCGAGTCCGCGACCAGCTGCACCGTGCGGTGGACCGCCTCGCCCGCATCGCGGACCGGGACGATCACGACCTCCTTGCCGGGGGCCTCGACCTGGGTCAGCTCACCGATGCCGACACCGGAGACCAGCTCGCCGATCGGCCCGGGGTCGGGTGTACGGGAGACGACCTGCGGGCACGCCCGTGCGGCCAGCACATCGGCGAAGACCCGCCCGGCCCCCGCCGAGCCCAGCACCCCGGGGTCACCGCTCAACACCAGCCGGGCGCCGTCCGCCAGCGCCTCGACCAGGACGGCCGCGCCCTCCACGTCCAGCTGCGGGGCGTCCAGCACCACCAGCAGGTCGAGCGCGAGCGCCCCGTCCTCGTCGCGGCCGGGGCCCTCGGTGCCGGAGAGCAGCCCGGCCAGAGTGACGGCCGCGTCCGGGGCGCCGATGGCGTCGGCCAGCCGACGGCGGCCGTCCGCGCTGTGGGTGGCGCCCAGGGCCCGCAGGCCCAGGCCCCGCGCCGCCGCGATCAGGGCGGCGGGCTCGCCCCGTGCCGCCTCACCGCCGCTGTGCGCGACCAGCCCGGCGGTGGCCGCCGTACGGATCAGCTCGGCGGCCGAGGAGGACGGGGCGGCGGCAGCGGCCTCGGCCCAGTCGGCCCCCTTCTCACAGCCGTTCAGGAGGCGGGCCAGCCCCTCGGCGAGGCTCTCCTCGGCCAACGCGTACCGGTCGAGGCCCAGCAGCACCTGGACCGGCTCGGCGGCCTCGGCGTCACCCTCGGCGGGGGCCCCGCCCTCCTCCTCGTACTCCTCGTCCTCGTACGCGGCATCGGGGTCGGTAGGGTCGGCGTCCTCCGGGAACTGCAGGGCGACCCCCTCGTCCACCGCGTTGCGCACGGCCTCCTCCGGGTCGCTCACCGCACGCTCGGCGAGCGCCGCCCGTACGGCATCGGCGTCCAGTGCCGTGTGGCCCTGGAGGGCGGCCCGCTCCAGCAGCCAGCCGACCAGGGCCGCCGTCCGGCGCCCGTCGTCCGGGCCGCACGCGGCGCCCAGCAGGGCCCGGGCGAAGCCGTCCGCCTGCTCGGGCCGGACGCCCGGCACCGCCAGCAACTGCCAGGGGTCGGCGCGCAGCAGCCCGGCGGCCTGCTCGCCCAGCGCCCCGGTGGCCGGGCGGGCCAGGGCCTCGGGGGCCCCGCCCTCGGTGAGGACCGCCCGCACCGCGTCCAGGGCCTCGGGGGACGCGGCCCGGTCGGCGGGGGCGGGGACGGTGGCCGTCGGCGTGGGGCGGGGAGGCTGTCCGGCGGGGGCCGGGGCGGGGCGGCGGGGCGCGGGCGGGGCGGCGGGGGAGCCGAAGAACTCCGTGCCCGCCTTCTCCCCGCTCTCCACGGCCCGTACGGCGGCGAGCAGGTCGGCGGCGGTGCCGCTGAGCTTCGTACCGGCGGCGACGGGGCCGTCCTTCTCTGCCTTGCGCTTGGCGATCCGCTCGCGCAGCTCACGCTGGGCGGCCAGCTCGGCCTGCGCCTCCGAGAGCGCGGCGGCGACGGGCGCGTCGCCCTCTCCGCCGACGGGCGTGTCCCCGGCGGGCGGGGTATCCGCGCCGGACCCGTCCGCTACGGCCTCAGAGGCCTCCCCGGCCTCCACGGCCTCCCCAGGACCGGCGGCCTCGGCGGATGCCCCGGCCTCCGCAGGCTCGGCCGCCTCCCCCGGCTCGGCGGCAACGTCGGTGGCGTCGGGCGCTTCGGTGTGCGTGGGGGCCTCGGCGTCGGTGGTCGCCCGGGGGGCCGCGCCCTCCGGTGTGTCCGTGCCGGCGGTGCCGGGGGTCTCCCCGGGAAGCGCAGTCACAGCGTGCTCCAGTCCTGGTCGGGATAGCGGTGCACGGGCGCCGACACATCGTCGAGCGCCTGGCAGATCTCGTAGGGAAGACTAAGCGCCTCCACTGACAAAGCCTCCGTGAGCTGCCCGGCGTTGCGCGCACCGACGATCGGGGCGGCCACTCCGGGACGGTCCCGCACCCAGGCCAGCGCCACATGCAGGGGGCTCGTCGCGAGACCGTCCGCAGCCGTCGCCACCGCGTCGGTGATCCGGGCCGCCGCGTCGTCCAGATACGGCTCGACGAACGGGGCCAGCCGCTCCGATGCGCCCCGGGAGCCGGACGGGGTGCCCTGGCGGTACTTGCCGGTCAGCACCCCGCGCCCCAGCGGCGAGGAGGGCAGCAGCCCGATCCCGAGGTCCAGCGCGGCGGGCAGCACCTCCCGCTCGATGCCCCGCTGGAGCAGCGAGTACTCCATCTGCGTACTGGCCAGCCTCGTGCGCACCCCGGGCGCGGCGAGCTGCCAGGTGGCGGCCTTGGCCAGTTGCCAGCCGCAGAAGTTCGACACGCCCGCATAGCGGACCCGGCCGGAGGAGACGGCCAGGTCCACCGCCTGGAGCGTCTCCTCCAGCGGGGTCGCCGGATCGAAGGCGTGCACCTGCCACAGGTCCACGTAGTCCGTGCCCAGCCGCTCCAGGGAGGCGTCCAGCGCGGCCAGCAGGTGCCCGCGCGAGCCGTTGAAGCGGCGGTAGGGGTCGGGGACGTTCCCGGCCTTTGTGGCGATGACCAGGTCCTCGCGCGGCACGAGGCTGCCCACGAGCCGCCCGAGCAGGTGCTCGGCCTCCCCGCCCCCGTACACATCGGCGGTGTCCACCAGGGTGCCGCCCGCGTCCCAGAAGGCCTTGAGCTGGTCGGCGGCGTCGTGCTCGTCGGTGTCCCGGCCCCAGGTGAGGGTGCCGAGCCCGATCCGGGACACGCGTAGGCCGGTGCGGCCGAGATGCCTCTGCTCCATGGGCGCTGAGATTACTGGCCATGGCCCCACCGAGTGGAAGCCTGTGGACAACGGGAGGTCGCGCGGGCCTGCCGGATCGCCGCCACCCGCGCTAGAGTCCCCGGGAAGGGACGTTACTGATCAGTAAGGGGAGCGGCTATGCGGCTCGGCATCAATCTCGGTTACTGGGGCGCGGGCATGGACGGCGACAACCTCGCCGTCGCCCAGGAGGCCGACCGGCTCGGCTACGACGTCTGCTGGGCGGCCGAGGCCTACGGCTCCGACGCGCCCACCGTGCTCACCTGGGTGGCGGCGCAGACCGAATCCATCGACGTCGGCTCCGCGATCATGCAGATCCCGGCCCGTCAGCCCGCCATGACCGCGATGACCGCCGCCACCCTCGACTCGCTCTCCGGCGGCCGCTTCCGGCTCGGCCTCGGCGTCTCGGGACCGCAGGTCTCCGAGGGCTGGTACGGCGTCAAGTTCGACAAGCCACTGGCCCGCACGCGCGAGTACGTCGAGATCGTCCGCAAGGCGATGACCCGCGAGCGGCTTTCCTACGAGGGACAGCACTGGACCCTCCCGCTGCCCGGCGGCCCGGGCAAGCCGATCAAGCTCACGGTCCACCCGGAGCGCGAGCACATCCCGCTCTACATCGCCGCGATCGGCCCGAAGAACCTGGAGCAGACCGGCGAGATCGCCGACGGCGCCCTGCTGATCTTCCCCTCCGCCGACCACCTGGAGGAGACCGCGCTCACCTATCTGCGCGCGGGTCGGGAGAAGGCCGGGAAGACCATGGAGGGCTTCGACGTCTCCCCGACGCTGCCGCTCGCCATCGGTGACGACGTCAAGGGCCTCGCGGACATGTTCCGCCCCTACACCGCCCTGTACGTCGGCGGGATGGGCAGCCGGAAGCAGAACTTCTACAACCAGCTCGCCCAGCGCATGGGGTACGAGAAGGAGGCCGCCGAGATCCAGGACAAGTACCTGGACGGGGACAAGGCCGGGGCCGCCGCCGCCGTACCGCACCAGCTCATCGACCAGACCACGCTGCTCGGCCCGATCGAGCGGATCGCCGAGCGGATGCAGGCGTACGCCGCCGCCGGGGTCACCACGCTCAACCTCGCCCCGGCCGGTTTCACCCTGGAGGAGCGGCTCACCGCCCTGCGCGCGGGCACGGACGCCCTGGAGCGCTCCGGACTCGCCTGAGCCGCCCCGGCAACGCGCCTGGACAGCACTACGGCCGTGGTGGGGGCTCGGGGGTCTTCCCCGCCACGGCCGTCATCGGGAACAACGCGCCTGACGCCCCGGGGTTACGCCGGGGCGCGCGGTTGACCCTCCGGTGCCGCCCCCGTTGCTCCGGTTGCCGACTGCTTCCCGGCGCATTTGACTGCTGCTCTGCGCACTACTGCTCCGCGGGGCCGGGCCCCGCGGACACGGTACGGAGGTGGCCGTCATGCTCTCAGCCCGCAGCCTGTTCCAGGAGATCCTGGACGCCGACGAGTCCTACCGGCTCTTCTGCTCCATCGCCGCCAGCGGGGAGTCCCAGGGCGGCTGGGAGAACGCCCGCATCGCCGCCCTGGTCCCCGAGAGCCGCCGCTCCCTGGCTCCCAGGATCGTCCGGCACGGCGCCGACGAGGACAAGCACGGCCGGATCTTCAACGCCCTCCTGAAGAAGCGCGGGCTGCGGGCCGCCGACGTACCGCCGGAGACCGACTACACGATGCTCCTGGAGCAGCAGGGCATCGGCCTCGCCCACTCCCGGCTGCGCGGCGAGGAGCGGCTCACCGAGCGCGACATCATCACCTATCTGGCCCACAGCAGGATCACCGAACAGCGCGCCTCCGAACAGATGCGGCTGCTGCGGCGGCACTTCGCCGACCACCCCGACATCGGCCGCGCGGTACGGATGATCTCCGACGACGAGGACAACCACCTCGCGTACTGCCACGAGGAGCTGCTGCGGCTCGCCCGCGAGGGGCACGGCCGGACCATCCAGCGGATCATGCGCGAGTGCGCCCTCGCCGAGATCCGGGTCTACCGGGACGTCAGCCTCGCGGTGATGGCCCACATGGGCCGACTGCTGGGCTGGCCGCGCCCCAAGGCCGCCGCGCTGGCCGCCGGAATCCACGCGGTGTACGCGTACGAGCGCCTCGGCGGCTGGCGGCGCATGGTGAGCCTGGAGATGCCCGAGCGGCGCGACGCCCTGGGCGGCCGGGCCGCACCGGAACCCGAGTACGCGTGACCCTCACAGCCACCCCCGCCGCTTGAACTGCCGGTGCAGGCCGAGCACCGCGAAGGTCATGAACAGGATCACGGCCGGGTACGTCCACGCCCAGTGCAGCTCCGGCATGTGGTCGAAGTTCATCCCGTAGATTCCCGCGACCATGGTCGGGACGGCCGCCATCGCCGCCCACGCCGAGATCTTGCGCATGTCGTCGTTCTGCCGCACCCCCATCTGGGCGAGGTGGGCCGAGAGGATGTCCGACAGCAGCCGGTCCAGCCCCTCCACCTGCTCGTTGACCCGGGTCAGATGGTCGGCGACGTCACGGAAGAACGGCTGAGCCTCCGCGTGGACGAACGGCACCCCCGCCCCCGCGAGCCGGGTCATCGGCGCCGTCAGCGGACCGGTGGCCCGGCGGAACTCCAGCACCTGCCGCTTGAACGTGTAGATGCTCGCCGCGGTGTTCGAGGTGCCGCCGGGCCCGCTCGTCGGAGCGAACACCTCGGTCTCCAGCTCCTCCAGGTCCACCTGGAGCTCGCCGCCCACGTCGATGTAGTGGTCCACCACCGCGTCGCTGATCGCGTACAGGACGGCGGTCGGCCCGTGAGCCAGGATCTCCGGCTCCGCCTCCAGCCGGCTGCGTACAACCGCCAGCGGGGCGCTCTCCCCGTGCCGGACCGTCACCACGAACGAGTCCCCGATGAAGATCATCAGCTCATCGGCGCTCACCGTGTCGTTGTCCGGCTCGTAGGCGACGGGCTTCAGGACCACGAACAGGGAGTCGTCGTACACCTCCAGCTTGGGGCGCTGGTGCGCGCGCAGGGCGTCCTCGACCGCGAGCGGGTGCAGCCCGAACTCGTGGCTCACCAGGTCGAACTCCCGCTCCGTCGGCTCGTGCAGGCCGATCCAGAGGAAGGCGTCGTCGGACATCCGGGCCTTTTGGAGGGCCTGGGAGAAGTCGTCGGGCCCATCGGTCCGGCGGCCGTCCTGGTAGATGGCACAGTCCACGATCATTTCGGCATCCTCGGGGAGGTCAGGGACACAACGTACAAGGTGGGCGGGGCCCTGTTCACCGCCCTCTCCTTCCCCGTGACGCCTCCCTCGCACCCGGCCTCACGGGACATCTACCCTGGCCGGTATGCCCACGCTGATCCTCGTACGCCACGGACGCTCCACCGCCAACACCGCCGGAGTGCTCGCGGGCCGCACCCCCGGGGTCCTCCTCGACGAGCGCGGCACCGAACAGGCCGCCGCCCTCCCCGGTCGGCTGGCCGCCCTCACGCTCGCCGCCGCCGTCAGCAGCCCCCTGGAGCGCTGCCGCCAGACGCTCCAGCCGCTGCTGGAGGCCCGCCCCGGGCTGCCCGTGCACACCGAGGAGCGCATCAGCGAGTGCGACTACGGCGACTGGTCGGGCCGCAAGCTCGCCGAGCTCTCCGACGAGCCGCTGATGTCCGTCGTCCAGCAGCACCCCTCCGCCGCCGCCTTCCCCGGCGGTGAGTCGATGCGCGCCATGCAGGCCCGCGCCGTCGACGCCGTACGCGACTGGAACGACCGCATCGCGGCGGAGCACGGCGAGGACGCCACGTACGTGATGTGCTCGCACGGCGACATCATCAAGTCCCTGGTCGCCGACGCCCTCGGCATGCACCTGGACCTCTTCCAGCGCATCCACGTCGACCCCTGTTCGGTCACCGCGATCCGCTACACCCGGCTGCGCCCCTTCCTCCTGCGGGTCGGCGACACGGGCGACCTCACCCCGCTGGCACCGCGCGAACAGCCCGTCGGCGCGGACGCCGTACCGTCCGGTGCGGGTGACGCCACGTCCGACGCGGCGGTGGGCGGCGGCGGGGGCGCGCCGTGATCTCCGCGCGCAGTAGGGTGGACGCGCCGTAGCGCCGCTTTCCACCCCAACGATTCTCAAGGGAGACAGGACGTGTCCCGTCAGGTGTTCCTCTACGACCCCCCGGACCGATTCGTGGCCGGTACGGTCGGGTTGCCTGGCCGCCGTACGTTTTTCCTCCAGGCCTCCTCCAAGGGGCGGGTCACCAGCGTCGCCCTGGAGAAGACCCAGGTCGCCGCGCTGGCCGAACGGATCGACGAACTGCTCGACGAGGTGGTCCGGCGGACCGGGGGCAACTCGCCGGTGCCCGCCGTGGCTCCCACCGACGTCACCGACACCGCCCCCCTGGACGTCCCCGTCGAGGAGGAGTTCCGGGTCGGCACCATGGCCCTGGCCTGGGACGGTGACGAACAGCGCATGATCGTCGAGGCGCAGGCCCTCGTCGAGCTCGACGCGGACTCCGAGGACGACCTCGCGGAGGCCGAGGAGAAGCTCCTCCAGGACGAGGAGAACGGCCCCCCGATGCTCCGCGTCCGGCTCAGCGGCGCCCAGGCCCGCGCGTTCGCCAAGCGTGCCCTGGACGTCGTCAACGCCGGGCGTCCGCCGTGCCCGCTGTGCAGCCTGCCGCTCGATCCGGAAGGACACGTATGCCCGCGCCAGAACGGATACCGTCGCGGAGCCTGACGGACACCGAGCTGCTCACCCTGCTCACCGAGGGCACGCTCACCGTGCTCGGGCAGGTCGGCGGGGCGTCCAACGCGGTGCTGCACTGCACGGTCGCGTACGAGGGCGAGGAGCGCACCTGCGCCTACAAGCCGGTCGCGGGCGAGCAGCCGCTGTGGGACTTCCCCGACGGGACGCTCGCCCAGCGGGAGGTGGCCGCGTACGAGATCTCCCGGGCGACCGGCTGGGACCTGGTGCCGCCGACCGTGCTGCGGGAGGGGCCGTACGGACAGGGCATGTGCCAGCTCTGGATCGACGGGCCCGGTGAGGACACACCCGAGCTGCTGGCCCTCGTCGAGGGCGACGAGCCGGGCGAGGGCTGGAAGGCCGTGGGGTTCGCCGACGTGGGGGCGGGGAAGACCGCGCTGCTGGTGCACGCGGACGACGCCCGGCTGCGTCGCCTCGCGGTGCTGGACGCGGTGATCAACAACGGTGACCGCAAGGGCGGCCATCTGCTGCCCGCCCCCGGCGGACGGCTGTACGGCATCGACCACGGGGTCACCTTCAACGCGGACGACAAGCTGCGCACCCTCCTGTGGGGCTGGGCCGGGGAGCCGCTCACCGAGGAGGCGCTGCGGGTGCTCACCCTCCTCGGCGGGGAGCTGGCACCGGGGGAGCCCCTGGCCACCCGGATGGCGCAACTCATCACGGTGGCCGAGCTGGAGGCCCTGCGGGCGCGGGTGGCGGGGCTGCTCGGCAGCGGGACGCACCCGAAGCCCAGCGGGCAGTGGCCGCCGATCCCGTGGCCGCCCGTGTGACCGATTCCGTGGCCGCCCGTGTGGCGGACCCCGGCAACCACCGGCGAACGCCCTGTCCGTACAGCCTTTCGAAGGTTTACCGCAAGAGTGCCTCTTCGGACAGGATTCCGGATCCGGTTCGTATCCGGAAGCTACGTCCGGTTACGCTCAGGACATGCATGCCTGGCCCGCTTCTGAGGTCCCCGCCCTGCCTGGCAAGGGCCGCGACCTTCGGATCCACGACACCGCGACCGGCGGACGGATCACCCTTGACCCCGGTCCCGTCGCCCGCATCTATGTCTGCGGCATCACGCCGTACGACGCGACCCACATGGGTCATGCGGCGACCTACAACGCGTTCGACCTCGTTCAGCGCGTGTGGCTCGACACCAAGCGGCAGGTTCACTATGTCCAGAACGTGACCGACGTGGACGATCCGCTCCTGGAGCGGGCCGTGCGCGACGGCCAGGACTGGACCGAGCTCGCGGAGCGCGAGACGGCACTCTTCCGCGAGGACATGACCGCCCTGCGGATGCTGCCCCCGCAGCACTACATCGGAGCGGTCGAGGCCATACCCGGCATCGTCCCGCTCGTGGAGCGGCTGCGGGAGGCGGGCGCCGCCTACGACCTCGAAGGCGACGTCTACTTCTCCGTCGACGCCGACCCGCACTTCGGTGAGGTCTCCGGCCTCGACGCGGCGGCGATGCGCCTGCTCTCCGCCGAGCGCGGCGGCGACCCCGAGCGCCCCGGCAAGAAGAACCCCCTGGACCCGATGCTCTGGATGGCCGCCCGCCCGGGCGAGCCGAGCTGGGACGGGGCCTCCCTGGGCGAGGGCCGCCCGGGCTGGCACATCGAGTGTGTGGCCATCGCGCTCGACCACCTCGGCATGGGCTTCGACATCCAGGGCGGCGGCTCCGACCTGGTCTTCCCGCACCACGAGATGGGCGCCTCGCACGCCCAGGCGCTGACCGGCGAGCACCCGTTCGCCAAGGCGTACGTCCACGCCGGCATGGTCGGTCTCGACGGCGAGAAGATGTCCAAGTCCCGGGGCAACCTCGTCTTCGTCTCGGCGCTGCGCCGCGAGGGCGTGGACCCGGCGGCCATCCGCCTCGCCCTGCTCTCCCACCACTACCGCGCCGACTGGGAGTGGACCGACCAGGTCCTCGCCGACGCCGTCGAGCGCCTCGCCCGCTGGCGGGCCGCCGTCTCGCGCCCCGACGGGCGGTCGGCCGACGCGCTGGTGGAGGAGGTCCGCGAAGCCCTCGCGGACGACCTGGACACCCCTGCGGCGCTCGCCGCCGTGGACCGCTGGGCCGAGCTCCAGAGCGCGGAGGGCGGTACGGACGAGGGGGCACCCGGCCTCGTCTCCCGTACCGTCGACGCCCTGCTGGGAGTCGCGCTGTAGGACGGGAGCCGACCTGCGGTACGGAGGGCGGCCCGCCGCCGCCCGTTAATCGACCGAACGGGACCGGCCCCGGACTTCGTGAAGAAGTCCGGGGCCGGTCCCGTTCGCTCAGGAGCCGTCACTCCTCGCCGGAGCTCTCCCCGGACGCCTCGTCAGGCCCCTTGTCCTCGGGCCTGTTCCCGGACCTGTCCTCGGGCTTCTCCTCGGGTTTCTTCGCCGGTCCCTGACCCGGGCCCTGGCTCTGACCCGGTCCCTGACCCGGCCCGGCCTCCGCGCGCGGTGGCTTCGGCGGGCGGGTGCGGCCGCTGGAGGGGTCCCGCAGATACGAGGAGTCCCCGCTCTCCATCGCATGGCCGCCGGGACCCGGCCCGGGGCCGCCGTCCCGGCGCCGCAGATACCGCTCGAACTCCCGGGCGATGGCCTCGCCGGACGCCTCGGGCAGCTCGGCGGTGTCCCGCGCCTCCTCCAGCGTCTGGACGTACTCCGCGACCTCGCTGTCCTCGGCCGCCAGCTGGTCCACCCCGAGCTGCCACGCCCGCGCGTCCTCCGGCAGCTCGCCCAGCGGGATGCGCAGCCCGATCAGGTCCTCCAGCCGGTTGAGCAGGGCCAGCGTCGCCTTCGGGTTCGGCGGCTGCGACACGTAGTGCGGCACCGCCGCCCACAGGCTCACCGCCGGAACCCCGGCATGGGTGCACGCCTCCTGGAGGATGCCGACGATGCCCGTCGGGCCCTCGTACCGGGTCTCCTCCAGATCCATCGTCCGCGCCAGGTCCGCGTCCGAGGTGACCCCGCTCACCGGCACCGGCCGGGTGTGCGGGGTGTCGCCGAGCAACGCGCCCAGGATGACGACCATTTCGACGCCCAGCTCATGGGCGAAGCCGAGGATCTCGTTGCAGAACGAGCGCCAGCGCATCGACGGTTCGATCCCGCGCACCAGGACGAGGTCCCGGGGCTTCTCCCCGCCGACACGCACCACCGAGAGCCGGGTGGTCGGCCAGACGACCTTGCGCACCCCGTTCTCCAGCCACACCGTGGGCCGGTTGACCTGGAAGTCGTAGTAGTCCTCGGCGTCCAGCGCCGCGAACACCTCGCCCTTCCACTCCCGGTCCAGATGGCCCACCGCTGTGGAGGCGGCGTCACCGGCGTCGTTCCAGCCTTCGAACGCGGCCACCATGACCGGGTCGACCAGCTCGGGTACCGACTCGAGCTCGATCACCCGGGCCTCCTTCCGATGTCTCCATACGTACGGAGCAACCTTACGGCTTCGGAGCCCTTCGCCCGCAGCCCGTTTGCACGGCCGGGTGAACCTTGCCAGCAGGTGTGGATCATCGGGCCGAACAGTGCATCAGCTCACTCCCAGAGAGCGGAAGGCGCCTCCCGCCGCACCACCGGCGCGATCTCCTCCGCGAACCGCTGAAGGGTCTCCACCTGCTCCGGCCTGCTCAGCCCGAAGCCGTCCACGGTGACCGACTGGAGGTCGTGGCGGTAGACCGTGTGCCACCCCAGGATCTTGTCGATGATCTGCTGCGGGGAGCCGATGAGTTGGGGCCCGCCCGCGATCGCGTCCTCGATGGTCCGGTACGGGGTGTTGTAGCCGGGCTTGCCCGCGAGGTGCGGCTTGAACGTCTGCCGCACCCGCGCCTCGTACAGCTCCTTGTACTGCGCCACCGCCGCCTGCGAGCTGTCCGCGATGAGCAGCCCGCCGGAGCCCGCCGCCACCCGGGCGTCCGCCGGATCGTGCCCGTACGCCTCGAACCGCTCCCGGTAGTGCGCGATGAGCTTCGCGTACGCCTCGCGGGGCTGGATGGCGTTGGCGGTGAAGAGCGGGTCGCCGTGCTTGGCCGCCAGTTCGGGGGAGTTGAGACTGGTGGCCGAGCCGTGCCAGACGCGGGGGAGACCGTCGTACGGACGCGGGACCGTGGTCACGTTCTTCAGCGGCGGCCGGAACTCGCCCTCCCAGTCGACGCCTTCCTCGGTCCACAGTCGGCGCAGCAGCTCGTACTTCTCCTTCTGGAGGTCCCACTGCCGCTCCTCGTCCAGCCCGAAGAGGTCGAAGTGGCCCGCCTCGGCGCCCTTCCCGACGACCAGTTCGATCCGGCCCCGGGATATCTGGTCGAGCGTCGCGAAGTCCTCCGCCACCCGGACCGGGTCGAGGATCGCGACGACGGTCACCCCGGTGAGCAGCCGGATCCTGGTGGTCCGGGCCGCGATCGCGCCGAGCACCACGCTCGGGCTGGAGGAGAGGAACGCCCCGGCGTGCCGCTCACCGACCGCGTAGGCGTCGAAACCGAGCTCCTCGGCCACCCCCGCCGTGCCGATCACTTCCTCGAACCGGTCGGCGGGTGAGGGAAGTTCACCGGACAGCGGGTGTGCGTCATGGCCGATCAGGGAAAGCACCGAGAATCTCATGACCCCCACTTTCCTCGCGGCACATTGCACGCGTATGGCGGGAGTGTGGCGCGTGCCGGGTACACGGACGCGTGCCGGGGCCACGCGGGTACGCGGACGGGGGCGGCTCCCTCGTCGGAAGCCGCCCCCGTCCCCGTACCCCGTGGGGAGATCAGTCCCGGTCGGCCAGCAGCTTCTCGACGCCGTCGCGGACCTCGTCCGTCGCCAGGCCCCGGATCGTCAGCGTGGTCCGGCGGCGCAGGACGTCATCCGCCGTCTCGGCCCACTCGTGGTCGCGGGCGTAGGCGACCTGGGCCCAGATCTCCGGGGCGTCCGGGTGGACGCGCTTGGCCAGCTCCGGGCTCTCGTTCGCCAGCCGGGCGATGTCGAAGGCCAACGAGCCGTAGTGGGTGGCCAGGTGGCGGGCGGTGTCCGGCGCCATGCGCGGGCCGGGCGTCCCGCCGTCGATCAGCAGCCGGTGCGCGACCGCGTTCGGGTTGGCGATCCCCGGCAGCGGCAGCTTCTTCGGCAGCCGGTTCATCGGCTCCATGTCCTCCGCCAGCGGGTGCCCGGGCAGGGCGGCCAGCTTGTTCATCACCGTACGGCCGATGTGGCGGAACGTCGTCCACTTGCCGCCCGCGACCGAGAGCATCCCGCCCCGGCCCTCCGTGACGACCGTCTCGCGCTTGGCCTTGGAGGTGTCGCCCGGGCCGCCAGGCAGCACCCGCAGACCGGCGAAGGAGTAGGTGATCAGATCACGCGAGAGCTGCTGGTCCTTGATCGAGAACGCTGCCTCGTCGAGGATCTGCGCGGTGTCCGCCTCGGTCACCGAGACATCCGCCGGATCGCCCTCGTACTCCTCGTCCGTCGTGCCGAGGAGCAGCATGTCCTCCCACGGCAGCGCGAACGTGATGCGGTACTTGTCGATCGGGGTGGCCAGCGCCGCCCGCCACGGACGGGTCCGCTTGAGGACCAGGTGGGCGCCCTTGGACAGCCGTATGGAGGGGGCCGCGTTCGGGTCCTCCATCTTCCGCAGGTGGTCGACCCACGGGCCGGTCGCGTTCAGCACGAGGCGGGCGGTGATCCCGAACTCCGTACCGTCCGCCGTGTCCTTCAGCTCGGCGCCCGTGACCCGGCCCCGGGTGAAGCGCAGGCCCGTGACGGCCGCGTGGTTGAGGACGACCGCGCCCGCGTCGACGGCCGCGCGGACCGTCATCAGCGCCATGCGGGCGTCGTTCATCTGGTCGTCGCCGTAGACCGCGACGGCCTTCAGGTTGTCGGTGCGCAGCTCGGGGACGTCGCGCGAGGCCTTGGCCGGGGAGATGACGTGGCCGACGCCGTCGCCGAACGCGGAGAGCGCGGAGTAGGCGAAGACGCCCGCGCCGAGCTTGGCCGCGCCGTGCGGGCCGCCCTTGTAGACCGGCAGGTAGAAGGTGAGCGGGTTGGCCAGGTGCGGGGCCACCTCGCGGGAGACCGCGCGGCGCTCGAAGTGGTTCTCCGCGACCAGCTTCACCGCGCCGGTCTGGAGGTAGCGCAGACCGCCGTGGAGCAGCTTGGAGGAGGCGGAGGAGGTGGCGCCGGCGAAGTCACCGGCGTCCACCAGAGCCACCCGCAGCCCGGACTGCGCGGCATGCCAGGCGGTGGAGATGCCCAGGATGCCACCGCCGATGACCAGGAGGTCGTACGTCGCCCGGGACAGCTGCTCCCGGGTTTCGGCGCGGCTCGGCAGGGAGCCGGAGGCCGGGTGCGTTCCGAGGGCGGGAACGCTCTGCAGGGTGGTCATGGTGAATGCTCCTCGTCAGCTTTCTTCGTCCTCGATCCAGCCCATGGTCCGTTCGACGGCCTTGAGCCAGCTCTTGTACTCGCGGGCACGGGTGTCCGCGTCCATGCGGGGGGTCCACTCGGCGGCCCGGCGCCAGTTGGCGCGCAGCGCGTCGGTGTCCGGCCAGAAGCCGACGGCGAGACCGGCGGCGTAGGCGGCGCCGAGGCAGGTGGTCTCGGCGACCATGGGGCGCACCACGGGCGCGTCCAGGAAGTCGGCGAGCGTCTGCATCAGCAGGTTGTTGGACGTCATGCCGCCGTCGACCTTGAGCGCGGTCAGCTCGACGCCGGAGTCCTTCGTCATGGCGTCGCTGATCTCGCGGGTCTGCCAGGCGGTGGCCTCCAGGACGGCACGGGCGATGTGCGCCTTGGTGACGTAACGGGTGAGACCGGCGATCACACCCCGGGCGTCGGGACGCCAGTAGGGGGCGAACAGTCCGGAGAAGGCGGGCACGAAGTAGGCGCCGCCGTTGTCCTCGACCGAGGAGGCCAGCGTCTCGATCTCGGCGGCGGACTTGATCAGGCCCATCTGGTCGCGCATCCACTGCACCAGCGAACCGGTGACCGCGATGGAGCCCTCCAGGGCGTACACCGGGGGCTTGTCGCCGATCTGGTAGCCGACGGTGGTCAGCAGCCCGTTGTACGAGTTCACCGGGGTGCCACCGGTGTTCATCAGCATGAAGGTGCCGGTGCCGTACGTGGACTTTGCCTCGCCCTCGGCGAAACAGGTCTGGCCGAACAGGGCCGCCTGCTGGTCGCCGAGCGCGGAGGCGACGGGCACGCCGTCGAGGATGCCGCCCTTGGCGTGGCCGTACACCTCGGCGGAGGAGCGGATCTCGGGGAGGACCGCGGCCGGGATGCCGATGGAGTGGAGGATCTTCTCGTCCCACGCCATGTTGTGCAGGTTCATCAGGAGGGTGCGCGAGGCGTTGGTGACGTCGGTGACGTGGACGCCGCCGTCGGTGCCGCCGGTCAGGTTCCAGATGACCCAGGAGTCCATGGTGCCGAAGAGGATGTCCCCGGCCTCGGCGCGCTCGCGCAGCCCCTCGACGTTGTCGAGCAGCCAGCGGACCTTGGGCCCGGCGAAGTACGAGGCGAGCGGCAGCCCGGTCTCGCGGCGGAAGCGGTCCTGGCCCACGTTGCGGCCGAGCTCCTTGCAGAGCGCGTCGGTGCGGGTGTCCTGCCAGACCAGTGCGTTGTGGACCGGCTCACCGGTGTTCTTGTCCCAGAGCAGGGTGGTCTCGCGCTGGTTGGTGATGCCGATCGCCTTGACGTCGGCGGAGGTGATGCCGGCCTTGACGATGGCCCCGGCGACGACCTCCTGCACGTTCTCCCAGATCTCGGTGGCGTCGTGCTCGACCCAGCCGGGCTTCGGGAAGATCTGCTCGTGCTCCTTCTGGTCGACGGAGACGATCCGGCCGTCCTTGTCGAAGACGATGCAGCGGCTGGAGGTGGTGCCCTGGTCGATGGCCGCGATGAACGGCCCGCTGCCGTGGGTGCCGGTGGTGTGTGCGTCGGTCACGGTGTGCTCCCGGAAGTCTGTGAAGTGATGGGGTTACGGCGCTGGTACCCGGTCTCGGGTCCGCGTCCCGGTCTCGGGCTAGGCGAAGGCGAGGTTGTAGAGCCCGCCGGCGAGCGCGCCGCCGATGAGCGGACCCACGATGGGTACCCACGCGTAGCCCCAGTCCGAACCACCCTTGTTCGGGAGCGGCAGCACCGCGTGCACGATGCGCGGGCCGAGGTCGCGGACCGGGTTGATGGCGTAACCGGTGGGCCCGCCGAGCGAGAGGCCGATGCCGACGACGACCAGGGCGGTGACCAGGGCGCCGAGCACGCCCAGGCCGTTGCCCTCGTTGTTGAGGCCCTGGGTCAGGATGGCCAGGACCAGCACGACGGTGGCGATGACCTCGGTGACGACGTTCTGCACGCCGTTGCGGATCTCGGGGCCGGTGGAGAAGATCCCGAGCACCGGTCCGGCCTTGGGGGCGGCGGTCTGGTCGACCATGCCCTCGTGGGTGGACTTCGTCCCCACGATCTCCGGGTCGTTGAGGTGGGCGTGGAACTGCCCGTAGTAGACCGCGTAGACCAGTACGGCGCCGATCATCGCGCCGAACAGCTGGGAGCCGAGGTAGAGGGGCACATCGCCCCACGCGGTGCCGCCCTTGATGGCGAGGCCGAGGGTGACCGCGGGGTTGAGGTGGGCACCCGAGACGCCGCCGGCGAGATAGGCGGCGGTCAGCACGGCGAAACCCCACCCGAAGGTGATGGCCAGCCAGCCCGCGTCCCGGGCCTTCGAGCGCTTCAGCGTAACGGCGGCACAGACACCGCCGCCGAGCAGGATGAGTACGGCGGTACCGATGGTCTCGCCGATGAAAATGTCGGAGCTGGACACCCGCGACTCCTTTGTCCTTCGTCCAGGGGAGAGCGGAGCACCGGGTCCCTCCGGTGGTCCGCGCCCCAGATGGGTGTCCACGAAGCGTGGGCAGCCCACCTGTAAGGGCTTGACCGG
The DNA here is from genome assembly GCF_042750035.1 of Streptomyces sp. NPDC059452. Taxonomy (NCBI): domain Bacteria; kingdom Bacillati; phylum Actinomycetota; class Actinomycetes; order Kitasatosporales; family Streptomycetaceae; genus Streptomyces; species Streptomyces sp. NPDC059452. The sequence goes on from NZ_JBHYVE010000037.1 coordinate 50,611, forward strand.
CCCTTGGCACTGTCACACCCTAACGCGTATTGCCGTTAGGCGTTCGACAATGCCGACCGTTGAACGGCAGTGTTTCCCCCGAGTGAAGGAAGCGTCAAGGGTTCTGTGGCGGAGGACTCGGTGCGCGACGCGATCGTTACCCCACGATGCGCCCGGACGCGCGCGGGCGCACCCGGGCGCACGTGGCAGGCGTTACGGGGGCGGTGGCCGGTCTTCAGGTGTTGCAGGCGTTACGGGGGTGGCCCCTGGCCCTCGGAGGGCGCGGGTCCGGCCCTCAGAAGCGGCCGGCGCCCAGGTCCCGGGAGACCGCGCGGGCGCAGTCCCGTACGGCCGCGATCAGCTCGGGGCGCAGCACCCCGCCCGGCGCCACCCGCTCCACCGCGCCCGTCACCGCCACCGCGCCCACCGGCATCCTGCGCCGGTCGTGGACCGGGGCGGCCACGGCGGCCACCCCCTCCCAGGTCTCCTCGGCGTCGGCGGCCCAGCCCTGGGCGCGGATCAGGTCGAGCATCGCCTCGAACTCGTCGGTGGCCGTCACCGTACGCGCGGTGAACGAGCGGCGCTCCGCCTCCAGGACCTCGCTGTGCGCCACCGGGTCGTAGGCGGAGAGCACCTTGCCGAGCGCCGTGGAGTGCAGCGGCTGCATCGCCCCGACCTCCAGCACCTGGCGGCTGTCGTCGGGCCGGAAGACGTGGTGGACGATGAGCACGCCGTGCTGGTGGAGCACGCCGAGGTGCACGCTCTCGCCGCTGGAGCGGGCCAGGTCGTCCGTCCAGACCAGGGCACGGGCCCGCAGCTCGTGGACGTCCAGATAGCTGTTGCCCAGCCGCAGCAGCTCCGCGCCGAGCTGGTAGCGCCCCGAGGCGGCGTCCTGTTCGACGAACCCCTCCAGCTGGAGGGTGCGCAGGATTCCGTGGGCGGTGCCCTTGGCCAGCCCCAGGGAGGAGGCGATGTCGGACAGCCCGAGCCGCCGCTCGCCGCCCGCCAGCAGACGCAGCATCGCGGCCGCCCGCTCCAGCGACTGGATGTTCTTGGCCATCGCGCCGTACTCCTCCACCTCGGTTCGACAATGCTGAACACTATCGGTCGATGCCGACCTGCGCCGGACTCCGGGGGAAAGTCTCCTCCGCACGGCCGGCGGCGCCGCACCCGCACAGCATGCAGTCCGCCTCATGGACGGACCGACCACGGGCTGAGCCGTCCGGCTACGCTGACGGGGTGCGCCTTCCCCAAGAAGGACGCAAAGCCGACAGCCGTCGCATCCCTGGGAGATCATCCATGGCCTCGTTGCCGACACCCGCCCCCGACAGCCGGACCCGCGCAGCAGCCCTGCGCGAGGCACTCGCCACCCGGGTGGTGGTGGCCGACGGTGCGATGGGCACCATGCTCCAGGCGCAGGACCCGACCCTTGAGGACTTCGAGAACCTCGAAGGCTGCAACGAGATCCTCAACATCACCCGCCCCGACATCGTGCGCACGGTCCACGAGGAGTACTTCGCGGTCGGCGTCGACTGCGTCGAGACCAACACCTTCGGCGCCAACCACTCCGCCGCCAACGAGTACGAGATCGCCGACCGGATCTTCGAGCTCTCCGAGTCGGGCGCCCGGATCGCCCGCGAGGTCGCCGATGAGTTCGCCGCCAAGGACGGCCGTCAGCGCTGGGTCCTCGGCTCGATCGGCCCCGGCACCAAGCTGCCCTCCCTCGGCCACATCGGTTACGACGTCCTGCGCGACGGCTACCAGCAGAACGCCGAGGGTCTTCTCGCGGGCGGCTCGGACGCCCTGATCGTCGAGACCACCCAGGACCTGCTCCAGACCAAGTCCAGCATCATCGGCGCGCGCCGGGCGATGGAGGCCCTGGGCGTCGACGTGCCCCTGATCTGCTCCCTCGCCTTCGAGACCACCGGTGTCATGCTGCTCGGCTCCGAGATCGGCGCCGCCCTCACCGCCCTGGAGCCACTGGGCATCGACCTGATCGGGCTGAACTGCTCGACCGGCCCGGACGAGATGAGCGAGCACCTGCGCTACCTCGCCCGCCACTCCCGTACGCCCCTGATGTGCATGCCCAACGCCGGCCTGCCCGTCCTCACCAAGGACGGCGCGCACTTCCCGCTCGGCCCCGACGGCCTCGCCGACTCCCAGGAGCTGTTCGTCCGGGACTACGGCCTCTCCCTGATCGGCGGCTGCTGCGGTACGACCCCGGCCCATATGAAGGCCGTCGTGGAGCGGTCCCGGGGGCTCACCCCGCCCGAGCGCGAGCCGCGCCCCGAGCCCGGCGCCGCCTCCCTCTACCAGCACGTCCCCTTCCGTCAGGACACCGCCTACCTGGCGATCGGGGAGCGCACCAACGCCAACGGCTCCAAGAAGTTCCGCGAGGCCATGCTGGAGGCCCGCTGGGACGACTGCGTGGAGATGGCCCGCGACCAGATCCGCGAGGGCGCGCACATGCTCGACCTCTGCGTCGACTACGTGGGCCGCGACGGCGTCGCCGACATGAGCGAGCTGGCCGGGCGCTTCGCCACCGCCTCCACCCTCCCGATCGTGCTGGACTCCACCGAGCTGCCCGTGCTGCGCGCCGGCCTGGAGAAGCTCGGCGGCCGGGCGGTGCTGAACTCGGTGAACTACGAGGACGGCGACGGTCCGGAGTCGAGGTTCGCGCAGGTCAGCGCCCTGGCCGCCGAGCACGGCGCCGCCCTGATCGCGCTGACGATCGACGAGGAGGGCCAGGCCCGCACCATCGAGCACAAGGTCGCCATCGCCGAGCGGCTGATCGAGGACCTCACCACCAACTGGGGCATCCACGAGTCCGACATCCTCATCGACACCCTGACCTTCACCATCTGCACCGGCCAGGAGGAGTCCCGCGGCGACGGCATCGCCACCATCGGGGCGATCCGCGAGCTGAAGAAGCGCCACCCCGACGTCCAGACCACGCTGGGCCTCTCCAACATCTCCTTCGGCCTCAACCCGGCCGCCCGGGTCGTGCTGAACTCGGTCTTCCTCGACGAGTGCGTCAAGGCGGGCCTGGACTCCGCGATCGTGCACGCCTCGAAGATCCTGCCCATTGCCCGGCTGGAGGAGGAGCAGGTCAAGGTCGCCCTCGACCTGATCTACGACCGCCGTGCCGAGGGCTACGACCCCCTCCAGAAGCTCATGGAGCTCTTCGAGGGCGTCAACATGAAGTCGATGAAGGCGGGCAAGGCCGAGGAGCTGATGGCCCTCCCGCTCGACGAACGCCTCCAGCGGCGCATCATCGACGGCGAGAAGAACGGCCTGGAGGCCGACCTCGACGAGGCGCTCCAGGACACCCCGGCCCTCGACATCGTCAACAACACGCTGCTGGAGGGCATGAAGGTCGTCGGCGAGCTGTTCGGCTCCGGCCAGATGCAGCTGCCGTTCGTCCTCCAGTCCGCCGAGGTCATGAAGAGCGCGGTGGCCCATCTGGAGCCGCACATGGAGAAGTCCGACGCCGACGGCAAGGGCACCATCGTGCTCGCCACCGTCCGCGGCGACGTCCACGACATCGGCAAGAACCTCGTCGACATCATCCTGTCCAACAACGGCTACAACGTCGTCAACCTGGGCATCAAGCAGCCCGTCTCCGCGATCCTGGAAGCCGCCGAGGAGCACCGCGCCGACGTCATCGGCATGTCCGGTCTCCTGGTGAAGTCCACCGTGATCATGAAGGAGAACCTCCAGGAGCTCAACCAGCGCAAGATGGCCGCCGACTTCCCGGTGATCCTCGGCGGCGCCGCGCTGACCAGGGCCTACGTCGAGCAGGACCTGCACGAGATCTACGAGGGCGAGGTCCGCTACGCCCGGGACGCCTTCGAGGGGCTGCGCCTCATGGACGCGCTGATCGGCGTCAAGCGCGGGGTGCCGGGCGCGGCCCTGCCCGAGCTCAAGCAGCGCCGGGTCCCCAAGAAGAACACCACAGCCGTGCTGGAGGTCGAGGAGCCCGAGGGCCCGGTGCGCTCGGACGTCTCCACCACCAACCCGGTGCCCGAGCCGCCGTTCTGGGGCACCCGCGTCATCAAGGGCATCCCGCTCAAGGAGTACGCCTCCTGGCTCGACGAGGGCGCCCTCTTCAAGGGCCAGTGGGGCCTCAAGCAGGCGAGGACCGGCGACGGGCCGACGTACGAGGAGCTGGTGGAGACCGAGGGACGCCCGCACCTGCGCGGCTGGCTCGACCACCTCCAGTCCAACAACCTCCTGGAGGCGGCCGTCGTCTACGGCTACTTCCCCTGTGTCGCCAAGGGCGAGGACCTGATCCTGCTCCACGAGGACGGCTCCGAGCGCACCCGCTTCACCTTCCCGCGCCAGCGCCGGGGCCGCCGCCTCTGCCTCGCGGACTTCTTCCGCCCCGAGGAGTCCGGCGAGACCGACGTCATCGGCCTCCAGGTCGTCACCGTCGGCTCCCGGATCGGCGAGGCCACCGCTGAGCTGTTCGCCGCCAACTCCTACCGCGACTACCTGGAGCTGCACGGCCTCTCCGTCCAGCTCGCGGAAGCCCTCGCGGAGTACTGGCACGCCCGGGTCCGCAGCGAGCTGGGCTTCGCGAGGGAGGACCCCGCCGACGTCGAGGACATGTTCGCGCTGAAGTACCGGGGCGCACGGTTCTCGCTCGGTTACGGGGCCTGCCCCGACCTGGAGGACCGGGCCAAGATCGCCGATCTCCTCCAGCCGGGACGGATCGGCGTGGAGCTCTCCGAGGAGTTCCAGCTCCACCCGGAGCAGTCCACGGACGCCATCGTCATCCACCACCCCGAGGCGAAGTACTTCAACGCCCGGTAGCCGTCTCTTCACCCCGCGGCTCCGCGTCGTTCGCGCGCCGTGGCCGGACAGGTCGTACACTGGTCGGTCCAGTGCAGGCCGGTCGCCCTCCCCATCCGGGAATGGCGGCCGGCCTTCTCGTCCCTTACGGAAGGTGTGCCGGATGACGAGTACGGTCCCCGCGTCCCTGACCCGCACGGCCGAAGGCGCCGCCCTGCAGGCGGTCCTTCTCGACATGGACGGAACCCTGGTCGATACCGAGGGCTTCTGGTGGGACGTCGAGAAGGAGGTCTTCGCCGGTCTCGGGCACCAGCTCGACGAGGCCTGGCGGGATGTGGTCGTCGGCGGCCCGATGACCCGCAGCGCCGGCTACCTCATCGAGGTGACCGGTGCGGACATCCGGCTGGACGAGCTGACCGTGCTGCTCAACGACGGCTTCGAGAAGCGCATCGTGCGCGGGGTGCCGCTGATGCCGGGCGCCGGGCGGCTGCTCGCGGAGCTGTCCGCGTACGACATCCCCACCGCGCTCGTCTCGGCCTCGCACCGCCGGATCATCGACCGGGTGCTGGACTCGGTCGGCCACCACCACTTCGCGCTCACGGTCGCCGGTGACGAGGTCACCCGGACCAAGCCGCACCCCGAGCCCTATCTGACCGCCGCCGCCGGATTCGGCGCCGACCCGTGGCGCTGCGCGGTCATCGAGGACACCGCGACCGGGGTCGCCGCGGCCGAGGCGGCGGGGTGCCGGGTGGTCGCCGTACCCTCCGTGGCCCCCATCGCCCCCGCCGTCGGCCGGGTCGTCGTCGGCTCCCTCGAAGAGGTCGACCTCGCCTTCCTCCGGAAGCTCATCACCGGCACGGGCTGAACGCACTGTGTGCGTTCCGGCAACTTTTCATGGAGGTGAATCAGCCACAGCCCGTCTGTGTGAAGAGGTCGGACAGGTGAGCTTCCTCACCTGAAGACTCGCCGCGGCCTGTCATGATCAGATGATCTGTCCGGAATGGTGGCCAAATATCGCCTCCTTCGGAGGCCGGAGAAGGGCGGGCGGCTCCGCATGCGGTCGGAGCGGTCAGCGGCGGCTACTAACTTTGGTTCCTCACACACCGTGATGAGGGAGAACGTCCGTATGAACCGCAAGACCCTGGTGCTGCCGGCCCTCGTCGGCCTGCTCGCCCCCGTGCTCGCCGCCTGCGGCAGCACGGACAGCGGCGCCGGTGGCTCCAACGCCATCGTCGTCGGCACCACGGACCAGCTCGTGGCCTCCGAGGAGAACCCCGCTCCTCTCGACCCGGCCATCGGGTACGAGGCAGGCGTCTGGAACGTCCTGCGGCAGACCGTGCAGACCCTGACCACCGTGCCGAGCGGGGGCGGCGAACCCGTGCCCGAGGCCGCCCGGAGCTGCACGTTCACCGACACCGCGAACGAGAGCTACCGCTGCACCCTGCGCGCGGGCCTGAAGTTCGCCGACGGCACCCCCGTCACCGCCGAGGATGTGAAGTACTCCATCCAGCGGGTCATCGACATCAACTCCGACAGCGGACCGGTCGGGCTCCTCACCAACATCGACACGATCGAGACCAAGGGCTCCGACCAGGTGATCTTCCACCTGAAGACCCCCGACGCCACCTTCCCGTACAAGCTCGCCACCCCCGCCGCGGGCATCGTGCCGAAGGCGCAGTACCCGGCGAAGGAGGCGCGCACCGGCTTCCAGGTCGACGGCTCGGGGCCGTACACCATGAAGCCGCAGGTGGAGGACGGCCGGGTCGTCCGGATCGCCTTCACCAAGAACTCCTCGTACAAGGGTGAGCTGAAGGTCCTCAACGACAAGGTCGAGATGGACCTCTTCCCCGACGCCGAGGCCATGGGCCGGGCGCTGGAGGAGAAGAAGATCCACATGATGACCCGGGCCATGTCGCCCGAGCAGGCCCGCGACATGCTCGTGAAGCCCAAGGAAGGCATCGAGCTCACCGAGATGCCCGGCCTCGCCATCAGCTACCTCGGCTTCAACACCAAGGACCCGGTGGTCAACAAGGCCGTACGGCAGGCCATGGCGCAGATCATCGACCGGGGCGAGATCGCGGGCAAGGTGTACGGCACCACCGCCGAGCCGCTCTACTCGCTGATCCCCTCCAGCATCACCGGCCACACCAACGCCTTCTTCAACAAGTACGGCGAGCCCAGCACCGCCAAGGCCGCGCAGACTCTCAAGAGCGCCGGGGTCGAGACGCCGGTGAAGTTCACCCTGCACTACACCAACGACCACTACGGCTCCGCCACCGCCAAGGAGTTCAAGGCGCTCCAGCAGCAGCTGAACAGCTCGGGCCTCTTCGACGTCGCCGTCGAGGGCAAGGAGTGGTCGAAGTACCGTCCGGAGCAGAAGCGCGGCGACTACGCGGCCTACGGCATGGGCTGGTTCCCCGACTTCCCGGACCCGGACAACTACACCGCCCCGTTCCTGGACAAGAACAACTTCCTCAACTCCCCCTACACGTCGCAGGAAGCGCAGAAGGTCCTCATCCCCAAGTCCCGCCGCGAGGCCGACCGCAGCGCCGCCGCCACCACCTACGAGAAGCTCCAGGACATCGTCGCCACCGACGTCCCGGTCCTGCCGATCTGGCAGGGCAAGCAGTACGTGGCCTCCCGCAGCGGGGTCGCCGGGGTCGAGCGGTCCATCAGCGCCACCTCCGAGCTCCAGCTCTGGGAGCTCAACAAGACCGCCTGACAGGGGCTCAACAAGACCTCCTGACAACCGGTCCATAACCGCGAAAGCCGTCCGGCCCGCCCCCTCCTGGTCAAACAGGAGGGGGCGGGCCGGACGGCCTCGTTTTCAGGGCACCCAATGCGTCTTCAGGGCACCTACTGCGCGCCGGGGCGCACCAGGCCGCTCTCGTACGCGTACACCGCGGCCTGCACCCGGTCGCGCAGGCCCAGCTTCGTCAGCACATGGCCCACATGCGTCTTGACCGTCGTCTCGCTGACGAACAGATCCGCGGCGATCTCCGCGTTGGACAGGCCGCGCGCCACCAGCTTCAGGACCTCCACCTCACGGTCCGTCAGCGTGTGCAGGGCGTCCGGCACCGGGTCCTCGCCGGAGGGCAGATGGTCCGCGTACTTGTCCAGGAGCCGGCGCGTGATGCTCGGGGCGAGCATCGCCTCGCCCGCCGCCACCACCCGGATCGCCTGGACCAGCTCATTGGCCGGGGCGTCCTTCAGCAGGAAGCCGCTCGCCCCCGCCCGCAGCGCCTCCACCACATACTCGTCGAGATCGAACGTGGTCAGCACCAGCACCTTCGCCGGGCCGTCCTTCCCGGGACCGGTGATCTGACGGGTCGCCTCCACCCCGTCCATCCGCGGCATCCGGATGTCCATCAGCACCACATCGGGCTGGAGCGCCCGCACCTGATCGATGGCCTGAAGACCGTCACCGGCCTCACCGACCACCGCCAGATCGCCCTCGGCCTCCAGAATCATCCGGAAACCGGTGCGCAGCAGCGGCTGGTCGTCGACCAGTAGGACGCGGATCGCCACGGAAACTCCTCACAGGCCCTCAAGAGCCACTGACTTGGCCGGCCTCGGCCCGGACAGGGGCCATTCTGCCCTGGCCATCCTCGCCCGGCTCCGCCGGGCGGATCGACAGGGGGTATACCGGGGGAGTCCCGCCGAATTCCGGACAGACCGCCTGGTGGTCGCACCAGCCGCAGAGCTTCGTCGGCCGGGGCCGCCAGTCACCGGTCTCGGTCGCCAGCGCGATCGCCTCCCACAGCGCGAGCAGCTTGCGCTCCACCCGCTCCAGATCCGCCACCACCGGGTCGTACGTCAACACATCGCCGCTGCCCAGATAGACCAGCTGGAGCCGGCGCGGCACGATCCCCTTCAGCCGCCAGATCACCAGCGCGTAGAACTTCATCTGGAACAGCGGGCCCTCGGTGTACTCCGGCCGGGGCGCCTTCCCCGTCTTGTAGTCGACGATCCGCACCTCCCCGGTCGGCGCCACATCGATCCGGTCGATCACCCCGCGCAGCCGCAGCCCCGACTCCAGCTCCGTCTCGACGAACAGCTCGCGCTCCGCCGGCTCCAGGCGCGTCGGGTCCTCCAGCGAGAACCACCGCTCCACCAGCCGCTCCGCCTCGCCCAGCCAGCGCGACAGCCGCTCGCCCTCGGCGTCCCCGGCGAACAGCTCGCCCAGCTCCGGCTTCGACTCCAGCAGCCGGTCCCACTGGCCGGGAATCAGCGCCCGCGCCCTCGGTGCCGTACGGTCCGCCGCAGGGGCGTCGAAGAGCCGCTCCAGCACCGCATGGACCAGCGTGCCGCGGGTAGCCGCCTCGCTGGGCTTCTCGGGCAGCTTGTCGATCACGCGGAAGCGGTAGAGCAGGGGACACTGCATGAAATCGCTCGCCCGCGACGGCGACAGGGACGAAGGCGGCTGCGGCGGCCGGGGCACGGAAGTCATGTCTCCAGACCCTACGGCCCGCCACTGACAGTCAGCGGCATACCATCGACGGCAGACCCTCGCAGACTGCATCATCGTGGCCCAGGCCACGCACCGAACCGAAGGGACCACGTGGACAACAGCGGCGACAGCGGGCGGCCGCAGCCCGGCGCAGGGGGAACGGACCCCGGCGCCGCCCCCGAGGGCGGCAAGCCCAGACGCCCCGCCGATCCGGGCGGCGGCCTGCTCATGGGCCGCCCCTTCGGTGTGCCCGTGTACGTCGCCCCCAGCTGGTTCGTCGTGGCCGCACTGATCACCTGGGTCTTCGGCGGCCAGCTCGACCGGGTCCTGCCCGAGCTCGGCTCCGCCCGCTATCTGGTGGCCCTGTTCTTCGCGATCGCGTTCTACGCCTCCGTACTCGTCCACGAACTGGCCCACACGGTCGCCGCCCTGCGGTACAAGCTCCCGGTCCGCCGCATCCAGCTCCAGTTCTTCGGCGGCGTCTCCGAGATCGAGAAGGAGACCGAGACCCCCGGCCGCGAGTTCATCCTCGCCTTCGTGGGCCCGCTCCTCTCCCTCGTCCTCGGCGGTGTCTTCTACGGTGCGATGCAGCTCGTCGAGCCCGGCACCGTCCCCGGCGTCCTGCTCGCCGGGCTGATGATCTCCAACCTCATCGTGGCCGCCTTCAACCTGCTGCCCGGTCTCCCTCTCGACGGCGGCCGGATGCTCCGCGCCGTCGTCTGGAAGATCACCGGCAAGCCCATGAGCGGCACGATCGCCGCCGCCTGGGTCGGCCGGGGCCTCGCCGTCACCGTCCTCATCGGACTGCCGCTGCTCACCCACACCGGGGCCGTCGGCAGCGCCAACCAGGAGATCGGCGGGGTGGAGACCGTCATGGACGCCCTCCTCGCCGCGATCCTCGCGGGCATCATCTGGACCGGCGCCGGGAACAGCCTGCGCATGGCCCGGCTCCGCGAGCACCTGCCCGACCTGCGGGCCCGCACCCTCACCCGGCGCGCCGTCCCCGTCGAGTCCGCCACCCCGCTCTCCGAGGCCCTGCGCCGGGCCAACGAGGCGGGCGCCCGCGCCCTGGTCGTCGTCGACGGACAGGGCCACCCCAAGGGCGTCGTCCGCGAGGCCGCCATCGTCGGCGTCCCCGAACACCGCCGCCCCTGGGTCGCCGTCAGCGGCCTCGCCCAGGACCTCACCGAGGGCATGAGGGTCCCCGCCGAGCTCGCCGGAGAAGCCCTCCTGGACCGGCTCAAGGCCACCCCGGCCACCGAGTACCTGGTCGTCGAGGAGACCGGCGAGATCTACGGAGTCCTCTCCACCGCCGACGTCGAGCGCGCCTTCGTCAAGGCCATGGCCCGCCCCGGGACCTGAGGGCCTCCCCGGGGCCCGGGGAGCGGGCCGTCTCCCACCCCGGGCCGGGCGGTCGGCGGCCCGGGAAACACCGGTACGCTGGTCACATGTCTGAACCGACCGGTGCCGCCCGCCGACGTGGGCCCTTCAAGGTCGGGGACCAGGTACAGCTCACCGACCCCAAGGGACGCCACTACACCTTCACGCTCGAAGCCGGAAAGAACTTCCACACCCACAAGGGTTCTTTCCCGCACGACGAGCTGATCGGTGCTCCCGAGGGCAGTGTTGTCCGAACCACGGGAAACGTCGCCTATCTCGCGCTGCGCCCCCTGCTCCCCGACTACGTCCTGTCCATGCCCCGCGGCGCCGCCGTGGTCTACCCCAAGGACGCGGGCCAGATCCTGGCCTTCGCCGACATCTTCCCCGGCGCCCGCGTCGTGGAGGCCGGGGTCGGCTCCGGCTCGCTCTCCACCTTCCTGCTGCGCGCCATCGGTGAGCAGGGCATGCTGCACTCCTACGAGCGCCGCGAGGACTTCGCCGAGATCGCCCAGCAGAACGTCGAGCGCTACTTCGGCTCGCCGCACCCCGCCTGGCAGCTGACCGTCGGAGACCTCCAGGACAACCTCTCGGACACCGACGTCGACCGCGTCGTGCTGGACATGCTCGCCCCCTGGGAGTGCCTGGAGGCCGTCTCCAAGGCCCTGGTGCCCGGCGGCATCCTCTGCGCCTACGTCGCCACCACCACCCAGCTCTCGCGCACCGTGGAATCCATCCGCGAGATCGGCTGCTTCGCCGAACCGCAGCCCTGGGAGTCGATGATCCGCAACTGGCACGTCGAGGGCCTGGCCGTGCGCCCCGACCACCGGATGATCGGCCACACCGGCTTCCTGGTCACCGCCCGGCGGCTCGCGGACGGCGTCGAGCCGCCGCTGCGCCGCCGCCGCCCCTCCAAGGGCGCCTACGGCGAGGACTACGAGGGACCGGGCAGCCAGAGCCGCGGAGGCTCCGCCGCCGACCGCGGCTGATCCGCCCAACGAACCGGCGCCGCCGCGCAGTTCCCCGACCGCCCCCCGGGCCGCGCGGCCGGGGGGGGGGGGTGTGGGGGTGTTTGTTGAGGGCCCCCCCCCCCCCCGGGGGGACCGCGCCCCCCCCCCCCC
>NZ_JBHYVE010000038.1:0-61836 GCF_042750035.1 Streptomyces sp. NPDC059452
AACGTCCTGTGGGCCATGATCCGTGACGGACAGCGCTACCAAGGTTCACCTCCCGTCACGGCTGCGGCTTGACATCACGATTGGGAAGTCCTTTCGCTCGGTGACGACGGGGAGTTGCCGCTACGGGCCATTACGAAACAGTACGAGCATGTACGAGCCGTTACGAGCCGGTACAAGGAGGTACGGGGCGATACAAGCAGGTACGGGGCGGGGCTCAGAGCTCGATCCACCCCACGGCCAGCGCCGCGACGCCGACGGCGGCACCGACGACCGACACCGCGCAGATGACCGCCTCGCCCGGGGAGAAGAGCCTGCGCCCCTGCTCCCGGCGGGACTTGATGAAGAGCAGGGTCGCCGGGGCGTAGAGGATGAAGGAGACGAGGACGAACTTCAGCCCGGCCGCGTACAGCAGGAACGCGGTGTAGAGGGTCGCCACCACGGCGATGACCAGCTCGCGCCGGGTGGAGCGTCCGACCACGTCCGTACGGCGGCCCGGCCGCCGGGCGATCCGTACGGCGAAGGCGGCGGCCAGCAGGAACGGGATCAGGCTCAGCGCGCTGGTCAGGTCCAGGGCGAAGTTGAAGGCATCGTCGGAGAACAGCGTCACGACGAGGACGACCTGGCTCAGACACGTCGTCATGAGCAGCGCGGCGTCCGGTACGTCCCCCGCCGTGGACCGCTTCAGGAAGCGCGGCATGTCCTTGTCCTTGGCGGCGACGAAGAGGACTTCGGCGGCCATCAGGGTCCAGGCGAGATAGGCGCCGAGCACGGAGACGATGAGGCCGACGCTGACGAAGACCTGCCCCCAGGTGCCGACGGCGGACTCCAGCACTCCGGCCATCGAGGGCTGCCGCAGCTCGGCGATCTCGGCCATCGGCAGCAGCCCGTAACTGACGATCGTGACGGAGGCGAAGACGGCGAACACGCTGAGGAACCCCAGGACGGTGGCCCGGCCGACGTCCTCGCGCCGCTTGGCGTGGCGCGAATAGACGCTGGCCCCCTCCACTCCGAGGAAGACGAAGACGGTGGCGAGCATGGTCCCGCGCACCTGGCCGAAGAGGGAGCCCGCGTAGTCGGTGCCGCCGAAGTTGTCCGCGAAGACGGACGGCTCGAAGTAGAACAGGGCCAGGATCACGAAGAAGACGATGGGGACGATCTTCGCCACGGTGACGATCCGGTTGATGGCCGCCGCTTCCTTCACTCCGCGCCGGATCAGCAGGAAGAACCCCCACAGGCCGACCGAGGAGACCACCACCGCCGTCACGGTGTCACCGTTCCCGAGTACGGGTGCCACCGCGCCGACGGTCGACATGATGAGCACCCAGTAGGTGACGTTGCCGACGCAGGCGCTGGCCCAGTAGCCGAAGGCGGAGAAGAACCCGAGGTACTCGCCGAACCCTGCTTTCGCGTACGCGTACACGCCCGCGTCCAGGTCCGGCCGGCGCACGGCGAGGGTCTGGAAGACGAAGGCGAGCATCAGCATGCCCGTCCCGGCGACGGCCCAGGCGATCAGCGCCCCCGCGACCCCGGTCTCCTGCGCGAACCGCCGCGGCAGCGAGAACACCCCGGCGCCGACCATCGAACCGACGACCATCGCGGTGAGCGTCAGCAGGGTCAGCTTGGCGGCCGGCCGCGGGACGGCTTCCGAACCGGTGTGGGTCATGGGGTTCCCCTGTCGATGCGGTCATCGGCCAAAGGGGAAAGTTAGCAACTTTATGGGGTGTTATGCCCTATATCGCCAATGATTTTCCAATGACGCAAACATCTGGATGACGCCGATATCCTTGCGCGGCAGGAGGCGCAGGGGCACACGGAACACGCAATGAACAAACACGCAATCAATCGCGCTGAACAAGCGATACGGAATGGGGCGACGATGGCGCGACTGACCCGCGCACAGCAGCAGGAGCGGACCCGGGCGGAGGTGCTGGTCGCGGCCCGGCAGGAGTTCGCCGAGCACGGCTACGGCGATGCCAAGATCGACCGGATCGCCGATCGGGCCGAACTGACCAGGGGAGCGGTCTACTCCAACTTCACCGGCAAGCGCGCGCTCTACCTCGCCGTGCTCGCCGACGCCGCCGAACAGGCCCGGGACCACGCCGAACCGCCCCTGGAATCACCGGAATCGCCCGGGGCCGCGCTCGGTGCGTTCGCCCGGGTCTGGCTGGAGCGGCTGCCCTTCGCGGGCGACACCCCGGGCAACGGCCACCTCCAGCTCCGCTCCCTGTCCGGAGTGCTCGACACCGAACCGGCCAGGGCCACGCTGGCCGAACTCGTACGGCTGGAAGCCCTGTTGCTGGCCCCGGCACTCGAACCGCACACCCCGCTCCGCACCCGGACGGTCCGCCTGGCCGAGCTGACGCTGACCCTGCTGCACGGCGCGGCCGGTCTCGCGGAGAACGCCCCCGGGACCGGCGACCCGTTCGACCTGGCCCGCGCCGCCGAGCACCTGGCCGGCATCGGCCCCATCGACGACTCGCCCCCGCCCCACCTGCCCTTCGTCGCCCCGGCACGGCCTGCGCAGGACGAGTGGGCGGCGCCCCAGGGGCTGCGCGACGAGGTCACCGGCCGTCAGATCGGCCTCGATGAAGACGGCGTGGTGGTCGTGCTGGGTGTGAGACGGCTGTCCGCGGCCGAGGAGGCACTGCGCTCGGCGCGACCGTACGGAGACGAGGTGACCCTCGTCGTCGTGACGAGCGACCCCGCCGAGCTCGGCCGACTGGCCCGGCTCCGCATCACCGATCTCGTCGGCTGCCTGCGCCGGGTCTTCGCGCCCGCCGAACTCCCGAGGCTGCGGATCGTGTTCGACGACACCGGCAGGGTCCCCGCCGCCATCGGCCGGGAGGCGGCGGACGACTGGACCGAACTCGCGATCCGGGTACGGGACGGGCTGATCGTGGCCCGCGCGGAGGGGCGCGGCGCGGGTCACGCGGTGGCCGACCACGGCCGGGTACACGCGGACGGGCGCGGCGCGGACCACACGGCGGCTGACCACAGCTCCCACGGAGGCGGCGCACAGCCCGACGCCGACGCGGATCCGGACCCGAGCACGGACCCGCGCGCGGACGCGACCCGGCCGCAGCGCGAGCGTCCGGCCTCCGGGGACTCCCCGCGTCGCTGACCGGGGGCCGGGACCCCGATAGGCCCGGCCCTCGGCCCCCGGCCCCGGTCAGGGACGGGCACGCCCTCTCCGTACTCCGTACACACCCGCGCCGACGGCCAGAACCGCGGCTCCTGAGATGACCGAGGCCGTGGGCAGGGCGAGGGCCAGAACCGTACAGCCGACCAGGCCGAGGACGGGGACGATCCGGGGCGGGCGGCCCTCGGCCCGGGTGAGGGTGTGGGCGGCGGCGTTGGCGATGGCGTAGTAGGCCAGGACTCCGAAGGAGGAGAAGCCGATGGCCCCGCGCAGGTCGACGGTGGCCGCGGCGACGGCGACGACCGCTCCGACGGCGAGTTCGGCGTGGTGGGGAACCCCGAAGCGCGGATGCACGGCGGCCAGGGCGCGGGGGAGATGACGGTCGCGGGCCATGGCCAGGGTGGTGCGGGAGATCCCGAGGATCAGCGCGAGCAGGGACCCGAGGGCCGCGACGGCCGCACCGACGCGCACGACCGGGACCAGGGCGGGGACCCCGGCCGCCCGCACGGCCTCGGCGAGCGGATCGGCGGCCTGGGCGAGCCGGTCGGGCCCCAGGACCGACAGGACCGCGACGGCCACGCAGGCGTAGACGACGAGGGTGATGGCCAGCGCGAGGGGGATCGCCCGGGGGAGGGTACGGGCGGGGTCGCGGACCTCTTCGCCGAGGGTGGCGATCCGGGCGTAGCCGGCGAAGGCGAAGAACAGCAGCCCCGCGGCCTGGAGGACGCCGCTCGCCGTGACGTCCCCGCCGATGTCCGGCCACCCGGCCCCGGTGCTCGCGCCGGTCAGGCAGGCGGTGACCACTGAGGCCAGGACCGCGAGCACGACGGCGACGATCACGCGGGTCAGCCGTGTGCTCTTCTGCACCCCGGCGCAGTTGAGCGCGGTGAGCGCCACCACGGCGGCCACCGCGACCGCGCGTTCGTGACCGGGCCAGGCGTAGGTGCCCACGGTCAGCGCCATGGCCGCGCAGGAGGCGGTCTTGCCGACGACGAACGCCCACCCGGCCAGGTACCCCCAGAACTTCCCGAGCCGTTCGCGCCCGTAGACGTAGGTCCCGCCCGAGGCCGGGTAGCGGGCGGCCAGCCGGGCCGAGGAGGTCGCGTTGCAGTACGCGACCACCCCGGCGAGCGCCAGCCCGACCAGCAGCCCGGACCCCGCCGCCCGGGCCGCGGGCGCGAGCGCGGCGAAGATCCCGGCCCCGATCATCGCCCCGAGTCCGACCAGCACGGCGTCCCCCACCCCGAGACGCCGCTTCAACCCGCTCGACCCGCCCTCACCGACCGGAACTTCCCCCGCACTCATCCCCAGCCCCCTTCACAACAGCCCACAGCCCACAGCGCGCCGCCCGCCGCCCACGCCCGCATCCACCATCTCGGCGCACCGCACCGCACCGTAGCGGAGCAGGAGCTGAGACGGATCACCGCCCGGTCCCTGAATCCGGCCGGGTGTGCCCCGCCGGTTTCCCGCACCGCCTCGGGAGGTTCGGAGCAGATGCCGGTTGGGAGCCTGCGCGGCGTTGGCGTACTCAGGCAGCGCAACGACCGTTACACCGGCCTCTTCGAGGAGCCCCGTGCCGTCGGCGCCCACGACAAAGGTGTCGGGCTCGCTCCAGGCGGTGACGACCCGGCGGATACCGGCGTCCCGGATGAGCTCGGCGCAGGGGCGAGGCCTGGATGCCCGCTTGGCGCAGGGTTCCAGGGAGCTGTAGACCGTGGCCGTGGCCAGCCGGGCATCGTCGGCGGGGAGCTTGGCGAGGGCGCCTTCCTCGGCGTGGTCGTGGGGGTTGTTCTCGCGGGAGTGGCCGCGGGCGAGTTCGGTCCCGTCGGCCGCGACGATGACCGCACCCACGCTGAAAGCGGTCGCCGAGGGCGGGCAGAGGGCGGCCAGCTCGCAGGCGAGGGCGAGCCGCCGCCTTCGACCATGAGCCGCTCGACGGCGTACGTATCACCGAGGAGGTCGAGGGCAGCGGGCCAGACGCCCTCGGCGGGAACGTTCCGAACGGCGGCCAGGCCACCCAGATTGGCACGCGCCTCCGCCGCGGCCGCGTCCCCGACGGCCAGAACGAGCTTGTCCCCGCCGTGGTGCCAGAACTTCCACTCGGCGTCCAGGTCGCCCGTACCGGTGATGGTGACCTTCAGCGGGTACTCCGGCCGCCCGGCCGCGATCCGCGCGGCCCTGCGTTCCTCCGAGTTGACGAGGAGAGGGGGGTTGTCGGCACGGAGTGTCCCGGCCCCACGAGGATGGCGTCGACGCCTGCCCGTACGGAGTCGACGCGGTCGAAGTCCTCCTTGTTGGACAGCAGGAGCCGGTCCTCGCCCGGACGGGTATCCAGGTGGCCGTCGAGCGAAACGGCTGCGGACAGCAGGACGTACGGGCGGGACACGGTGTCTCCAGGAGGTAGGACGTGTGCGCCGACGGTTCGGGCGGGATACAGGACGATACGGTCGAGCGAGGCCCGGAACTCGACGTCCGGCGTCGGCGCGGACGCGCCACGAACGCAGCCGGGCGTCACCGTCACGAACGCGGCCGGACGTCACCGTCACGAATGCCCAGGTCAGATCCTCTCCGCCTAGCACTCGATGATGTTCACCGCGAGCCCGCCCCGCGCCGTCTCCTTGTACTTCACGCTCATGTCGGCGCCCGTGTCCTTCATCGTCTTGATGACCTTGTCCAGCGAGACCTTGTGGCTGCCGTCGCCGCGCAGCGCCATCTTCGCCGCCGTCACCGCCTTCACCGCCGCCATGCCGTTGCGCTCGATGCACGGGATCTGGACGAGGCCGCCGACCGGGTCGCAGGTCAGGCCCAGGTTGTGTTCCATGCCGATCTCGGCGGCGTTCTCCACCTGCTCGGGGGAGCCGCCCAGGACCTCGGCGAGGGCGCCGGCCGCCATCGAGCAGGCCGAGCCGACCTCGCCCTGGCAGCCGACCTCGGCGCCGGAGATGGAGGCGTTCTCCTTGAAGAGGAGGCCGATGGCGCCGGCGGCGAGGAGGAAGCGGACGACGCTGTCCTCCTTCTCGGCCTCGGTGCAGCCGTGGGCCGCGAAGTTCATGTAGTAGTGCAGGACGGCCGGGATGATGCCCGCCGCGCCGTTGGTGGGGGCGGTGACCACGCGGCCGCCCGCCGCGTTCTCCTCGTTGACCGCCATCGCGTAGAGGGTGATCCACTCCATCGCGTGGGCCTGCGGGTCGCCCTCGGCGCGCAGTTGGCGGGCCGAGTTCGCGGCGCGGCGGCGGACCTTGAGGCCGCCGGGGAGGATGCCCTCGCGGGACATGCCGCGCGAGACGCACGCCTGCATGACGCGCCAGATGTCCAGCAGGCCGGAGCGGATCTCGGCCTCGGTGCGCCAGGCCAGCTCGTTCTCCAGCATCATCTGGGAGATGGAGAGGCCGGTCTCGCGGGCCAGGCGCAGCAGCTCGTCGCCCGTACGGAAGGGGTGGCGCAGGGCCGTGTCGTCCGGGACGATCGGGTTCTCGCCCGCCACCGCGTCCTCGTCCACGACGAAGCCGCCGCCGACCGAGTAGTACGTCTTCTCCAGGAGCGGGGCGCCCTCGGAGTCGTACGCGAAGATCGTCATCCCGTTGGCGTGGTACGGGAGCGCCTTGCGGCGGTGCAGGACCAGGTCGTCGTCGAAGGAGAACGCGATCTCGTGCATGCCCAGCAGGTTGATCCGGCCGGTGGAGCGGATCTCCTCCACCCGGGTGTCGGCGGACTCGACGTCGACCGTCTGCGGGGACTCGCCCTCCAGGCCGAGCAGGACCGCCTTCGGGGTGCCGTGGCCGTGGCCGGTCGCGCCGAGGGAGCCGTACAGCTCGGCCCGTATCGAGGTCGTGTGCGCGAGCAGGCCCTCGTTCTTCAGGCGGCGCGCGAACATCCGGGCGGCCCGCATCGGGCCCACCGTGTGGGAGCTGGACGGGCCGATGCCGACCGAGAAGAGGTCGAAGACCGAGATGGCCACGGGAGGACTCCTTGGGGGGTTGGAAGACGCCGTTGTCTGCCTGGGCGGTGCGGGGACAAGCGGGGCAAGCGGGAGAAGCGGGAGGAAACCAGCGGGCGAGGGGCATGGAACGGGGCACCGCGCTCACTCTCCTCAGTGTGCGCGGTGCCCCGTCCGGATGCGTGGAACCGCAGGCCAGGTGCTACTTCAGGCCGGGGTACAGCGGGAACTTCTCGGCCAGCGCCACCACGCGGGCCTTGAGGTCGTCCGCGTCGTACGACGGCTTGAGGGCGGCGGCGATGATCTCCGCGACCTCCGCGAAGTCCTCGGCGCCGAAGCCGCGGGTCGCGAGCGCCGGGGTGCCGATCCGCAGGCCCGAGGTGACCATCGGGGGGCGCGGGTCGTTCGGGATGGCGTTCCGGTTGACCGTGATGCCCAGCTCGTGGAGCCGGTCCTCGGCCTGCTGGCCGTCCAGCTCGGAGTTGCGCAGGTCCACCAGGACCAGGTGCACGTCGGTGCCGCCGGAGAGGACGGAGACGCCCACCTCGGTGACGTCCGGCTGGACCAGGCGCTCGGCCAGGATGCGGGCGCCGTCCAGGGTGCGCTGCTGGCGCTCCTTGAACTCCTCGCCCGCCGCGATCTTGAACGAGACGGCCTTGGCCGCGATCACGTGCTCCAGCGGGCCGCCCTGCTGACCCGGGAAGACCGCCGAGTTGATCTTCTTGGCGAGCTCCTGCGTGGAGAGGATCACGCCACCGCGCGGACCGCCGAGGGTCTTGTGCGTGGTGGTCGTGACGACATGGGCGTGCGGCACCGGGTTGGGGTGCAGCCCGGCCGCGACCAGGCCCGCGAAGTGCGCCATGTCGACCATCAGGTACGCGCCGACCTCGTCCGCGATCCGGCGGAAGGCGGCGAAGTCCAGCTGGCGCGGGTAGGCGGACCAGCCGGCCACGATCAGCTTCGGCTGGGACTCCTTGGCGAGGCGCTCGACCTCCTCCATGTCCACGAGACCGCTCTCGTCGACGTGGTAGGGGACCACGTTGTAGAGCTTGCCGGAGAAGTTGATCTTCATGCCGTGGGTCAGGTGACCGCCGTGGGCCAGGTTCAGGCCCATGATCGTGTCGCCCGGCTTCAGCAGCGCGAACATCGCGGCGGCGTTCGCCTGCGCACCGGAGTGCGGCTGGACGTTGGCGGCCTCGGCACCGAACAGGGCCTTGATCCGGTCGATCGCGATCTGCTCGACCACGTCGACGTGCTCACAGCCGCCGTAGTAGCGGCGGCCCGGGTAGCCCTCGGCGTACTTGTTGGTGAGGACGGAGCCCTGTGCCTCCATGACCGCGACCGGAGCGAAGTTCTCCGAGGCGATCATTTCGAGGGTGGACTGCTGGCGGTGGAGCTCGGCGTCGACGGCGGCGGCGACGTCCGGGTCCAGCTCGTGGAGGGAGGAGTTCAGAAGCGACATCAGGGGGTCCCTTAAGGTCTCAGTTGCCGGAGAACGCGGTGTACTCGTCGGCGGAGAGCAGATCGTCCGGCTCCCCCTCGACGCGCACCTTGAACAGCCAGCCGCCCTCGAAGGGAGCGGAGTTCACCAGCGAGGGGTCGTCCACGACGTCCTGGTTGGCCGCCGTCACCTCGCCGGTCACCGGCGAGTACAGATCGCTGACGGACTTGGTCGACTCCAGCTCGCCGCAGGTCTCGCCCGCGGTCACCGTGTCACCGACCTCCGGAAGCTGGGCGAAGACGACGTCACCGAGCGCGTTGGCCGCGTACTCCGTGATGCCGATCGTGGCCACGCCGTCCTCGACGGCCGACAGCCACTCGTGCTCCTTGCTGTACCGCAGCTGCTGGGGGTTGCTCATGACCTGAATTCTCCTGTACGCGGGGGAGTGCTGATGAACGGTGGTCTTACGGTGTGAGACGGAGGTACGTCACTTCTGTGACGCCCGCGCGCCGATAGGGAGGGGCCGGAATACACCGTTCCCTCCGGAATATCACTTCTGGCGCTTGTAGAACGGCAGCGCGACGACCTCGTACGGCTCGTGCGTGCCCCGGATGTCCACGCCCACGCCCTCGGTGCCCGGGGCGGCGAAGGCCGCGTCCACGTACGCCATGGCGATCGGCTTGCCCAGGGTGGGGGAGGGAGCGCCGGAGGTGACCTCGCCGATGACCTTGCCGTCGGCGACGACCGAGAAACCCGCACGCGGGACCCGGCGGCCCTCGGCGATCAGGCCGACCAGCTTGCGCGGCGGGGCGGTCTCGGCGCGCTCGGCGGCGGCCCGGAGCGCCTCGCGCCCCACGAAGTCGCCCTCCTTCTCGAACTTCACGACCCGGCCCAGACCCGCGTCGAACGGGGTCAGCGCGGTCGTCAGCTCGTGCCCGTACAGCGGCATGCCCGCCTCCAGGCGCAGCGTGTCCCGGCAGGAGAGGCCGCAGGGGATCAGCCCGTGCGCCTCGCCGGCCTCCGTCAGCGCCCGCCACAGCTGCTCCGCGTGCTCGGGCGCCACGAACAGCTCGAAGCCGTCCTCGCCGGTGTAGCCGGTACGGGCGATGAGCGCCGGGACCCCGGCGACCGTGCCCGGCAGGCCCGCGTAGTACTTCAGCCCGTCCAGGTCGGCGTCGGTGACGGCCTTCATGATCGCGGGGGACTCGGGGCCCTGGACCGCGAGCAGCGCGTACGCGTCCCGGTCGTCGCGCACCTCGGCGTCGAAGCCCCCGACGCGGGCGGTCAGCGCGTCCAGCACGATCTGGGCGTTGCCCGCGTTGGCGACGACCATGTACTCGGTCTCGCCCAGCCGGTAGACGATCAGGTCGTCCACGATGCCGCCGTCCTCCTGGACGATCATCGTGTAGCGCGCCCGGCCGTTGCCGACGGTGGCGATGTTGCCCACCAGCGCGTAGCTCAGGAAGGCCGCGGCCTCGGGGCCGGTGACGGTGATCTCGCCCATGTGGGAGAGGTCGAAGAGACCGGCCCGGGTGCGTACGGCGTTGTGCTCGTCGCGCTCACTCGCGTACCGCAGCGGCATGTCCCAGCCCGCGAAGTCGGTCATGGTGGCGCCGAGCGAGCGGTGCAGCGCGTCGAGGGCGGTGAGACGGGGGGCAGTGCTCATGGATACGGCTCCAGGGCATGACGACGTCAGGACGGAAATCCTCCCCATCTGTCATCGGAACCTGAGAGGTTCGCCGATAGCCCCTGACGGGGTATGCCCCTGAAGAGGGACGCCCCTGGTCACGGGGCTCGGCTTGCACCTTGGGTGGAGCCGCCGGAGCGGCCCGCTTTTCAGATCTGCCTCGTCCACGCGGTACGGGGCCTGAGAGATTCAAGGGAGGATCTTGCTCCTTCGGCGCCCGGCTCACACTGTGGCCGGAACTCTCCCGCGCGGATTCGAACGGCCGGTATGCAGTTGGCGGGGTCATCATCGCACGGCTTGCGGCAGAGTGGGGCGGCCGGTCCCGGACTCATGTACGGGAGGCGGAGCCGGTTGTGCCGCCTTGCCGTTTCTTTACACTTCACAGCAGGCGTGAGCGGCCCGACAGCAGGGGGATGGGCGATGACGTTGCAGCGGTCGGTACCGACCGCGGGGGTCGCGCACGACGCGATGCCCGCGCAGGCCGGGGCACCTGTGCGGGAGCTGCCCGCACAGCCCGGGGCCGGGGCGTCGGTGCCCGGACTTTCGGCGCAGCCCGGCGCGCCCGTACACGAACTGCTGGAACCCCGTGCGCCGGTGGTACGCGATCTGCGCGGGCGTACCGGGAACAGCCCCGAGTGCCTCCACTTCCCCGCAGGCGCCGTCGTGGTCGTCTCCGGGCTGCCCGGCGGGGGCAAGTCCACCCTGATCCGGCGGACCGTGAGCGGCCGCGCCATCGACTCCCAGAACACCCGCGACCGCTGGGCCGCCGCCCTGCCCCGGTTATTCCCCTACGCCCTCTACCGCCCCCTGGTCCGGGCCGCGCACTACCTCGGGCTCTGGGCCACCCTGCGTTCCGGCGAATCCGTCGTCGTACACGACTGCGGTACGCAGACCTGGGTACGCCGCTGGCTCGCCCTGCACGCCGCCCGCCGGGGCCGGACCCTGCATCTGATCCTCCTCGACGTGGACCCCCGGACGGCCCGCCAGGGACAGCGCGAGCGTGGCCGGGGCGTCTCCGGTTACGCCTTCGCCCGCCACCGGCACGCGGTGGCCCGGCTGATCCGCGACACCGAACAGGGCGCGCTGCCCCCCGGCTGCGCCTCGGCGGTGCTGCTGGACCGGGCGGCGGCGAGCGCGCTCGGCCGGATCTCCTTCCCGGACGGCCGCGACTTCCCGGACGGCCATGACTTCCCGGACGGCCACGACCCGGCGGCCTGCTCCGGTTAGGGTTCTGGCCGGAACAGGCGACAGCAGCGAGAGGCGCAGAGGCAGTGGACATTCCGGCACCGGTCCAGCCACACCCCCAGCAGGGCTGGCCCGCCAACGAGCTCGAAGAGGTGCTGACCGCCTCCCTCGGCGTCGCCGACGCGGGCGGCCGCCTCGTCGAAGTGCTCGGCCGCAGCTCGGTCTGGGTGCCGCTGCCCAACGGCGGCTCCCCCGCCAGCGCCGACCTGGACCTGCCGATGATGGACATCGACGGCGCCGCGTACGTCCCCGTCTTCAGCTCCGAGGGCCAGTTCCTGAGCTGCGTCGGCAGCCATATGTCCTTCGCCGTGGCGCCCGCCCGCGACTTCGCCCGAGGCCTGCCCCCGCAGGTCGGCATCGCGGTGAACCCGGGCGGCGCGGTCGGCATACCGCTGCCGCCGTCCGCCGTCGCCGAGCTCTGCCGGGCCGGGCGCACCGCCCTGGACGGGCCCGCCTCCGGCGGCCGGGTCAAGCTGTACGAACCGGACTGGCAGCACGACCCGCTCGACTTCCTCGCCGCCGTCTCCGCCGAGTTCGAGGCGACCGGCGTGGTGGCCACCGCCCGCCGGGCGCTCGCCAGCATCGAGGGCGGCGACCCGGTCCTCTTCGTCGGCGTCGAGTTCGCGGCCTGGGACGGTACGGGGCAGAACCTGCCCATGGACGCCCTGGGCCGGGCGCTCGGCCGCGTCGAGGTGCCCTGGCCGGTGAACCTGGTCCTGCTGGATGTGACCCAGGACCTGGTCGGCGACTGGATGCGGGAGAAAGTGCGGCCGTTCTACCGGCGCGAGGGCCACGTACCGCACCCGGGCGGGGGCCACTGACCGTACAACGGTGCGGGTCACTTGCCGCACCGGGGCAAGAGCCACTTACCGTACCGGCGCGAGGGTCGCTCACCGCACTGCCGCGGGGCCGCGGACCGGCGTCCGCCGACCGTGGCGTCAAGTCGGTGCCAGAAGTGGCGCATAAGCTGGTTTGATGACGAGGACCGCTCCCGTGTGCCCGGGAGCGACGGACGATGAGGGGCGGAACCCAGGGTGAGTGCGTCAGGCACTGCGGCGGCCGGCAAGGTCGAGCACATGCTGCGCCAGGTGACCCCCGGGCGTTTCGACGCCTACGAGGCGCTGCTCGCGGCCCTCGCCGACGGCCGGGTCTGGATGCTGCTCTGGCACGGCACGGCCGGCTCCCCGGACGCCCAGTACGGGTCCATGGAGGTCGACGGCCTGGGGTACGCCCCGTGCGTCACCTCCGCCCAGGAGCTCTCCGCCAGCGGCTGGAGCAGGGCCCACGAGCTGGTCTCCGGCCGGGACATCTCCCGCGCCCTCTTCCCCGACCGCTGGGGCATCTGGCTCAATCCGCACGCCCCGGGCGGCGGCGTCGGCATCCCCTGGCTCGACCTGCGCCGGATCGCCACCGGCCTGGACCGGCTGCCCGCGGGCCCGCTCCGGCTGACCGAACCGGCCGTGGAGCTCCCGCAGTTCTACGCCCAGCTCACCCAGAACGCCCACCGCACCCCGGCCGTCCGCTCGCTGCGCCGCGCCTGGGTGCACCCCGCCGTGGGTGTCCCGTACCTCGCGATCGGGCTCGATCTGTACGACACCGGGCGGGCCTCCGTCGACGCGGTGCGCACGATGATGCGGCAGTCGATCGGCGCGGTCCCCGACGGGCTGCCCGTCTCCACCGTCGCCATGTCCGACGAGTACGACCCGGTCGCGATGTGGCTGCGCGCCAACACCCGACCGTTCTACGACCGCGAGGCGCACGCCCCCGCGGGCCCGCCGCCCGCCGCCGCCCCCGGCTACGGCTACCCGCCCCAGCCCCGCTGACGCGCTGACCCGCGCCCGGGGCCCTCGCCTCGCCGAACACCCCTGGATGTCCGGCTTGTTAACTGCCCACGGGGGGATGTCCCGGAACTGGACGGTTTGTTAACTGTCCGGGTCTCGACTAGGTCTCACCGCTATCCGGACTGTTCTCTTGCGGTGTACCCCGTCTGTAGTGTGCGGCCATCAAACCTCACCACATGGCGAACCAGGGGTGGACCCATGCGCATATTCAAGTCCCGGGCCGTCCGGGCGATCACGACAGCGGTCGCTGTCGGTCTGATCGCCACGGGCTGTTCCAGCGAGCGGGACGAGGGCGGCTCCAAGGGGGGCGACAAGGACACCTTCGTCTTCGCCGGATCCGGTGACCCCGGCTCCCTCGACCCGGCCCTCGCGAGCGACGGCGAGACGTTCCGCGTCACCCGCCAGGCGTTCGAGGCGCTGCTGGAGCACGAGCCCGGCGGCAGCAAGCTGGTCGGCGGCCTCGCCGAGAAGTGGGAGAGCGACCCGACCGGCAAGGTCTGGACGTTCAACCTGCGCCAGGGTGTGAAGTTCCACGACGGCGAGGCGCTCAACGCCGCCGCGGTCTGCGCGAACTACGACCACTGGTTCAACTGGAAGGGTACGTACCAGTCCAGCGCGGTCTCGTACTACTGGCAGAAGATCATGGGCGGGTTCGCGAAGAACGAGGACTCCGAGGCGCCCAAGGCGAACTACAAGTCCTGCACCGCCAAGGACGAGAACACCGCGGTCATCGAGGTCAACGAGACCACGGCGAACCTGCCCGGCGGCTTCTCCCTCCAGGCGCTCGCGATCCACTCGCCCAAGGCGATCCAGGAGTACGCGAAGCAGGACGCGACCGCCAAGGGCGACGCGATCACGTACCCCAAGTACAGCCAGGAGGCCGGCACGGTCGCCGGTACCGGCCCGTACAAGATCACCAAGTGGAACAAGGGGAACAAGGAAGTCTCCCTGGAGCGCTTCGACGGCTACTGGGGCGACAAGGCCAAGGTGAAGAACCTGGTCTTCCGCACCATCTCCACCGAGGAGACCCGCCGCCAGGCCCTCCAGGCCGGTGACATCGACGGCTACGACCTGGTCTCGCCCGCCGATGTGACGACGCTGGAGAAGCAGGGCTTCGAGGTCCCGACCCGTGACGTCTTCAACATCTTCTACGTCGGCATGACGCAGTCGGCCAACCCGGCGCTGAAGAAGCTTGAGGTCCGCCAGGCCATCTCGCACGCCATCGACCGCGAGAACCTCGTCAAGACCCAGCTGCCCGAGGGCGGCAAGGTGGCGACCCAGTTCATGCCCGACACGGTCGCCGGCTACTCGGACCAGGTGAAGACGTACGCCTTCGACACCGCCAAGTCGAAGGACCTCCTCAAGCAGGCCGGTGAGGAGAAGCTGACCGTCGACTTCTGCTACCCGACCGAGGTCACCCGCCCGTACATGCCTGCCCCGCAGGACCTGTTCGAGCTGATGAAGGCCGACCTGGAGAAGGCCGGCATCACCGTCAAGCCGAAGGCCATGAAGTGGGCCCCGGACTACCTGGACGCCGTGCAGTCCGGCTCCTGCTCCCTGCACCTGCTGGGCTGGACCGGTGACTTCAACGACGGCTTCAACTTCATCGGCACCTGGTTCTCCAAGCACGACGCGCAGTGGGGCTTCAAGGACAAGAAGCTCTTCGAGGTCGTGAACGCGGCCTCCGAGATCGCCGACACCGCCGGCCGTACCGACGCGTACAAGAAGGCCAACGAGGCGATCATGGAGTACGTCCCGGGCGTGCCGATCTCGTCGTCCCCGCCGGCGATCGCGTTCGCCAAGAACGTCAATCCGCCGAAGGTCTCCCCGCTGACGCAGGAGAACTTCGCCGAGGTCTCCTTCAAGTAATCGCACACCAGCGGGTCCGCCCGGCCACAGCAACCAGGTGGCCGGGCGGACCCGCTTCGACGCACGTGAGAAAGGGGCATGCGGGGTGCTGCGACTCGTCGTCAGAAGACTTCTCCAGCTCATTCCCACCCTGCTCGGCCTGTCGGTCCTGCTGTTCCTCTGGCTGAACCGACTGCCCGGCGGACCCGCCTCAGCGATCCTGGGCGAGCGGGCCACCGAAGCCGAAGTGGCGAGGATCAACCGTGCACTCGGGCTCGACGAGCCGGTGCACGTCCAGTACTGGCGCTTCCTCAAGCGCATCTTCGAGCTCGACCTCGGAACCTCCACCCAGACCGGTCAGCCGGTGTGGGACGAATTCGCCCTGCGCTTCCCGGCCACTCTGGAGCTCAGCGTCGCCGCGATCCTGATCGCCGTCGTCGTGGGCATCCCGATGGGCTATCTGGCGGCCAAGCACCGCGGCGGCTGGCTGGACGTGGCGTCCGTCTCCGGATCGCTGCTCGGCATCTGCATCCCGGTCTTCTTCCTGGCCATGCTGCTGCGCGGGATCTTCTCCGTCCAGCTGGGCTGGTTCCCGAGCCAGGGGAGGCTCACCACCGGCCTCAACGCCACCGACGTCACCGGGCTCGCCGTACTGGACGGGTTGCTGACCGGCGAGTTCGACGCGAGCTGGGACGCGATCATGCATCTGGTCCTGCCCGCCCTCGCGCTGGCCTCGATCCCGCTCGCCGTGATCGTCCGGATGACCCGGGCCAGCGTCCTGGAGGTGCTCGGCGAGGACTACATCCGTACCGCCGAGTCCAAGGGCCTGGACAAGCGCGTCGTCCGCGGGCGCCACGTCCTGCGCAACGCGCTGCTGCCCGTGATCACCGCGGTCGGCCTGCTGACCGGCAGCCTGCTCTCCGGTGCGGTGCTCACCGAGTCCGTCTTCGACTTCGGCGGCATCGGCTCCTTCATCCGTACCGCGATCGACGGTCGCGACTACCCGGTCCTCGTCGGATTCATTCTCTTCATCGCGATGGTGTACGTGCTCATCAACCTCCTGGTCGACCTCGCGTACAGCATCATCGACCCGAGAGTGCGGGTGCACTGACGTGACGATCCTGACCAACAAAGCAGACAAGATCGACCGTCTCGCCGAGCTGACACAGAGCTCCGAGACCGTCGCGGGCACCAGCCTCTGGCGCGAGGCGTTCCGCCGGATGCGCTCCAGCAAGATGGCGGTCATCGGCGCCTCGATCATCGCCGTGTTCGTGCTCGTCGCGATCATCGGCCCGATCCTCGCGCCGCACGGCCCCACCGCGCAGACGTGGCGCGGCGAAGTCTTCCCCAACCAGGGCAAGTTCGTCGGTATGCGCGGCGAGAACTGGTTCGGCCTGGACCACCTGGGCCGCGACATGTTCTCCCGCTGGCTCGTCGGGGCCCGGCAGACGCTCCTCGTCGGTGTGGTCTCCATGCTCATCGGCCTGATCGTCGGCGCCACCGTCGGTGTCCTCTCCGGCGCCGCCGCCACCCTCGGCGGCAAGGTCGGACAGCGCGTCGACACCGTGATCATGCGCATCACCGACATCATGCTGTCGCTGCCGTCCCTGCTGCTGGCCGTCTCCATCGCCGCCGTGCTCGGGCAGTCGCTGACCACCGTGATGATCGCCGTCGGTGTCGTCCAGATCCCCATCTTCGCCCGCCTGCTGCGGGGTTCGATGCTGGTCCAGGGCGGCGCGGACTACGTGCTCGCCGCGAAGGCCGTCGGTATCCGGCGCAAGCGGATCGTCCTCACCCAGATCCTGCCGAACTCCCTGAGCCCGGTGATCGTCCAGGCGACGCTGAGCCTCGCCACCGCGATCATCGAGGCGGCGGCCCTCTCCTACCTGGGGCTCGGCAACCCCGACCCGGCCGTTCCCGAGTGGGGCGTGATGCTCTCGCAGGCGCAGCGCTTCTTCGACAACGAGCCGATGATGGCCGCCTACCCGGCCATCGGCATCATCATCACGGCACTCGGCTTCACCCTGCTCGGCGAGTCCATGCGCGAAGCCCTCGACCCGAAGCTGCGAGGCTGAAGTCCTATGCCACTGCTTTCAGTTGAAGAACTCAGCGTCACCTTCACCGCGCGCGGCCGCAAGGACGCCACGGCCGTGGACGGCGTCTCCTTCGACGTCGACCAGGGCCAGGTCGTCGGCCTGGTGGGCGAGTCGGGGTGCGGCAAGTCCGTCACCTCGCTCGCCCTGATGGGGCTGCTGCCCCGCAAGGGCGTGACGATCGGGGGACGGGCCGAGTTCGACGGCCAGAACCTGCTGGGCATCAGCGAGCGCAAGCTCCGCGACATGCGCGGCAGCCAGCTGGCGATGATCTTCCAGGACCCGCTCTCCTCGCTGAACCCGGTCATCCCCATCGGTATCCAGGTCACCGAGATCCTCCAGCGGCACCGCGGCCTCAAGGGCGAGAAGGCCCGCAAGGAAGCGGCGTCGCTGCTGGACCGGGTCGGCATCCCCGACCCCACGCGGCGGCTCAAGGAGTACCCGCACCAGCTCTCCGGCGGTATGCGTCAGCGTGCGCTGATCGCCATGGCGGTGGCCTGCGCGCCCCGCCTGCTGATCGCGGACGAGCCGACCACGGCACTGGACGTGACCATCCAGGCGCAGATCCTGGAGCTTCTCAAGGAGCTGGTCGACCAGGAGGGCACCGCCCTGCTGATGATCACCCACGACCTGGGCGTGGTGGCCGGTCTCTGCGACGAGGTCAACGTCCTCTACGCGGGCCGGGCGGTGGAGACGGCGGGCCGCCGCGAGCTGTTCGCCCATCCCACCCACCCGTACGCGCACGGGCTGCTCGGCTCCATCCCGCGCCTGGACGCCCCGCGCGGCGAGCCGCTCAACCCGATCCGCGGCTCCATCAACGACAAGATCGCCTGGGCCGACGGCTGCGCCTTCGCA
This sequence comes from Streptomyces sp. NPDC059452, assembly GCF_042750035.1. Taxonomy (NCBI): domain Bacteria; kingdom Bacillati; phylum Actinomycetota; class Actinomycetes; order Kitasatosporales; family Streptomycetaceae; genus Streptomyces; species Streptomyces sp. NPDC059452. Next base: position 18,087 of record NZ_JBHYVE010000038.1, read on the forward strand.
CCCCGTTGCGACCACTACACGCTGGAGTGCCTCACCGGCACCCCCGAACTGACCGAACCACGCGCCGCCGGACACCAGGTCCGCTGCGTCAACCCGGTCCTGCCCAAGGCGGAGGTCCCGGCATGAGCCTGCTCGAACTGGACGGCGTCAAAGTCCACTTCCCGGTGAAGAAGGGCCTCTTCTTCGACCGTACGGTGGGCCATGTCTACGCCGTCGACGGCGTCTCGCTCAGCGTGGCGGCCGGGCAGACGTACGGCCTGGTCGGCGAGTCGGGGTGCGGCAAGACGACCCTCGGCCGCGCGGTGCTGCGGCTGAACGACATCACCGACGGCGCGGTCGTCTTCGACGGCACCGACCTCGCGCAGCTGCCCTCGGAGGAGATGCGGTCCTTCCGCCGCCGCCTCCAGATGGTCTTCCAGGACCCGCTGGGCAGCCTCAACCCCCGGCAGAACATCGAGTCGATCCTGTCCGAGGGCATGGCGGCCCACGGCATCGGCAAGGACCAGGCCGAGCGCCGGGAGAAGATCAAGGCGATCCTCGCCCGGGTCGGCCTGCCGTCCAACGCGCTCTCCCGCTACCCGCACGAGTTCTCCGGCGGCCAGCGCCAGCGCATCGGCATCGCGCGGGCCCTCGTCCTGGAACCCGACGTGATCATCTGCGACGAGCCGGTCTCGGCGCTCGACGTCTCGGTCCAGGCGCAGGTCATCAACCTCCTGGAGGAGCTCCAGGAGTCGCTGGGCCTGACCTATCTGGTGATCGCCCACGACCTCGCCGTGGTCCGGCACATCTCGGACGTCATCGGGGTCATGTACCTGGGCGGGCTGGTCGAGGAGGCGCCGAGCGACGCGCTGTACGCGGGGCCCCGGCACCCGTACACCAAGGCGCTGATGTCGGCCGTCCCGGTGCCGGACCCCGAGGTCGAGGACCGCCGCGAGCGCATCCTGCTCCACGGCGACCTGCCCTCCCCGGCCAACCCGCCGGCCGGCTGCCGCTTCCACACCCGCTGCCCGTGGGTGCAGGAGACCAAGTGCGCCACGGAGCGCCCGCCGCTGCTGGACACCGGTGACGGGCACAAGGTGGCCTGCCACTTCACGGCCGAGATCGAGGCCGGGACGGTCAAGCAGACCCTGGCCACCGGGATCGAGGCGGTGATCTCCACGGAGGCGGTGGCGACCGAGGCGGTGGAGGTGTCGGAGGGGGAGGCGTCTGACGCGCCGGAGGCCGGTGCTCCGGAAAAGGAGGCCGACGCTCCGGCCGAGAAGGAAGCGGCTCCGGAGAAGGAGGAGCCCGCGACCGTACCGGCTCAGGCCGACGCGGGGAGCACCGACCGGGCGGAGGAGAGCCCCAAGGCCTGAGACCGGGGTCTGAGACCGGGGTCTGAGGCCGGGGTCTGAGACCGGCACAATTGTCCGGTGCTCACCGAACTGTTCACGCCCTCCGTCCAGCATGCGCTCGATCTCGTCGGGATCTTCGTCTTCGCGATCTCGGGCGCCCTGCTCGCCGTACGCAAGAACTTCGATGTCTTCGGCATCGCGGTCCTCGCCGAGGTGACAGCGCTGGGCGGAGGGCTGTTCCGTGACGTGATGATCGGCGCGATCCCGCCCGCCGCCTTCACCGACCTCGGCTACTTCATCACCCCGCTCTTCGCCGCCGGCCTGGTCTTCTTCCTCCACCCGCATGTGGAGCGGATCCAGTCCGGCGTCAACGTCTTCGACGCGGCGGGGCTCGGCCTGTTCTGTGTGACGGGGACGGTGAAGGCGTACGAGTACGGGCTCGGGCTGACGGCCTCCGCGGCGCTCGGGCTGGCCACGGCCGTCGGCGGCGGTGTGCTGCGGGACGTGCTGGCCAACGAGGTGCCCTCGCTGCTGCGCTGGGACCGAGACCTGTACGCGGTGCCCGCGATCGTCGGCGCGACCATGGTCGTCCTGTGCATCCGCTTCGACACCCTCAACGCCTTCACCAGCGGCGCGGCCGTGATCGCCGCGTTCACCCTGCGGCTGCTGGCGCTGCGCTTCCACTGGCGGGCGCCGCGTGCGTACAACCGCTCCTCGGCGCGGGCGGAGGAGGCGTAGGGCCGCGCAAGGGGCCACCAAAAAGCTACCGCTCAGTAATTCAATCGGTGTACCGTCCCTCTCATGGCACAGGCAGCGACAGAGGCGGCGGCACAGACCGCCCCGGCAACCATCGGCGACAGCGAGTTCGACCGGGACACCGCGGTCACCCTGCGCGAGGAAGGCGTCTACGACGCGGAGCTCTCCGCGGGCTGGACCATCATCCAGGCCGTCAACGGCGGATACCTGCTGGCCCTCCTCGGCCGCGCGCTGGGCGAGGCCCTGCCGCACCCCGACCCGTTCTCCGTCTCGGCGCACTACCTCACCGCCTCCGTCCCCGGACCGGCCGTGATCCGGACCCAGACGGTCCGCACCGGCCGCACCCTCTCCACGGGTCAGGCCTCCCTCTTCCAGTACGCCGAGGACGGCAGCGAGATCGAGCGCATCCGGGTCCTCGCCACCTACGGCGACCTGGACGCGCTGCCCGACGACGTACGCACCACCGCCCTGCCGCCCGCGATGCCCGACCGGGACCACTGCCTCGGCCCGAGCGACGGCGCGCCCAGGATCCCGGGCAGCTCGGCCATCACCGACCGCCTCGACATCAAGCTGGACCCGGCGACCGTCGGCTGGGCGGTCGGCGCCCCGTCCGGCAAGGGTGAGATGCGCGGCTGGTTCGGCCTCGCGGACGGCCGCGACCCCGACGCGCTCTCCCTGCTGCTCACGGTGGACGCCCTGCCGCCGACCTCGTTCGAGCTGGGCCTCACCGGCTGGACCCCCACCGTCGAGCTCACCACCCACATCCGCTGCCGCCCCGCCCCGGGCCCGCTGCGGGTCTCCATCACCACCCGCAACCTCGCGGGCGGCTTCCTGGAGGAGGACGCGGAGGTCTGGGACAGCGCGGACCGCCTCGTCGCCCAGTCCCGCCAGTTGGCGAAGGCGCCGCGCGCGAAGTAGGACGTACGCGACGGAGAAGGCCGTACGGACGTAGACGTACGGCGACGGCTTCCGCGCCCGTCCGGGGCATCCCCGGGCGGGCGCGGCGCCGTTGTCAGTCCCGGGCGGGGGCCTCGTCCAGCCAGTGGGCGCGGCCGATCGACACCAGCCGCAGCCGCCGTTTGGTCCGCCGGACCACCTCCCGCTCACGCTCCGGACCGCCCTCCAGCAGCGCCGACGCGGTCATCACCATGTGGTCCACATAGAACCCGCCCAGCATCAGCAGGTCCTCCTCGCTCCATCCGGCCGCCTCCGGCTCCTGGCCGAGCGCGAGGGCCACCTCCTCCGCGAACCGGAACAGCTGCGCCGCGATGGCCTCGCGCACCGGGCCCACCCCGCCGTGCTGCTCCCGGGCGATGAACCGGAAGTGGGCGGGCTGCGCGGCGACATGGCGCGCTATCACCTCCACGCTGCGGTCCACCCGCTCCTCGCTGTCGCCCGTCTCCATGAGCACCGCGGCGATCAGCCCGTGCAGACTGCCCAGCGTCTCCTCCACCAGGGCCACCCCGAGGGTGGCGGTGTCCTCGAAGTGCCGGTAGAAGGCGGTGGGGGTGACCCCGGCGGCCCGGGTCACCTCCCGCAGCCCCAGGCTGCTCAGGCTCTGGTGCTCCAGCAGCCCGAGCGCGGCGTCCAGCAGGGACTGGCGGGTCCTCAGCTTCTGGGTCTGGCGAATGCCGACGGTGTGACTCATGCCATTCAGTAAACAACCGTTCTCCGAGCCAAGGAAGGGGCCGGAGGTTTAGGCTGGCAAGTCAGTGAACACTCGTACTCCGAACGGCTTTCGTCTCGCGCGGCCCCGCGCAGACTTCGTAGAGAGAGGTTCCGCCGTGCTTGTCCTCGTCGCCGCGCTGTTGCTCCTGGGGATCGCCCTCGGGGCGGTCGCCCAGCTTCCGGTTCCGGTCTCCCTGGCCGCCGGGAGCGTGATCGGCGTCTGGCTGCTGATCTTCGCCGCCCGGGAGCGCCACGCCCGCCGCACCCGCTGACCCGCACCCGTATCCGTACCTGCTGATCCGTACGCGTAGTCCGTACCTGCTGATCCGCCCCGCAACCCGATGATCCGCACGTACACCCGCACCCGCACCCGCCGAGCCCGTCCCGACCGGACCCATCCGAAGGAGCTCGCACCATGACCCTCACCCTCATCGACCGCGCCCGCCGTACGGACGAGGTCATCGACCAGGACCCCGCCGACCCGGGCACGGCACCGGAGAAGGCCCCCGCCCCCGCTCCCCGCCGGGCCGTCGGCCGGGAGGCGGACGGGCTGGCCGTCGCCTCCTTCGTCCTCGGCCTCGTCGGCCTGCTGGTGTTCAACCTGCTCCTCGGCCCCACCGCGATCGTGATGGCGCTGCTGGCCCTGGCCCGCCGCACCCGCCGCCCCGGCCGCGCCCGGCTCGGCCTCGCACTCGGCGTCGCCGACCTCGTCGTCCTGGCCGTCCTGGTCTCCGTCAACGGCACGGTCGCCTGGAACCTGGGCGGCTGACGAGGGCGGTCCGGGACGTGCCCGCCATGCGCCCCGCCCCGGGCTCGTAGAATCGGCCCCACCATGGCCTACCTCGACCACGCCGCGACCACGCCGATGCTTCCCGAAGCGATCGAGGCGATGACCGCCCAGCTCGCCGTCACCGGGAACGCGTCCTCCCTGCACGCAGCCGGGCGCCGGGCCCGCCGTACCGTCGAGGAGTCCAGAGAAACCCTCGCCGACGCCCTCGGCGCCCGCCCCAGCGAGGTGGTGTTCACCTCCGGCGGCACGGAGGCCGACAACCTCGCCGTCAAGGGCCTCTACTGGTCCCGGCGCGACGCCGACCCCCGCCGCACCCGGGTCCTCGCCGGTCCCGTCGAACACCACGCGGTCCTGGACGCCGTCGACTGGCTCGCCGAGCACGAGGGCGCGACCGTCGACTACCTCCCGGTCGACCGCTACGGCCGGGTCCACCCCGAAGACCTCCGCGAGGCGATCCTCCGGGACCCCGACGACGTCGCGATGATCACCGTGATGTGGGCGAACAACGAGATCGGCACGGTCATGCCGGTACGGGAACTGGCTTCGGTGGCCGCCGAGTTCGGGATCCCGATGCACGCCGACGCCGTCCAGGCCTTCGGTCAGCTGGAGGTCGGCTTCGCCGCCTCCGGACTGGCCGCGATGACGGTCAGCGGCCACAAGATCGGCGGCCCGTTCGGCATCGGCGCGCTGCTGCTGGGCCGCGACCACACCCCCGTACCCGTGCTGCACGGCGGTGGTCAGGAGCGGCACGTGCGCTCCGGCACCCTGGACGTGCCCGCCGTCGCCTCCTTCGCCGTGGCGGGGCGGCTGGCCGCCGAGGGGCGCGAGCACTTCGCCCGGCGCGTCGGAGGGCTGCGCGACGACCTCGTGGCCGCCGTACGCCACGCCGTCCCGGACGCCGTGCTCGGCGGCGACCCGGACCCGGCCGGGCGGCTCCCGGCCAACGCCCACTTCAGCTTCCCCGGCTGCGAGGGCGACTCCCTCCTCCTGCTGCTGGACGCCCAGGGCATCGAGTGCTCCACCGGCTCCGCCTGCACCGCCGGGATCGCCCAGCCCAGCCACGTACTCCTGGCCACCGGCACCGATCCGGACCTGGCCCGGGGCACCCTGCGCTTCTCGCTCGGCCACACCTCCACCGAGGACGACGTGAAGGCGCTGGCCCAGGCGATCGGCCCGGCGGTGGAGCGGGCCCGGACGGCCGGGCTCAGCTGAGGGCGCTCACCCGGAAGCCCGTACGGAAGGGGTGGGCGCGGGGGCCGTCGCCGCCCGCCGCACCAGCTTCAGATAGCGGTCCCAGTCCCAGTGCGGCCCCGGGTCGGTGTGGTCGGTACCCGGCACCTCCACGTGCCCGATGATGTGCTCCCGGTCGATGGGTATGTCGTACCGGGCGCAGATCGACGCCGTCAGCCGCGCCGAGGACTCGTACATCGCCTTGGTGAGGTCCTTGGGCCGGTCCACGAACCCCTCGTGCTCGATGCCGATCGCCCGTTCGTTGAAGGAGCGGTTGCCCGCCTGGTACGCCACGTCCAGCTCGCGGATCATCTGCACCACCCGTCCGTCCTGGCCCACGATGTAGTGCGTCGCGGCCCGGTGGGCGGGGTCCTGGAACACCCGTACCGCGCTGTCGAAGCTGCCCTGGGTGACGTGGATGATCACGCGGTCGATCCCGTAGTCGTCGGGGCGGTCCGCGCGCCGCCAGTTCGCCTCGGAGGCGGCGACCCAGGTGGCGCCCGCGTAGTCCAGCTCACCGGGCTTGCGGGGCTTCTCCACACCTGGCACCCGCCACCAGGCCCGCTTCACCTCGTCGCGCGCGAGCACGACGGCGGTGCCGGCGGCCACCACCGCACCGCCGCCGATCAGCAGAGCACGCCGGCTGACACCGCCCGCGGACTTCTTCCGCGACGGCCTGCCCGAGGGCTTTCGCGACGCCCGGGTGCTCCCGTTGTTCCCCATGTGATCGTCAACGTATATCCGCGGGCATTCGGTTCCCGGCGACCCGTACCCTGGAGGGGCTATGACTCAGACTTCCCAGCGCCCCCTGCGTGTCCTCGCCGCGATGTCGGGCGGCGTGGACTCCGCCGTCGCCGCGGCCCGCGCCGCCGAGGCGGGCCACGACGTGACCGGTGTCCACCTCGCCCTCTCCGCGAACCCCCAGTCCTTCCGGACCGGGGCGCGCGGCTGTTGCACCATCGAGGACTCCCGGGACGCCCGCCGCGCGGCCGACGTCATCGGTATCCCGTTCTACGTCTGGGATCTGGCGGAACGCTTCCGCGAGGACGTGGTGGAGGACTTCGTCGCGGAGTACGAGGCCGGGCGCACGCCCAATCCGTGCCTGCGCTGCAACGAGAAGATCAAGTTCGCCGCGCTGCTCGACAAGGCCCTCGCCCTCGGCTTCGACGCCGTCTGCACCGGCCACTACGCCACCGTCGTGCTCACCGAGGACGGCAGCCGCGAGCTGCACCGCGCCTCCGACATGGCCAAGGACCAGAGCTATGTGCTCGGCGTCCTGGACGAGAAGCAGCTCGCCCACGCCATGTTCCCGCTCGGTGACACCCTCACCACCAAGGACGAGATCCGCGCCGAGGCCGAGCGCCGGGGCCTGGCCGTCGCCAAGAAGCCCGACAGCCACGACATCTGCTTCATCGCCGACGGCGACACCCAGGGCTTCCTGGCGAGCCGCCTCGGCGGCCCGGCCGAGGGCGACATCCTGGACGAGTCCGGTACGAAGCTGGGCACCCACGAGGGCGCGTTCGGCTTCACCATCGGCCAGCGCAAGGGCCTGAAGATCGGCCACCCCGCCCCCGACGGCAAGCCGCGCTACGTGCTCGACATCTCCCCGGTGAACAACACGGTCACCGTCGGCCCGGTCGAGGCCCTCGACGTGACCTCCCTGACCGCCATCAAGCCCCGCTGGTGCGGAACGCCCCCGGCCGGCCCGGGCACGTACACCGCTCAGCTGCGCGCCCACGGCGGCGAGTGCGAGGTGACGGCCGAGCTGGTGGACGGCTCCGAGCTGCACGTCACCTTCACCGAGCCGGTCCGGGGCGTGGCCCCCGGCCAGGCGGTCGTCCTCTACGACGGGACGCGCGTGGTCGGCTCGGCCACCATCGCGACGACGGTGCGCCGCGAGCGGGTCTCCTCAGGAGCCTGATTCCCGGCCCACGGCGCCCGGAGCTCCCTACCTCAGGGAGCTCCCTGCCTCCCGGAGCTCCCTACGCCACCTTCTCCGTCGCGTAGAAGCAGAAGTGGTCCTTGATGGCGGCGACTTCGGGCTTCGGGTCCGGGTAGGCCCAGACGAGGTCGGCGGCGTCGGGCAGCGACCAGTAGGAGGCGTCCCCCTTGAATGGACAGTGGGTGGTGGTCTCCGAAGGGGTGAGGAGTTCGGTGCGGACGTCCTCGGGCGGCAGGTAGTAGCGGTCCGGACAGCCCGTCTCGCGCAGGACGAGGGGGCGGCGGCTCTCGGCCAGCACCTGGCCCTCGTGGACGGCCCTGACGTGCTCGGTGCCCGGCTCGACGGTGATGTGGTGTCCTCGGGTGGAAGTCATGCCTGCTTCAGCGGCGTACGGGCCAGGAATCTTCCCCGCCCCGTGGACCGTGACGCGGACGGGGGAGTGTCAGAGGCGGGTCGTACGGTGACTCCATGAACATCTGCGTCTTTCTCTCCGCCGCCGACCTCGACGACCGCTACACCGTGCCCGCCCGGGAGTTCGCCGAGCTGCTCGGCAGAGGCGGGCACACCCTGGTCTGGGGCGGGTCGGAGAGCGGCCTGATGAAGGTGGTCGCGGACGGGGTGCAGGCGGCGGGCGGGCGCCTGGTCGGGGTCTCGGTGGACTTCCTGGCCGCGAAGGCCCGTACGAACGCCGACGAGATGGTGATCGCCCGCGACCTCGCCGAGCGCAAGGCCCTGCTCCTGGAGAAGGCCGACGCCGTGGTGATCATGGTCGGCGGGACCGGGACGCTGGACGAGGCCACCGAGATCCTGGAGCTGAAGAAGCACGGCAAGCACACCAAGCCGGTCGTCCTGCTCAACACGGCGGGCTTCTACGACGGGCTGCGCGAGCAGTTCCGGCGGATGGAGGACGAGGGGTTCCTGCCCATACCTCTGACGGAGCTGGTCTTCTTCGCCAAGGACGCCGTCGGTGCGCTGGCGTACCTGGAGGAGTCCGCCGGTCTGCGGTAGGCAGGGCCGCCCTTCGGGCGACGACGGCAGTTTGACGACAGGACCTAGGATCGGCCCATGCCTACTCACCTCATCACCGGCGCCGGTTCCGGCATCGGTGCCGCTGTCGCCCGCCGTCTCCTGGAGCGCGGTGACGATCTCGTCCTGCTCGCCCGTGACGCCGGGCGCGCCAAGGAGTTCGCCGACCGCTACCCGGGAGCGCGGACGCTCGTCGGGGACCTCGGCAACCCCGACCGGCTCTCCTGGGCGTTCGGCCAGCAGGCCATGCCCGAGCGGATCGACACCCTGCTGCACATCGCGGGCGTCGTCGAGCTCGGCGAGGTCGGTGAGCTCACCCCCAAGGCCTGGCACTTCCAGCTCAACGCCAACCTGGTCGCCCCCGCCGAGATCACCCGCCTCGTGCTCCCGCAACTGCGCGCCGTCCAGGGCCACGTCCTCTTCGTGAACTCCGGTGCCGGGCTCAACGCCCACGCCGGGTGGAGCGCGTACGCCGCGAGCAAGCACGGCCTCAAGGCGCTCGCCGACTCGCTGCGCCACGAGGAGCACGGCAACGGGGTGCGCGTCACCTCGGTCTACCCCGGGCGCACCGCCAGCCCCATGCAGGCCAAGGTGCACCAGCAGGAGGGCAAGGAGTACGACGCCGCCCGCTGGATCGACCCCGAGTCGGTGGCCACCACGATCCTGATGGCGATCGACCTGCCGCGCGACGCCGAGGTCAACGACCTCACGGTTCGCCCGGGGCGCTGAAGCTCACCGTGTACCCGGGGCGCTGAAGCCCGGTCGCGCGGGTGCCCCACTCGGGACCGTAGGCTTCCCGGGTGAGCGAGAAGAGCAAGTTCAGCGGGTGTCCGGCGACCGGGATCGGGTCGATGCCCGGGGGAGACGCGAGGGAGGCGGCGAAGACCGTCACCGGCTCCTTCGCCGACGGCCAGGGCATGCCGTACCTGGCAGAGCTGCCGGCGCGCGGGCCGGGTGCCGACATGATCGGCCGGACCATCGGCATGCTCGTCGAGATGTACGGACACGTCGAGCCGAGCGGCTGGCGGATCAGCGACCGGCCCGGCCGGGACACCCGCCGCGCCCGCTCCTGGCTCGGGGAGGACCTGGACGCCCTGGAGGAGTTCACCCAGGGGTACGAGGGTCTGCTCAAGGTCCAGGCGGTGGGCCCGTGGACGCTCGCCGCCGCCCTCGAACTGCGCGGCGGCGAGGCCATGCTCGGCGACCCCGGCGCCTGCCGCGACCTGGCCGGGTCGCTGGCCGAGGGGCTGCGCGCCCACCTCGCCGAGGTGCGCCGCCGGATGCCTGGGGCCGAGGTCGTCCTCCAGCTTGACGAGCCCTCCCTGACCGCCGTCCTGCTGGGCCGCATCCGCTCGGCCAGCGGCTACCGCACCTACCGGGCCGTCGACCGCCAGGTCGTCGAGGCGGCCTTGCGCGACGTCCTCGCCGCCGCGGGCGAGGACGGTACGGCGCTCGTCCACTCCTGCGCCCCCGAGGTGCCGTTCGCGCTGCTGCGCCGGGCCGGGGCGGCCGGAATCTCGTTCGACTTCTCCTTGCTCACCGAGCGTGAGGAGGAGGCGATCGGGGAAGCGGTCGAAGGCGGCACCCAGTTGTTCCTGGGCGTGGTGCCCTCGACCGACGCGGCAACAGGGGCATTGTCAGACCCGGGCGGTAGCGTCATGGGGGTCAGGACGCTGTGGAGCAGGCTGGGGCTGAATCCGGGGACTCTCGCCGAGTCCGTCGCGATCACCCCGTCGTGCGGTCTCGCGGGGGCATCGCCCGCGTACGCCCGCACCGCGCTCGCCCACAGCGCCAAGGCGGCGAGGTCGCTCGCGGACAACCCTGAGTGACGGGGACGACGGGTACACAGGAGGACGGGACGATGGCGGGCGAAGAGCGGGTGGAGCAGGAGAGTTCGGTTCCGGCGGGTGTGCGGGAGACGCATGCCCTGCTGGCCGAGCAGATCGAGGAGCACCGCTTCCGTTATTACGTGAAGGACCAGCCGGTCGTCAGCGACGCCGAGTTCGACCGGCTGATGCGCTCCCTGGAGGCCCTGGAGGAGGAGTATCCGCAGCTTCGGACGCCGGACTCCCCGACCCAGAAGGTCGCGGGGCCCTACATCACGGAGTTCACCTCCGTCGAGCACCGCGAGCGCATGCTCTCCCTGGACAACGCCTTCGACGCCGACGACCTGGCCACCTGGGCCGAGCGCGTCGCCAAGGACGTCGGCACGCCCGACCACCACTTCCTGTGCGAGCTCAAGGTGGACGGGCTCGCCGTCAACCTCACCTACGAGCACGGCCGGCTGACCCGGGCGGCGACCCGGGGCGACGGCCGCACCGGCGAGGACATCACGCCCAACGTCCGGACGATCGCGGAGATCCCGCACCGGCTCCAGGGCGAGGACATCCCCGCGCTGGTCGAGATCCGGGGCGAGGTCTTCTTCCCGATGGAGGGCTTCGAGGAGCTGAACGCCCGGCTGGTGGCCGCCGAGGACAAGCCGTTCGCCAACCCGCGCAACGCGGCGGCCGGCTCGCTGCGCCAGAAGGACCCGAAGGTCACCGCCACCCGCCCGCTCCACATGGTGGTCCACGGCATCGGCGCCCACGAGGGCCTGAGCATCGACCGCCTCTCCCAGGCGTACGAGCTCCTCCACTCCTGGGGCCTGCCCACGGCCCAGCACAACAAGGTCGTCGACTCCATCGAAGGCGTACGGGAGTTCATCGCGTACTTCGGCGAGCACCGGCACTCCGTGGAGCACGAGATCGACGGGGTCGTCGTCAAGCTCGACGAGATCCCGCTCCAGGGGCGCCTGGGCTCCACCTCGCGCGCCCCGCGCTGGGCCATCGCCTGGAAGTACGCCCCCGAAGAGGTCAACACCAAGCTGGTCAACATCCGCGTCGGTGTCGGCCGCACCGGCCGCGTCACGCCGTACGCCCAGGTCGAGCCGGTCGAAGTGGCCGGTTCCGAGGTCGAGTTCGCCACCCTCCACAACCAGGAGGTGGTCAAGGCCAAGGGCGTCCTGATCGGCGACACCGTGGTCCTGCGCAAGGCGGGCGATGTCATCCCGGAGATCCTCGGCCCCGTCGTCGATCTGCGCGACGGCACCGAGAAGCCGTTCGAGATGCCGACGCACTGCCCCGAGTGCGGTACGGAGCTGCGCCCGATGAAGGAGGCCGACATCGACCTCCGCTGCCCCAACGCCCGCACCTGTCCGGCCCAGTTGCGCGAGCGGGTCTTCTATCTCGCCGGGCGCAAGAGCCTGGACATCGACCACTTCGGCTATGTGGCCGCCGCCGCCCTCACCCGGCCCCTGGAGCCCGCCGAGCCGGTCCTGAAGGACGAGAGCGGCCTGTTCGACCTCACCATCGAGCAGCTGCTGCCGATCCGGGCGTACGTCCTGGACCAGGACAGCGGGCTGCCCAAGCGCGACCCGAAGACCGGCGAGGAGAAGATCGCCACGGTCTTCGCCAACAAGCAGGGCGAGCCGAAGAAGAACGCGGTCGCCATGCTGGAGGGCATCGCCGCCGCGAAGGACGCGCCGCTGGCCCGCATCCTGACCGGGCTCTCCATCCGGCACGTCGGACCGGTCGCCGCCCAGGAGCTGGCCCGCCAGTTCCGCTCCATCGACCGCATCGACGAGGCCACCGAGCAGGAGCTGGCCGACTCGGACGGTGTCGGCCCCATCATCGCCGCCTCCGTCAAGCAGTGGTTCGCCGAGGACTGGCACCGCGAGATCCTGCGCAAGTGGCGCGAGGCCGGGGTCAGGATGGCCGACGAGGGATCGGACGAGGACGAGGGTCCCCGCCCCCTCGACGGGCTCACCGTCGTTGTCACCGGTACCCTCGCCGCCCACACCCGGGACGGCGCGAAGGAAGCGCTCCAGAAGCTCGGGGCGAAGGTCACCGGATCGGTGTCGAAGAAGACCGCGTTCGTGGTCGTCGGCGACAACCCCGGCTCCAAGTACGACAAGGCCATGCAGCTGAAGGTCCCCGTACTGGACGAGGCAGGCTTCACCGTCCTCCTCGACCAGGGCCCGGACGCCGCCCGGGAGGCGGCCCTGCCCGTACCGGAACCGGAGACGGCACCGGAAGAGCCGGAGGCCGCTCCGGAGTAGGCCGCACGGGCCGGGGGCGCCCCGGAGCCCGTTCCGGGGGTGCTGCGGAGCCCGTTCCGAAGCAAGCAGCCCGCCCCGGAGGCCGTCCCCGACCGGGCAGCCCGCCCCGGACCGCCCCCGACCGGGCAGCCCCGCCCCGGACCGCCCCCGGGTAAACCGTCCAAGCCGCCCACCGCCCACCGCCGGTTGCCGGTTTTCGTCCCCGGCTCGCGCCCGCCCGGCTCCGCCCCGGGCTCCCGCCCCGCCGGTCCGTCCGCCACACCCGGACATCCGCTGTTCGCCGGATCGAGACGACTTCGAGACGATGCCCCGGCGTGGCGCGGCTCCGGCGGGGAAGAAACGGGGCAGAGAGGCCGAGAAAGGTCGGCCGGACCCCGAACGGCCCCACCGTTTCACCCGTTCGGCGCATAGCAGATGGTGACGGGTAGTCGGTTCGCCTTCGGCAAGAGCTGTAGAGCGCTGCCCCTGGATGCCCTTCGCGGCCTACTGTTGAGAGGTAGCACGCCCGCCGCGCACGGCTGCCCGCCCGGGGCCGTGAAGGTCAGAGAGCGGGGGCCACCGAGGGCTTCGGCACCGCCGGCTGTGAGAGGGACGGAATGAAACCGACCGAGAGCGCCGCCCCGGTGTCGCGGCTGCAAGGTTTCGTCGGACTCACCTCCCCCGTGGGCGCCGTCGTCATAGGGATCGCCGCGTTACTACTGGGGGTCGGCTTCTACCGGACGGTGCGGGACGGCCACGCCCTCTTCCCGGACGGTGCCGTGGGCTGGTCGCTCGCCGTGCTCACCGGAATCATCGTCGGCCATCTGGTCGCGCTCGGCCGCGACCGCTGGTGGGGCGGCACCGGCTCCGGCGCCGCCCTCACCCTCGCTGTGCTGCTGCTCTACGGCTGGCTCCCCGCGGGGCTGGTCAGCCTGGTCGTCGTGGTCCTCGTCGGGAGCGCCCGCAGACACCGCTGGTGGCAGGGGCTCCTGCACGGTGCGGTGGACATCCTCGGCATCGCGGCGGCGGCGCTCGTGCTGGCCGCGTTCGGGGTGGTGCCGACCGTGGAGAGTCCCTGGCTGCCACTCGACTGGGGCATCGCCGCCGTACCGGAACTGCTCCTGACGGCGTCCACGTACCTGCTCGTCACCCGGGTCCTGCTGTGGTACGCGAGAGCGCCCCAGAACGGCGGGCTGCCCACCATCGCCCGTACCGCCCTGCTGCGCCAAGGGCTCGTGGCCGTCGCGCTGCTCGGCCTCGCCCCGCTGATCTGTGTCGTCGCGATGTCCATGCCCGTCGTGCTGCCGCTCTTCGCGGTGCCGCTGATCGCCCTGGACTCCACGCTCTGGATCGCCCGCGCCCGCGCCGAGGAGCAGTTGCGGGACCCGCTGACCGGACTGCCCAACCGGCAGTGGCTGCTGGAGCGGACCTGGTCGGCGCTGGAGGACGCCGAGAGCGTGGGCACCAGGTCGGGGCTCGTCCTGATCGACCTGGACCGCTTCCGCGCCGTCAACGACACGCTCGGCCACCTCGCCGGTGACCGGCTGCTGCTCCAGATAGCGGAACGCCTGCGCCTCGCCCTGCCGCCCGGCGCGGAGGCGGCCCGGCTCGGCGGCGACGAGTTCGCCGTACTGCTGCCGCAGGCCGACTCGACCACCAGCGCCCAGCGGGTGGCCCGCCATCTGGTCGCCGAGCTGTCCTCGCCGCTCGACCTGGACGGGCTGATCCTCGTGCTGGAGGCCAGCGCCGGGGTGGCGGTCTACCCGGACCACGCGCTGGACGCCGAGGGGCTGCTGCGCCGCGCGGACGTCGCGATGTACCAGGCCAAGCGCGACCGCACGGGCGTCGAGGTCTACGAGTCGAAGCGGGACAGCAACACCCCCGACCGGCTCGGGCTGCTCGGCGATCTGCGCCGGGCGCTGGACGCGGGCGACGTCGAGCTCCACTACCAGCCCAAGGTCCGCTTCGACGGGCAGGTCGCCGGGCTGGAGGCGCTGGTGCGCTGGGTGCACCCGGAGCGCGGCCGGGTCCCCCCGGACGAGTTCATCGCCATCGCGGAGTCCTCGGGCCTGATGCCGCACCTCACGGAGTACGTCCTGGAGACGGCGCTCGCGCAGGTTGCCCGGTGGCGGGCGCAGGGCCTCTTCGTCCCGGTCGCGGTCAACGTCTCCCCGCGCGATGTGCACACCCCCGGCTTCGCGGGCGGGGTCGCCGCCCGGCTGGCCCGGCACGGCGTCCCGGCCTCGGCGCTCCAGCTGGAGATCACCGAGCATGTGCTGCTTGAGGACCCGCAGCGGGCCGCCGACACCCTGGCCGGGCTGACCGCGCACGGCGTGAAGATGTCCCTGGACGACTTCGGTACGGGGTACTCCTCCCTCGTCCATCTGCGCAGGCTGCCCGTGAGCGAGCTGAAGATCGACCGCTCCTTCGTGGCCCGCCTCGCCCTGGACCACGAGGACGGCGAGATCGTCCGCTGCACGATCGACCTGGCCCACTCCCTCGGCCTGGTCGTCGTCGCCGAGGGCGTCGAGGACGACGAGACCTGGGAGCGGCTGCGGGACCTGCGGTGCGACGCGGTGCAGGGCTGGCTGGTGGCGGCCGCGATGCCGCCCCAGGAGACGACGGCCTGGCTCCGGGCGCGCGGCGAGCACGGCTGGCGCCGCCCCGCCGAACTGGAGGCCCAGGCGGCGGCCGCCGCGGCGGCGAACGGCACACCGGACACGGAACAGCACCCGCACCCGGCCCAGGGCCGCACGGTCTCGGGCCCGGCGACGGCCTGAGCCCGGGGCGTTCCCGTACGGAAGGCTCCGCGCGCAGGTACAGGGGCGGCCCGCGTCTCCGTACGGGATCGGCTCCCCCCTCCTTACGGGATCGGCTCCCGCCCTCCGTACGGGAGCAGCCCCCGTCCCCGTATGGGAGCAGCCCCCGTCTCCGTACGGAAACGGCACCTCCGGCCCCGTACGGAAACGGCACCTCCGGCCCCGTACGGAAACGGCACCTCGGTTCCCGTACGAAACGCCTCCGTAACCACCGAAACGGGTGGGGCGATCGGGGTGGGGTACCCGGCAGCGGGGGACCCCATAGGATTGGGGCCAAAACCACACACCAACCCCTGAGGATCGCTGCATGCCTGGCATCACGCGCGAGGAGGTCGCCCACCTCGCCCGGCTGGCGCGTCTGGAGCTGAAGGGCGAAGAGCTCGATCACTTCGCCGGTCAGCTCGACGACATCATCGGCGCGGTCGCCCGCGTCTCCGAGGTCGCCGACCAAGACGTACCGCCGACCTCCCACCCGCTGCCGCTGACCAACGTCATGCGCGCGGACGAGGTCCGTCCGTCGCTCACCCCCGAGCAGGCGCTCTCCGGCGCCCCGGCCCAGGAGCAGCAGCGTTTCAAGGTGCCGCAGATCCTGGGGGAGGACTAACCGCCATGACGGACAACAGCACCATCATCAAGCTCACCGCGGCCGAGATCGCCGCGAGGATCGCCTCCGGCGAGCTGACCGCCGTCGAGGTCACCGAGGCGCACCTCGCCCGGATCGAGGCCGTCGACGAGAAGGTCCACGCCTTCCTGCACGTCGACCGCGAGGGCGCCCTCGCCCAGGCCCGTGCCGTGGACGCCAAGCGCGAGGCGGGCGAGAAGCTCGGCCCGCTGGCCGGTGTCCCGCTCGCGCTGAAGGACATCTTCACCACCAAGGACATGCCGACCACCGTCGGTTCCAAGATCCTTGAGGGCTGGGTCCCGCCGTACGACGCCACGCTCACGCAGAAGCTGCGCGCCGCCGACGTCGTCATCCTCGGCAAGACCAACATGGACGAGTTCGCCATGGGGTCCTCCACCGAGAACAGCGCCTACGGCCCCACCGGCAACCCGTGGGACCTCACCCGCATCCCCGGCGGCTCCGGCGGCGGCTCCTCCGCCGCCCTCGCCTCCTACGAGGCTCCGCTCGCCATCGGCACGGACACCGGCGGCTCGATCCGCCAGCCCGCGGCCGTCACCGGCACGGTCGGCGTCAAGCCCACCTACGGCGGCGTCTCCCGCTACGGCATGGTCGCCTTCTCGTCCTCCCTGGACCAGGGCGGGCCCTGCGCCCGTACGGTCCTGGACGCGGCGCTGCTCCACGAGGCGATCGCCGGGCACGACCCGCTGGACTCGACCTCCATCGACGCCCCGGTCCCGCCGGTCGTCGAGGCCGCCCGCAACGGCTCCGTACAGGGCATGCGCGTCGGTGTCGTCAAGCAGTTCCGCGGCGAGGGCTACCAGGCGGGCGTCCTTCAGCGCTTCGACGAGTCCGTCGAGCTGCTGAAGTCGCTCGGCGCCGACGTCGTCGAGCTGGACTGCCCGTCCTTCGACCTGGCGCTCTCCGCGTACTACCTGATCGCGCCCTCCGAGTGCTCCTCCAACCTGGCCCGCTTCGACGCTATGCGCTACGGCCTGCGGGTCGGCGACGACGGTACGAAGTCGGCCGAGGAGGTCACCGCCCTCACCCGCGAGGCGGGCTTCGGCGACGAGGTCAAGCGCCGCGTCATCCTGGGGACGTACGCGCTCAGCTCCGGCTACTACGACGCGTACTACGGCTCGGCCCAGAAGGTCCGCACCCTCATCACCCAGGACTTCGAGAAGGCCTTCGAGCAGGTCGACGTGATCGTCTCCCCGACGACCCCGACCACCGCCTTCCCGATCGGCGAGCGCGCCGACGACCCGATGGCGATGTACCTCGCGGACCTGTGCACCATCCCCACCAACCTGGCCGGCAACTCCGCCATGTCGCTCCCCTGCGGACTGGCCCCGGAGGACGGTCTGCCGGTCGGACTGCAGATCATCGCCCCCGCCATGAAGGACGACCGGCTCTACAAGGTCGGCGCGGCCGTCGAGGCCGCCTTCGTGGAAAAGTGGGGGCACCCGCTGCTTGAGGAGGCTCCGTCGCTGTGACTGCCATGGCAAAGAAGGCCAGTAACTTCAAGAAGTCCAAGACCGGGCTGTACGTCTCGCTCGGCAGTACCGCGTTCGGCGCGATCAGCATCGCCAAGCAGGCGAAGCTCGCCCGCCAGGACAACGACGTGCTGCGGCTCGTCGACGCGGCGGTCTCCGCGGCCGCCATCGTCACCGGACTCGCGATCCTCTATCGCGAACTGAAGCGTCTCGGCGACGACGACGTTCTGCTGGGCTGAGAGGGAAAGTTTCACCGTGACTGTCACCGACCTGGTGTCGTACGAGGACGCGCTCGCGTCCTACGACCCCGTCATGGGCCTCGAAGTCCATGTCGAACTCGGCACAAAGACCAAGATGTTCTGCGGCTGCTCCACGGAGCTGAAGCAGGGCGCCAACTCCCAGACCTGTCCGGTCTGTCTCGGACTGCCCGGCGCGCTGCCGGTCGTCAACGAGATCGGTGTGGAGTCGGCCATCAAGATCGGCCTCGCGCTGCACTGCGAGATCGCCGAGTGGTGCCGCTTCGCCCGGAAGAACTACTTCTATCCGGACATGCCGAAGAACTTCCAGACCTCGCAGTACGACGAGCCGATCGCCTTCAACGGCTATCTGGACGTCCAGCTGGAGGACGGCGAGATCTTCCGCGTGGAGATCGAGCGCGCCCACATGGAGGAGGACACCGGCAAGTCGACGCACGTCGGCGGCGCCACCGGCCGTATCCACGGCGCGTCCCACTCCCTGCTCGACTACAACCGGGCCGGCATCCCGCTCATCGAGATCGTCACCAAGCCGATCGAGGGAGCCGGTGCCCGCGCCCCCGAGGTCGCCAAGGCGTACGTCGCCGAGCTCCGCGAGCTGATCAAGGCCCTCGGGGTCTCCGAGGCGCGCATGGAGATGGGCCAGATGCGCTGCGACGTCAACCTGTCGCTGCGCCCCAACGGCACCGAGACGTTCGGTACGCGCTCCGAGACGAAGAACGTGAACTCGCTGCGTTCCGTCGAGCGGGCCGCGCGCTACGAGATCCAGCGCCACGCCGCCGTGCTGTCCTCGGGCGGCACGATCGTGCAGGAGACCCGGCACTTCCACGAGGAGGACGGCTCCACCACGGCCGGCCGCATCAAGGACAACGCCGAGGACTACCGCTACTTCCCCGAGCCGGACCTGGTGCCCGTGGCACCTGCCCGCGACTGGGTCGAGGAGCTCCGCAAGGGCCTCCCCGAGCTGCCCCGGCTGCGGCGCGCCCGGCTCAAGGAGGAGTGGGGTGTCAACGAGCACGACATGCAGTCCATCCTCAACGCGGGCGCGGTCGACCTGATCGTCGCCACGACCGAGGAGGGCGCCCCGTCGGACCAGGCCCGCAAGTGGTGGATGGGCGAGCTGGCCCGTAACGCCAACGAGACCGGCCGCGCCCTGGACGAGCTGCCGATCACCCCGGCGCAGGTCGCCCGGGTGGCCGCGCTCGTCGCCAAGGGCGACCTCAACGACAAGCTGGCCCGCCAGGTCATCGAGGGCGTCCTCGCGGGCGAGGGCGACCCGGACACCGTCGTCGAGCAGCGCGGCCTGAAGGTCGTCTCGGACGAGGGCGCGCTCTCCACGGCCGTGGACGAGGCCATCGCGGGCAACGCGGCCATCGCGGACAAGATCCGCGGCGGCAAGGTCGCGGCGGCGGGCGCGCTCGTCGGTGCGGTCATGAAGGCCACCCGCGGCCAGGCGGACGCGGCGCGCGTGCGCGAGCTGATCCTGGAGAAGCTGGGCGTGGAGGGCTGACCTCCGGCTGAAGCTGAACCCGTCCCTGAAGGGGCGGTGCACCCGCACAAAGCGGGCGCACCGCCCCTTCAGGCGTGCACCACCTCTGCCTGAGAGGCCGTGCACTACCCCTGCCTGAGGGACCGTCCACCACTCCTGCCCGAGGGACCCCGTCCACCACCCCTGCCCGAGGGACCCCGTGCACCACCCCTGCCTGAGAGACCGTCCAACCCCTGCCTAGAGACCACGAGAGCCCCCTGAACACCGTCGCCGCCGAGCTCGTCTCCTTCGCCCTCCTCTTGGGGGTCCTCGCCTTCGCCGTCGTACGCCCACGGGGCCTGCCGGAGGCGACCGTCGCGCTGCCCGCCGCCGGTCTCGTGGTGGGGCTCGGGGCGGTGTCCTGGGCCGAGGCGCGGGAGCAGGTCGGGGAGCTGCTGCCCGTCGTCGGGTTCCTCGCCGCGATCCTGGTGCTGGCCCGGCTCTGCGCCGACGAGGGGCTGTTCCGGGCCGCCGGGGACCTGGTGGCGCGTGCCTGCCGGGGGCAGACCGGGCCGCTGCTCGGCGGGGTCTTCGGTGTCGCCGCCCTCGTCACCGCCGTCCTCAGCCTGGACGCCACCGTGGTTCTGCTGACCCCGGTCGTCCTCGCCACGGCGGCCCGGGTCGGCGCGCGGCCACGCCCGTACGTCTACGCCTGCGCGCACCTCGCCAACTCCGCCTCCCTCCTGCTCCCCGTCTCCAACCTCACCAACCTCCTGGCGTTCACCGCGAGCGGCCTCTCCTTCACCCGGTTCGCCGCGCTGATGGCGCTGCCGTGGCTGGCCGCGATCGCCGTCGAGTACGTGGTGTTCCGCCGCGCGTTCCGGGCCGATCTGGCCGCCGGGGCGCACGCGCCGGATCGCGAGGTCGAGCGCACGCCCGTACCCGTCTTCACGCTCGTCGTGCTGGCGCTGACCCTGGCCGGGTTCGTCGTCACCTCGTTCGCAGGCGCCGAACCGCTGTGGGCGGCGCTGGCGGGGGCGGCGGTGCTGGCCGTACGGGCGCTCGCCAAGCGCGAGACCACGCCCGCCGCCGTCGTCCGTTCGGCCAACCCGCTGTTCTGCCTCTTCGTCCTCGCCCTCGGCGTCGTCGTCAAGGCTGTCATGGACAACGGCCTGGGCGACGGCATGGCCGCCGTCCTGCCCGACGGCGACACGCTCCCCGCGCTCCTCGGCGTCGCCGTGGTCGCGGCGCTGCTGGCGAACCTGATCAACAACCTGCCCGCGATCCTCGCCCTGCTCCCGATCGTCGCGGCGGCCGGGCCGGGGCCACTGCTGGCCGCCCTGATCGGGGTGAACATCGGCCCCAACCTGACGTACGTCGGATCGCTCGCCACCCTCCTGTGGCGCCGCATCCTGCACGCCCACGGCGACGCCCCCGAGCTCGGCCACTTCACCCGGCTGGGACTCGCGACCGTACCGGCGACGCTCCTCGCCTCGACGCTCGCGCTCTGGGCATCGCTGCACCTCATCGGGGTGTGAGGGCCTCCCGGGGGACTCCCGGGGGACTCCCGAGGGCCTCCCCGGGGGATTCCGAGGGCCTCCCCCGGGCGACTCCCGAGGCCCGCCCGTACCGCCTCTTGGACTTCTCGTCCGGCCTCTTGGACGTTCACCACCAGTCCGTACGCAGTCCTTCCCGGCGCCACCTGACCTCACTAGCTTCCCGGCTGTAACCACCGATACACGGGAGGCTCTTTTGACCACGGACATGTCACGGCGGCGGCTCTTCGCCCTCGGCGGGGGCGCGCTCGGCGCCGCTGCGGCCGGATCGTTCCTGCCGCCGTCGCTCCAGGCAGCCATCGCCGCGCAGCCCGCCCACGCGGCGGGGTCCGGAGGGCTCGGGGCCATCAAGCATGTGGTGATCCTCATGCAGGAGAATCGTTCCTTCGACCACTACTTCGGCACCCTGCGCGGCGTACGCGGCTTCGGCGACCGCAACGCCATCGAGCTGCCCACCGGCGGCACCGTCTTCGAGCAGCCGGACGCCTCCGGCACCGCCACCGTGCTGCCCTTCCCGGTGCGCGGCGCTGCCGAGGAGCAGAAAAAGGACCTCCAGTACATCGGCGCCCTCGACCACTCCTGGAACGGCGGCGCGAAGGCCTGGGGCGGCGGCTGGATGAACGGCTGGATCAGCGCCAAGACGGCGGCGACGATGGCGTACTACGACCGCCGGGACATCCCGCTCCACTACGAGCTGGCCGACACGTTCACCGTCTGTGACGCGTACCACTCCTCGATCCACACCTCCACCAGCCCCAACCGCAACCACCTCTGGAGCGGCAAGACCGGCTTCGAGGCGAACGGGAAGCGGGTCGTCGGCAACGACGCGTACAACGAGGGCAGCCACCCCGGCTACGACTGGTCCACCTACGCCGAGCGGCTGGAAAAGGCGGGGCGGAGCTGGCGGACGTACACGGAGTGGGAGAACTTCACCGACAACCAGATCGAGTTCTACGCCACCTTCAAGGCCATCGCCCGAAAGGCGCTCGCCCGGACCGGCGGCCACACGTACATGGAGGCGTTCTACGCCAAGGTCCGCGGCGCCTCCGGGGCCGAGCGGGAGCGGCTGCTCGGCCTGCTGGAGGAGGGCGTCGCCACGCTCACCGAGCAGGAGCGGAGTCTGTTCGAGCGCGGGCTGCGCCGGGTGCCGACCGGGACCCTCGCCGACGCGTTCGCCCAGGACGTGGCGGCCGGGACGCTGCCGGAGGTCTCCTACCTGGTACCCTCCGCCATCGACTCCGAGCACCCGAGCACCTCCTCGCCCGTGCACAGCGCCACCATCGTCTACAAGATCCTGGACGCGCTCGGCAAACACCCGGACGTCTGGCGGCACACCGCCGTACTGATCAACTACGACGAGAACGACGGCTTCTTCGACCACGTACCGCCGCCCGTCGCGCCCCCCCCCGAGGTGGCCGAGGAGCAGTGGGAGGGCCGCCCGACCGGCCTCGGCATCCGGGTGCCGCTGCTCGTCGTCTCGCCGTGGACCGTCGGTGGGTACGTCTGCTCCGAGGTCTTCGACCACACCTCGGTCATCCGTTTCCTGGAGCGCTGGACCGGCGTGCGGGAGCCCAACATCGGCGACTGGCGGCGCCGCGTCACCGGCGACCTCACCTCCGCCTTCGACTTCACCCGGACCCGGCGGCAGCCCGCCGTCCAGGTGCCCGGTGCGATCCCGCCGTTCGGCGGCCGCTGGCAGCCCAGGCCGCCCGCCGACCAGCACCTCCCCGTCCAGGAGCCCGGCGTACGCCCGGCGCGCCCGCTGCCGTACCAGCCGGACGCCCAGGTCAGGCGGGTGGGCGGGGGCGCGCTGCGGGTGGAGCTCGGGAACAGCGGCCGGTCCTCGGCGCACTTCACGCTCTATCCGTACGCCGGTGAGTTCGCGGCCCCGCAGCACAAGGACGTACGCGGCTCGGCGCACTGGACCGTGCCGCTGACGGCGGAGACGTACCGCTTCACGGTCACCGGCCCGAACGGCTTCCGGCGCGAGTTCGCCGGTCCGGCCGGGGGCGGCGCCGAGGTCACCACCCGCGTCGACACCCGGGACCGCGACCTCCACCTCACCCTGCGCAACACCGGCCGCCGCCCCCTGACCTTCCTCGTCCGGCCGCTCGGCTACGCCGACGAGGACGACCTGCGCGACTGGACCCGCCGCGTCACCGTCAAGCCGGGCCGCCGCCGTACGGTCGTGCACTCGGCGGCCGACGCCCACGGCTGGTACGACCTCGCCGTCACGGCCGACGGGGAGGACGGCTTCCGGCGGCGGCTCATGGGGCACATCGAGAACGGCCGGGCGAGCGTCTCCGGCTGACCCGTCCCGTAGTCGGCCTCAGGGTCCGATCCGTCCCGTGTAGGGAGGAGATCAACCCCTGTGACCATGGCCACGAAACGGACAAAGGATCACTTTCTGCTGAGAGAGTGGCGGTCTCAGGTCATGCGACGTTTGCGGGCAGATCACGTTATCTGCGGGTAAAGGTCCACGAACCCGCAGGGAGCTCGTCCGTTGGCTGCCATCGCCCGCTGGTGCGTCAAGCACCGTCTTCTCGCCATCCTCATCTGGCTCGCCGCCCTCGGCGGTACGGCCGCCGCGGCGGGGTTCGCGGGTTCCGCGTACTCCAACGACTACGAGGTGCCCGGTACGGAGTCCGGCCGGGCCACCGAGCTGCTCTCGCGCGGCTTCACCGACCTCGGCGGCGACACCGACACCGTCGTCTGGCACACCACCGGCTCCACGGTCCGGGCCGCCGACGTCGAACAGACGATGACCCGCACCCTCCACGCGATCGACGCCCTGCCCGGCGTCGGCGGGGTCACCGGCCCCTACGGCGCCGAGGGCACGAACCAGATCAGCGAGGACGGCCGCACCGCCTACGCCACGGTCACCTTCGACCGTCCCGCCGACGAGATCCCCGCCTCCCAGGCCCAGGCCCTCGTGGACACCGCGAAGGCCGCCGAGAGCGACGGGCTCCAGGTCGAACTGGGCGGCACCGCCGTCGCCCTCACCGAGGCGCCCTCCGCGCACATCGCCGAGGCCGTCGGCGTCGCCGTCGCGGCCGTGGTCCTTTTCGTCGCCTTCGGCTCGCTCGCCGCCAGCCTGCTGCCCATCGCCACCGCCCTGGTCTCCGTCGGCACCGCCTACGCGGGCATCGTCCTGCTCGGCCATGTGATGACCGTGGCGGACTTCGCCCCGATGCTCGGCATGCTCATCGGGCTCGGCGTCGGCATCGACTACGCCCTGTTCATCGTCACCCGGCACCGCAGAGGGCTCCGGCGCGGGATGCCGGTCGACGAAGCGGCGCGGAACGCCGTCACGACCACCGGGCGCGCGGTCGTCTTCGCCGGGGCGACCGTCTGCATCGCGCTGCTCGGCATGCTGATCCTGCGGCTGAGCTTCCTGAACGGCGTCGCCATCGCCGCCTCCCTCACCGTCGTGCTGACCGTGGCGGCCTCCGTCACCCTGCTGCCCGCCCTGCTCTCCCTCATCGGGATGCGGGCCCTCAGCCGCCGCGAACGCCGGCAGCTCGCCGAGCACGGACCGCGCCCCGACCTGCCCACCGGCTTCGCCGCCCGCTGGTCCGCCTTCGTCGAGCGCCACCCCAAGCTGCTCGGCGGGATCGCGGCCGTCGTCATGGTCGTGCTCGCCCTGCCCGCGCTCGGCCTCCACCTGGGCACCTCCGACCAGGGCAACAACCCGGCCACCGCCACCACCCGGCAGGCGTACGACCTGATCGCCGACGGCTTCGGGCCCGGCGTCAACGGCCCCCTGACCATCGCCGCCCAGCTCGACGGGGCGGACGACCGGCTCGCCCTGGACTCGCTGCCCGAGAAGCTCCGTACCACCGAGGGCGTCTCCTCGGTCAGCCCGGTCACGTACAACAGCGGCGGCGACACCGCCTTCCTCACCGTCGTACCTGACTCCGCGCCCCAGTCGCAGGAGACCAGCGAGCTGGTCGACCGCATCCGGGCGGACGTCCTGCCGCAGGTCCAGGAGACGACGTCCCTGGAGGCGTACGTCGGCGGGGTGACGGCGAGCTACGACGACTTCGCCGAGATCATCGTCGGCAAGCTGCCCCTCTTCGTCGGGGTGGTCATCGGCCTCGGCTGTCTGCTTCTGCTCCTCGCCTTCCGCTCCATCGGCATCCCGGTCAAGGCCGCCGTGATGAACGTGGCCGCCGTCGCCTCCTCCTTCGGCGTCGTCGTCGCCGTCTTCCAGTGGGGCTGGGGGAGTGAGCTGCTGGGCCTCGGCAGCGCCGGGCCCATCGAACCCTTCCTCCCCGTGATCATGGTCTCGGTCCTCTTCGGCCTCTCCATGGACTACCAGGTCTTCCTGGTCGGCCGGATGTACGAGGAGTGGCTGGAGACCGGCGACAACCGGCGCTCGGTCCGGGTCGGCCTCGCCGAGACCAGCCGGGTGATCAACTCCGCCGCCGTGATCATGATCTCCGTCTTCCTGGCCTTCGTGCTCAGCGGCGACCGGGTGATCGCCATGTTCGGCATCGCGCTGGCCACCGCCGTCGCCCTGGACGCCTTCGTCCTGCGCACCCTGCTGGTGCCCGCCCTGATGCACATGCTCGGCGGCGCGAACTGGTGGCTGCCCGGCTGGCTGGACCGCCGGCTGCCCCGGATCAGCATCGAGCCGCCGGACTGCGCGGTGGAGCATGCGAGGATCCCGGGGGCGCGCGTCACGGAAGAGGGCGACGCGTCGGCAAAGGAGGAGCACGATGTTCGCCATATCCCTGGGTGAGGACCTGGACGAGGACCGGGCGGAGCTGCGCCCGCTGGAGGTCTGGCAGGCCGAGGAGTTCCTCGCCCATATGGACCGGGCCCGGGAACTGGTGGACCCGTGGATCCCGTTCGCCTCCTACGCCACCGACCTGGACTCGGCACGCGCCCTGCTCCAGCGGTACGCGGACAAGCAGGCGGCGGACACCGGGCGGCTCTACGGCATCTGGCTGGGGTCCACCCTCGTCGGCGGCGTCCTGTTCCAGACCTTCGACGCGAAGTCGGGCAACTGCGAGATCGGCGTCTGGCTGGAGCCCGCAGCCCAGGGCCGGGGCCTGATCACTCGTGCCGCCGAACGTCTGATCGACTGGGCGGTGTACGAGCGCGGCATGCACCGCGTCGAGTGGGACGCCTCCGCCGCCAACACCCGCTCGATCGCGGTGGCCAAGCGGCTGGGCATGACCCGTGACGGGGTGATCCGGCAGAACTACCCCTACGGGGGCGTCCGCCACGACTCGGAGATCTGGTCCGTGCTCGCCCCGGAATGGCGGGACCGCACCGGGCGCTGAGCCCCGGCCGCGCAGGGGGCCCACCGCCGGGCGTTAAGAGGGCTCTCATCCGGGACCCCTAGCGTGCGGCACATGAACACCACCCCCTCCAAGAGGACCACGCCCGCCGCCGACCCCGCCGAAGCCGTTACGGAGGGCCCCACCGGTACGCCGTCGGTGGCCTCCGGGGACGAAGCTCCGGCGGCCACCGACAAGGCCGGGAGCGACAAGGCCGGGAACGGTGAGACCGGGAACGGCGAGGCTGAGAGCGGCGAGACCGGGAACGGCGCGGCCGGGAACGCCGAAGCAGGGAACGCCGAAGCCGGAAACGGCGAGGTCCGGAACAGCGGCGCCGAGGACGGCGAGATCGACGACAGCGAGGCCGACGTCCACGACCTGGAGCCCGACCCCTTCACCGAGGCGCGCCACGGCGTCGGCGCGGGCGCCGCGGCCGTCGTCTCCGCCGCCCTGGGCATCGTCGCCCTGACCGGCGCCTGGACCGGCCGGGTCGCCGCCGAGCGCGAGACCCTGATCGGCCAGATCCAGACCGCCGGCGGCTCCAGCGCGGCCCAGCAGATCTCCGAGATCTACGGGGACGCCTGGCACACCACCGCCCTGGTGAACGGTGTCTTCGCGCTGCTGGCCCTGCTCGTCGGTGTCTTCGTCCTGGTCCGCCCCGCCTTCGGCGCCCCCGCCGACCGCCCGCAGCCCGGCTGGATCCGGGCCGTCGCGCTGGCCGGTGTCGCCCTGGGCACCCTCGGCGTGCTGATCTCCGTGGGTATGTACTTCGACCTGTTCCTCGCCCTGCCCGTCGCGGGCACCCCGGCGGGCTGACCCCTGAGGCCCCGGTACGGCGAGTAAGGCATCCGGCGCCCGCGCCTAAGGCCCCCGGCCCGGCGCGGATGCGGCACTCGCCCGATGCGGTGGCACCCCCTGGCCCACGAGAGTGGAGGCACAGCGGAGACAGAGCCCCGGCCGACCGGCCGACCGGCTTCCCCGCCGCTGTCGTGACCGTCACCAGGGAGCACCGCATGTACGAGTACGAGCTGTACCGGAGCACCTCCGCCGAGCTCATCAGCCGGGCCGAAGCCGAACGCGAGGTCCGCCGGGCCCGCCTCGACCGCCGGGCTGCCCGCCGCGCCTCCAGGCGCCGAGACCCCGGAGGGCGGGTGAGCGAGGGCAGGCCCGCGGACTTCGCCCGCGCCGCCTGACCGATGGCCGACTCCTTCCCCGCCGCTTCGGCGGCCCCCTCGACCGGGGCCACCGAGGCGGCGGGAGCCGCTGGGGTGTCCGGGGCCGCCGGGGCCACTGGGGCGTCTGGGGCTTCTGGGGCGCTCAGGGCGCCCGGAACCACCAGTGCACCCAGAGCCACCAGTGCACCCAGAGCCCCCAGGACGCCCGGCGCCACCGCCGCATCCAGCTCCGCCGAATCGCCCACGTACCGCCCTGAGACCATGATCACCATCATGGAAACCGGTGCCGTCCGGGCGGGCCCGTATGCGATGCTCCACCCCGTGGAGACCAGGTCAGTCAGCCCCCAGTTCGTCGGACGCGCCGAAGAACTCGGCGTGCTCACCGAGGCGCTCGCCCGTGCCACCGCGGGCGAACCGCAGGCGCTGCTGATCGGCGGCGAGGCGGGCGTCGGCAAGACCCGGCTGGTGGAGGAGTTCTGCGGCCGGGCGCGCCGGCGCGAGGCCGTGGTGGCCGTCGGCGGCTGTGTGGAGATCGGCGCCGAAGGGCTCCCGTACGCCCCCTTCCCCGCAGCCCTGCGCACCCTGCGCCGTACCCTGCCCGAGGAGATGGCCGTCGCCTGCGCCGGACAGGAGGGCGAACTGGCCCGGCTGCTGCCCGAGCTGGGCGAGGCCCACCGGGACGCGACCGACGAGCACAGCACCGCCCGCCTCTTCGAACTCACCGTACGGCTCCTGGAGCGGATCTCCGCCGACCGCCCGGTCGTCCTCGTCCTGGAGGACCTGCACTGGGCGGACGCCTCCACCCGGCACCTCCTCGCCTACCTCTTCCGCACCCTGCGCAGCGGCCGCCTCCTGGTCCTCGGCACCTACCGCGCCGACGACATCCACCGCCGCCACCCCCTGCGCCCGCTCCTCGCCGAGCTGGACCGGCTGCGCACCGTCACCCGCCTCGAACTCGACCGGTTCAGCCACGCCGAGGTCGGCCGCCAGCTGACCGGCATCCTCGCCGTGGCACCCGGCGCGGGCGTGGTCGACGAGATCTTCGACCGCTCCGACGGCAACGCCTTCTTCGTCGAGGAGCTGGCCCGCTCCCTGGAGTGCTGCGGCGACAGCTCCGGCCTCTCCGAATCGCTGCGCGACCTCCTGCTCGTACGGGTCGAAGCGCTCCCCGAGCACGCCCAGCGGGTCGCCCGGGTCGTCGCCGAGGGCGGCTCCCACGTCGAGCACGAACTGCTGGCCGCCGTCGCCGGGCTCTGCGAGGACGACCTCAACGAGGCGCTGCGCGCGGCCGTCGGCGCCAACCTCCTGCAACCCGCCCCCGACAACGACGGCTACCGCTTCCGGCACTCCCTGGTCCGCGAGGCCGTCAGCGACGACCTGCTCCCGGGCGAGCGCACCCGCGTCAACCGCCGGTACGCCGAAGCCCTGGAGGCCGACCCGTCCCTGGTCCGGGACGACGAGCGCGCCACCCGCCTCGCCAGCTACTGGTACGCGGCCCACGACCCGGCCAAGGCACTGCCCGCCGTGCTCCACGCGGCCGTACAGGCCCGGCGCCGCTACGCCTACTCCGAGCAACTGCGGCTCCTGGAGCGGGCGATGGACCTGTGGGACGACGTGCCCGACGCGGTACGCGACACCCTGCGCCCCATCGACTTCGCGGAGGTCTACCCGGCCTCGGGCGACGACCCGGCGAACACCCCGCTGCGCTACCTGGACGTGCTGGCCGAGGCCACCGTCGCCGCCCGCTTCGGCGGTGACCGCAAGCGCGCCCTGGCCATCTCCAAGAAGGCGCTGCGGACTCTGGAGACCGAGGGCGACCCGCTCCGCGCGGCCTGGTTCTGGGTGCAGCGCTCGCGGCTGACGCAGGGGCTCGACCGGGGCGACGGCTGGGAGGAGCTGGCCACCGCGCAGGAGCTGGTGCGCGGACTGCCGCCGTCCGCCGTGCACGCCGACGTCCTGACCAACGTGGCCAGTTGGCGGGCGCTGCACGAGCCGGGCCCGCAGGCGCTGGAGGACAGCGACCGGGCGGTGGAGTACGCCCGGCTCGTCGGCGACGAGTACATCGAGCTGCACGCCCGCCTCACCCGGGGCTGGCTCACGGCCGACGCGGGCGGCGTCGAGGACGGCCTCGCGGAGATGTACGAGGTCCGCGACCGGGCCGAGGAACGGAAGCTGGTCCACCTGGTCGGCCGGGCGAGCATCAACCTGCCCTCCTCCCTCGAAGCGATGGGCCGCTCGCTGGAGGCCGTGGCCGCCGCCGACCACGGCATCGAGGTCTGTCACAACCAGGGCCTGGCCGACTCCGGTTCCTGGGTGTACGCCAACCAGGCGCAGTCCTACTTCTCGCTCGGCCTCTGGGCGCGGAGCGAGGCGGCCGCGGCCTGCGCCGAGCGGCTGGCCCTCTCACCCAGGACCAGGGCCATGGCCGCCGTCCACCGCGCCGAACTGGCCGTGGCCCGTGGGGAGCAGACCGAGGCGGAGGAGCAACTCGCGCTCGCCCTCAAGCACTTCGGGCTGCGCAATCCGCAGCCCCAGCACCAGATCACCCCCGTCCGGCACACCATGCAGCTGGCGGCGGCACAGGGCCGGACCGCCGAGGCGCGGGAAGCCTTCGAGGAGCTGGCCCGCCGGGGCTTCCCGCCCGGCACCCAGCGGTACGCGCTGCCGCTGCTCCAGGCCGCCGCCGCGATCGAGGCCGACGCCCGCGGGCTGCCCGCCACCGAGCCGGGTCGCCCGGCGATGCTGGCCCTGATCCGCCGGCACGCCAAGGGGCTGCCCCTGGTCGTCCCCGTCTGGGCCGCCCACGGGCTGGCGATCGACGCCGAACTGGCCCGGGCGGAGGGCGCCGACACCCCGGACCACTGGGCCCGCGCGGCGGCCGCCTTCGCCCCGCTGTCCCGCCCGTACGAACTGGCTCGGATGCACCACCGCTGGGCCGAGTCCCTGCTCACCGCCCCGGGCGACCGGTCCACCGCGACGGCCCTGCTGCGCCGCGCCCACACCGCCGCCGTACGGCTCGGCGCCCGCCCGCTGGCCGAGGAGACCGAACAACTGGCCGCACGGGCCCGGATCGGCCTGGCGGCCACCGCCCCCGACGAGGAGATCCACCCGGCGGTCCTGGCCGCACCCGCCGACGTAACGACGGACGGGGCCGGGCCACACCCGGCAGAGGAGACCGACCCTGCCATCGCCGCCGTCGAGTCCTTCGGGCTGACCCCGCGCGAGCAGGACGTGCACCGGCTGGTCGCCGCCGGACATACCAACCGGAGGATCGCCGAGGAGCTGTTCATCGCCCCGAAGACCGCGAGCGTGCACGTCTCCAACATCCTGGCCAAGCTCGGCGTCTCCACCCGAGGCGAGGCCGCGGCCCTGGCCCACCGCCTCCGCCTCTACCCGACCCCGTAACCCCGGCTCATCGGCGCCCCGGCAACAGCCGCTCCGGGATCAGAGCTCCAGCGGCCCCTCGCCATCAGCCGCTCCGGCATCAGCGCTCCAGCGGCCCCTCGCCGTCCCCGGCCGGCTCCGCCCCCGGCGCGCGGACGACCACCTTGCCGGAGGTCAGGTCTATCGGCCCCCGGCCCGGATCGCCGGAGGCGACGTCCATCCGGCTCAGCTCCAGCCGCTTCCGCTCGTCGGCCGTGTGCTTGCGCCCCGGGGCGAAGAGCTCCTCGAAGAAATTGAACACGGTCGTGCTCCCTCCGGCATGCTGCGCGGGGTGGTGAGGTCCGGGGCGTCCGGCTACCCCACGTCGACCAGCAGGATCCTGTCGTCCCCCGGCTTCGGCTCCCCCCGGCCGTCCGTATTGCTGGTGACCAGCCAGAGCCGGTCGCCGCCCGCGCTCACCACCGTGCGCAGCCGGCCGTGTTCCTCCTCCAGGAACGCCTGGGGGTCCGCCAAAGGTTCCTTGTCCGCGTCCCCGGAGAGCGGGATGCGCCAGAGCCGTTCGCCGCGCAGGCCCGCCATCCAGATCGAGCCCTCGGCGAACGCGATACCGCTGGGCGAGGCCTCGGAGGTCTTCCACTGGGCGACCGGGTCGATGAACCCGTCCTCGCCCCCCTCGCCCTCCACCTCGGGCCAGCCGTAGTTGCCGCCGGGCTCGATCAGGTTCAGCTCGTCCCAGGTGTTCTGGCCGAACTCGGCCGCCCACAGCCGCTTCTTGTCGTCCCAGGCGAGCCCCTGGACATTGCGGTGCCCGTACGAATACACCACCGAGTCCGCCTCCGGGTTGCCGTGCACCGGCTCCCCGTCCGGGGTCATCCGCAGGATCTTGCCGCCCAGCGACTCCTTGTCCTGCGCGAGCCCGGTGTCCCCGACCTCGCCCGTGCCCGCGTACAGCATCTTGTCCGGGCCGAACGCGATCCGGCCGCCGTTGTGGACGGTGCCCTTGGGGATGCCGCGCAGGATGGTGTCCGGGGCGCCCAGCTGCTGGCCCGCCGGGCGCTTCTCGTCGTACTGCATCCGTACGATCCGGTTGTCGGAGGCGGTCGTGAAGTAGGCGTACACCCACTGGTCCGCGCCGAACGTCGAGGGGACCGCGAGCCCCAGCAGACCGCCCTCGCCCGCGGGGGAGACGCCCGGCACCGAGCCGAGCAGCGTCCGCTTCCCGTTCTCGCCGTCGATCCGGTGGATCGTCCCCTCGTCCCGTGAGGCGACCAGCAGGTCGCCGCCGGGCAGCGCGGTCAGCCCCCAGGGCGACTCCAGCCCCTCGGTCAGCGTCGAGACGACCTTCGCCGAACCCTTGGCGGGCGGCAGGTCCGACGACGCGCTCGGCGCGGGGGAGCCGGAGCTCGGGGAGGCGGTCGGCGAGGCGGTGGTGCCCGTACCGGACGGGTTCTCCTCCCCGCCCGGGGAGCACGCGGCGGACAGGACCAGCGAGGCCGTCGCCAGCGCGGCCACCACCCCCCTGCGCACCACGGGGGACTGAACTGATCCGAACACAGCACCGCGCACTGAACCGATCCTTTCGACAGCTGCCCGACTATGGCTGATATGGCTGACTACCTGTTCCGCACTACCTGTTCCTACCTCGTGCGCGCTCCCGGAGTTCCCCGTGCGGCCCATTGTCCTGCTATCTCGCACTGGGCGCCCGGCTCACGGAGACCCCGGGCCCCCGGTCAGTCCCAGGACCCGCGCGCCCGGGGCAGCGCGGCGATCTCCGCCAGGTCCGCCGCGTCCAGCTCCACCTCGGCGGCGCGCGCGTTCTCCACCGCCCACCGCTCCCGCTTCGTCCCCGGCACCGCCACCACATGCGGCCCCTGCCGGAGCACCCACGCCAGCGCCACCTGGGCCACGCTCGCCCCGCGCCGCTCCGCGATCCGCCGCAGACCGGCCACCACCGGCTGGTTCGCCGCCATCATCTCGGCTGTGAACCGGGGGTGCCGGGCCCGCAGGTCCTCGGGCTCGAAACCCTGCCCCGGCTTCAGCGTCCCGGTCAGATAGCCGCTGCCCAGCGGCATCGCGGCGAGCACCCCCACCCCGCGCGCCGCACACCAGGGCAGCAGCTCCTCCAGGGCCTCGGGCGACCACACCGACAGCTCCGCCTCCACCGCGCTGACCGGGAAGACCTGCTGGACCCGCTCCAACTGCCGGATCGTTCCCGCATGCGGCCCGGCCCCGGACCGGCGCGGGGCACGCGCCCCCACCGCGCAGAGCCCCAGCGAACGCACCTTGCCCGCGCCCACCAGCTCCGCCATCGCGCCCCAGGTCTCCTCCACCGGCACCTCGGGGTCGGCCCGGTGCAGCTGGTAGAGGTCGATCACATCGGTCTGGAGCCGCCGCAGCGAGGCGTCACAGGCCCGCCGTACGTACCCGGGGCGGCCGTTGGCGACGATGTGCTGATCACCCACCAGCAGCCCGCACTTGGTGGAGAGGAACGCCTCGGACCGGCGCCCCTTCAGCGCGCGCCCCACCAGCAGCTCATTGGTGAACGGCCCGTACATGTCCGCGGTGTCGAGCAGCCGGACACCCGCGTCGAGCGCCGCGTGCACCGTACGCACCGAACGGTCACCGCGCTGCTCCGATGCGCTGTAACCCCAGCTCATCGGCATACAGCCCAGACCGACCGCGCCCACGGCGAGCCCCGCCGCCCCGATAGTCCTGCGCTCCAATTCCCCGTACCCCTCCCTGGGACCTCTCGTTCCCGCAGTCACGGGGCCGTACCGCACCCAAACTAACCTCTGGCCCGGCGAGGTCTCCGATCAGCCGTCCTGCATCCGTGCTGCATCCGTCCTGCAGCCGTCCTGGAGCGTTCGCACACGCGTCGCATAGCCTCCTGACCATGACTGCGACGACTGCCGGCGCGACGACCGCCGACGTATGGCTGCCCTTCGAGGCCGACGAGATCGACGGGCTCCCCGAGGGCCTCAACTACCTCTTCTGGGACGGCGGTCCGGAGTTCCCCGGCGACCCCGCGCACTGTGTGTACTACGTCGTGCCCTACATGAAGGGTTCCGAGATCGCCGTGCGCCCCATGGGTGACATGAGCGCCGTCCAGGTGGTGCAGACGCTCTCCGCCGGCATCGACCACGTGGAGCCGGGGCTCGGCCTGCTGCACCCCGGCGTACGCCTCTGCAACGCCAAGGGGGTGCACGAGGCGTCCACCGCGGAGCTGGCTCTCGCCCTGATCCTGGCCTCCCTGCGCGGACTTCCCGGCTTCGTCCACGGCCAGGACAACGAGGAGTGGCGGTCCGGCTTCTACCCGGCGCTCGCCGACAAGTCCGTGCTCATCGTGGGGTACGGATCCATCGGCTCGGCCATCGAGGACCGGCTCGCGGCCTTCGAGTGCGCGCGGGTGGCGCGCGTCGCGCGCTCCGCCCGGACCACCGAGCGCGGTCCCGTACACACGCTCGACGACCTGCCCGCCCTGCTGCCCGAGGCCGACGTGGTCGTCCTCTCCACCCCGCTGAACGCCTCCACGCAGGGGCTGGTGGGCGCGGAGTTCCTCGCCGCGATGCCGGACGGAGCCCTCCTCGTCAACGTCGCCCGGGGCGGGGTCGTGGACACCAAGGCCCTGCTGGCCGAACTGGAATCCGGACGGCTGCGTGCGGCGCTCGACGTCACCGACCCGGAACCGCTGCCCTCCGGCCATCCTCTCTGGCATGCTCCGAATGTCCTGATCACACCTCATGTGGGCGGCAGCACCTCGGCGTTCGAACCGCGGGCCAAGCGGCTGATCGCCTCGCAGCTCACCCGCTTCGTCGCCGGGGAGCCGGTGGTGAACGTCGTCAGCACCACCGGCTGAGAAGTCCGGGATCGTCGGCTGAGGAGTCCCGGCGGTCACATGAGGGCATGATCCGCATGCGCTTAGCGCCGCCCACCTCGCATTTCGTCACGGAGCGTAGAGAAGCTATGGCCCTGAGTGACGAATCTGGTGTATCGTCCGCACCGGGGTGCTGCGCCGTGGAAGGGGCGGCGCGGGGGGAGCATCGGAACGCGAGGGGGCGACGGGCGATGTGCGGGCCATGGAGAGACGATCCGAGCCGGCGGGACGCAGTGCGGCGGTCATCGACGCTGCCCGGGTGCGGCGCCCTCCGATGGCCGGAAAACCACCCGAGGCGGCGGCCGGGGCCGGGGCTCGTACCGGCGGCCGTGACCCCGGTGCGGACCGGGCGGCGGCGCACCGCGCGGACCGGCCGTCCGGCGCCGGGGCGGCCGGGCCTTCCCGGGCCGGGGCGGGGAGCCCTCCGGTGAGCGTGCTGGGGACCTGGCTCTCGCCCCGGCCCACCGCCGGCTCCACGGGACTGCGCTCCCGGATCCTGCTCGGCCTCGTCTGCGCCGGATACTCCGTCGGAGCGGCCGTCGGCTGGGGCTCTCCGGAAATGGCCCGCTTCATGGGGGACTTCGGCCTCGCCGCGGCGGCGCTGGTGGCCGCCGTCTCCTGCTTCCTCTACGCCCGGGTGAGCCCCGGGCGGCTGCGCCCCGCCTGGCTGCTGTTCTCGGTCTCCTCCCTCATGGCGGCCTGCGGAAACGCCGTCTGGGGGTGGTACGAGGTGGTGCTCGGCGTCCCCGTGCCCACCCCGTCGGCCGCCGACGCCTTCTTCCTCTGCTTCGCGCCGCCCGCCATCGTCGGCCTGCTCGTCCTCGCCAAGCGCCCCGTCACCCGGGCCGGCTGGGTCTGCCTGGCCCTGGACGCCTGGCTGATCGGCGGCTCCCTGCTGACCCTCGCCTGGAGCCTCGCCCTCGCGCACACCGCGCACATGGCGGGCGTCGAGGAGGCCAGTGTCGGCCCGGCCGCGCTCTCGCTGGCCTACCCGCTGCTCGACATCGTGCTCGTCTCCATGGTGCTCGCGCTGCACTTCCGCCGCTCCGGGGCCAACCGCTCCGCCGTCAACACCGCGATCGCCGCCCTGGCGCTGACCGTCCTGAGCGACGCCATCTTCACCTCGCCGCTGCTGCGCTCCACCTACCACTCGGGCCAGTTGCTCGACGCCGGCTGGTTCGCCGGCTCACTGCTCCTCGCCTACGCGCCCTGGGGCGTACGCCGCCGGGCACCCGGCACCGACCGTCCCGCGCCCCCGCGCACCACCAGCCGCCCGATCGCCGGGTCGCTGGCCGCGCTGACCCCGTATCTCGCCGCCGCCGTCTGCACGTTGGGCATCCTGTACAACGTGGTCGAGGGCCGCCGGGTGGACCGGGTCGTCGTCCTCACCGGCTGCACGGTCGTCCTCGCGCTGGTCGTCCGCCAGGGCATCATGCTGCTGGACAACATCTCCCTCACCCAGGAGCTGGCCCAGAAGGAGAACCACTTCCGCTCCCTGGTGCAGGGCTCCAGCGACGTCATCATGATCGCCGCCCCCAGCGGCACCCTCCGCTACGTCAGCCCCGCCGCCGCCGGGGTCTACGGGCGCGACGCGGAGGATCTCGTCGGCTCCGAGCTCTCCTCGATCATCCATCCCGACGACCTCGGCCGGGTCGTCCACGAGGTGCGGCGCTTCCTCGCCGCCCCGCCCCACGAGGAGCCCACCACCCGCATCGAGTGCCGCTTCCGCTCCGGTACCGGCGACTGGCTGCACGCCGAGTCCACCGTCAACCGGCACCAGGGCGGACTCCTCCTCAACAGCCGGGACGTCACCGAACGCGTCCGGCTCCAGGCCCAGTTGCAGCACAACGCCGAGCACGACCCGCTCACCGACCTGCCCAACCGGGCGCTGTTCACCTCCCGGGTCCGGCAGGCGCTGACCGGCCGCCGCGCCGGGGACTCCGGCACCGCCGTGCTCTTCATCGACCTCGACGGCTTCAAGGCGGTCAACGACACCATCGGCCACCAGGCGGGCGACGAACTGCTCATCCAGGCCGCCCGCCGCCTCCAGGAGTCCGTCCGGGCGGGGGACACCGCGGCCCGGCTCGGCGGTGACGAGTTCGCCGCCCTCATCATGGGCGACGGCACCCGCGACCAGGGCGCCCGGGAGTACCAGGTGCACGAGATCGCCGACCGGCTCCGCCTCACCCTCTCCCAGCCCTACCGGATCGGCCCCAGCGAGGTCCGGGTGGCCGCCTCCATCGGCGTCGCCTTCGCCGAGCCCGGCATCACCCCCACCGACCTCATGCGCAACGCGGACCTCGCGATGTACCGGGCCAAGGCCGGCGGCAAGGACCGGGTCGAGCTGTACGCCCCCCAGATGCAGGCCGACGTCGTACGCCGCTCCGAGCTCGCCACCCGGCTGCGCACCGCCCTGCGCGAGGGCGAGTTCGCCCTGCTCCACCAGCCCGTCGTCCACCTGGCCAGCGGCTCCGTCGCCGCCGTCGCCGCCCAGGCCCGCTGGCGCTCCGCCCAGGGCATTCTGTTCACCCCCGCCGAATTCCTCCGGGTCACCGGCGACGACGACCGCACCGCCGAGCTGGGCCGCTGGCTCCTGGAGGAGGCCGTGAAGCAGGCCGCCGACCGGGCCAGGGCCGGACACCCCGTCGCCGTCTCCGTACGCCTCTCCGCCACCCGGCTGCTGGACAAGGCCCTGCCCTTCGGCTCCATCGAGGCGCTGCTGACCCGGCACGGGCTGCCCTCGGGGGCGCTGATGATCGAGGTGGCCGACAGCGACCCCCGGATCTCCTTCGACGAGCTGGAGCAGCGGCTCGTGGCCCTGCGCCGCCTCGGCGTCCGGATCGCGCTCGACGGCTTCGGCAGCGGTTTCGCCGCGATCAACGCGCTGCGCCGCCTCCCCATCGACGTACTCAAACTCGACCGGAACCTGGTCGAGGGGGTCGTCGAATCGGCCAGGCTGCACAAGATCACCAGCGGGCTGCTGCGGATCGCCTGCGACCTCGGCCTCCAGTCCGTCGCCGACGGGGTCGACGTCCCCGAGCAGGTCCTCGCGCTGCGGTCCATGGGCTGCACCCACGGCCAGGGGATGGCCTTCTCCGGCCCGCTCGACGAGTACCGGCTGCGCCGCGCCCTGGTCCGCGGCCAGTTCCCCGTTCCGGGCGTTCCCGGCCCCCGTACGGTGATGGCGGGAGGCTCGATCCCGCTGCTCACCGGATCACATGCTGAGACGCCCGTCCCACCCACTTGACACGTCATGCGTGCCGGAGAGAGGGTCAATGCCATGCGCACCCGAATTCTCGTACTTGGAAAGCGCGTCGGCTGAAGCAGAGTCACTCCACGACACTCTGCGACCGCACCCGGCGCGCTCCCCTCGCTTGCCTCACGGCACGAGGGGTTTTTTGTTGCACTGAACCTCTCAAAACGCTGCAAAACACCCGCGAAAAACCACCCGCGAACACCCTCAGCTTCGAGAAGAGAATGCCGATGACCGAGCAGGCCACCGGGGCCCACCACCCGCAGCCGCGCGCCCGAAACGGCGGACAGCCGTCCGTCACCGTCGAACACGTCACGGGCGCGCAGTCCCTCATCCGTTCTCTTGAGGAAGTCGGCGCCGACACGGTATTCGGCATTCCCGGCGGCGCGATCCTCCCCGCCTACGACCCGATGATGGACTCCACCCGGGTCCGTCACGTCCTGGTCCGCCACGAGCAGGGCGCCGGCCACGCCGCCACCGGGTACGCGCAGGCCACCGGCAAGGTCGGCGTCTGTATGGCCACCTCGGGACCCGGTGCCACCAACCTGGTCACCCCGATCGCCGACGCGCACATGGACTCCGTGCCGCTCGTCGCGATCACCGGCCAGGTCGCCTCCAAGGCGATCGGCACCGATGCCTTCCAGGAAGCCGACATCTGCGGCATCACGATGCCGATCACCAAGCACAACTTCCTGGTCACCAAGGCCGAGGACATCCCGCACACCATCGCCGAGGCCTTCCACATCGCCTCCACCGGCCGCCCCGGACCGGTCCTCGTCGACATCGCCAAGGACGCCCTCCAGGCGAAGACCACCTTCAGCTGG
This sequence comes from Streptomyces sp. NPDC059452, assembly GCF_042750035.1. Lineage (NCBI taxonomy): Bacteria > Bacillati > Actinomycetota > Actinomycetes > Kitasatosporales > Streptomycetaceae > Streptomyces > Streptomyces sp. NPDC059452. The sequence continues at coordinate 56,915 of NZ_JBHYVE010000038.1, forward strand.
CCGCCCACCCAGGACCTGCCCGGCTACCGGCCCGTCACCAAGCCGCACGCCAAGCAGATCCGCGAGGCCGCCAAGCTGATCACCCAGTCCAAGCGCCCCGTGCTCTACGTCGGCGGCGGCGTCATCAAGGCCGGGGCCACCGCCGAGCTGAAGGTCCTCGCGGAGCTGACCGGAGCGCCCGTCACCACCACCCTGATGGCGCTCGGCGCCTTCCCCGACAGCCACCCGCTGCACGTGGGAATGCCCGGCATGCACGGTGCGGTCACCGCCGTCACCGCGCTCCAGAAGGCCGACCTGATCGTCGCCCTCGGAGCCCGCTTCGACGACCGCGTCACCGGCAAGCTGGACAGCTTCGCCCCGTACGCCAAGATCGTCCACGCCGATATCGACCCGGCCGAGATCGGCAAGAACCGCACCGCCGACGTGCCGATCGTGGGCGACGCCCGCGAGGTCCTGGCCGACCTGGTCCAGGCCGTCCAGGCCGAGCACACCGAGGGCCACACCGGCGACTACGCCGCATGGTGGAAGGACCTCAACCGCTGGCGCGACACCTACCCGCTCGGCTACGACCTGCCCGAGGACGGCAGCCTCTCCCCGCAGCAGGTCATCCAGCGCATCGGCAAGCTCGCCCCCGAGGGCACGATCTTCGCGGCGGGCGTCGGCCAGCACCAGATGTGGGCCTCCCACTTCATCGACTACGAGCAGCCCGCCACCTGGCTCAACAGCGGCGGCGCCGGGACGATGGGGTACGCGGTCCCGGCCGCGATGGGCGCCAAGGCCGGGATGCCCGACCGCACGGTCTGGGCCATCGACGGTGACGGCTGCTTCCAGATGACCAACCAGGAACTGACCACCTGCGCGCTCAACAACATCCCGATCAAGGTCGCCATCATCAACAACGGCGCCCTCGGGATGGTCCGCCAGTGGCAGACCCTCTTCTACAACCAGCGCTACTCCAACACCGTGCTGCACTCCGGCACGGACACGGACGGCGCCCCGGCCAAGGGCACCCGCGTCCCGGACTTCGTCAAGCTGTCCGAGGCCATGGGCTGCCACGCCATCCGCTGCGAGGACCCGGCCGACCTGGACAAGGTCATCGAAGAGGCCAACTCCATCAACGACCGCCCCGTCGTGATCGACTTCATCGTCCACGAGGACGCCATGGTCTGGCCGATGGTCGCCGCCGGCACCTCCAACGACGAGGTCCAGGCCGCACGCGGCGTCCGCCCCGACTTCGGCGACAACGAAGACGACTGAGAGACAGAGAGAGACCGACTCCCATGTCCGAAAAGCACACGCTCTCCGTCCTGGTCGAGAACAAGCCCGGTGTCCTCGCCCGGATCACCGCCCTGTTCTCCCGACGCGGCTTCAACATCGACTCGCTCGCCGTCGGCACCACCGAACACCCCGACATCTCCCGCATCACCATCGTCGTGAATGTCGAGGACCTGCCCCTGGAGCAGGTGACCAAGCAGCTCAACAAGCTGGTCAACGTCCTGAAGATCGTCGAACTCGAGCCCGCCGCTGCGATCCAGCGGGAGCTCGTCCTGGTGAAGGTCCGCGCCGACAGCGAGACCCGCTCCCAGATCGTCGAGATCGTCCAGCTGTTCCGCGCCAAGACCGTCGACGTCTCCCCGGAGGCCGTCACGATCGAGGCGACCGGAGGGGCCGACAAGCTGGAGGCGATGCTCAAGATGCTGGAGCAGTACGGCATCAAGGAGCTCGTCCAGTCCGGCACCATCGCCATAGGGCGGGGCTCGCGCTCGATCACCGACCGGTCCCTGCGCGCCCTCGACCGTTCCGCCTGACCCGCGACGGGACCGGCGCCGCCGCGCGCCGCTCGTATGGCGAGACCCGATCACGTATCCCGACGCCCCCGCCGTACGGTGGGACGCAACACCTGCACACCAAGGAGAAGACCCAGTGGCCGAGCTGTTCTACGACGACGATGCCGACCTGTCCATCATCCAGGGCCGCAAGGTCGCGGTTCTCGGTTACGGCAGCCAGGGCCACGCCCACGCGCTGTCGCTCCGCGACTCCGGCGTCGACGTCCGCGTCGGTCTGCACGAGGGCTCGAAGTCCAAGGCCAAGGCCGAGGAGCAGGGCCTGCGCGTGGTGACCCCGGCCGAGGCCGCCGCCGAGGCCGACGTCATCATGATCCTCGTCCCGGACCCGATCCAGGCCCAGGTCTACGAGGAGTCCGTCAAGGACAACCTCAAGGACGGCGACGCGCTGTTCTTCGGCCACGGCCTGAACATCCGCTTCGGCTTCATCAAGCCCCCGGCCAACGTCGACGTGTGCATGGTCGCCCCCAAGGGCCCCGGCCACCTGGTCCGCCGCCAGTACGAGGAGGGCCGCGGCGTTCCGTGCATCGTGGCCGTCGAGCAGGACGCCTCGGGCAAGGGCCTGGAGCTGGCCCTGTCGTACGCCAAGGGCATCGGCGGCACGCGGGCCGGCGTCATCAAGACGACCTTCACCGAGGAGACCGAGACCGACCTCTTCGGCGAGCAGGCCGTCCTCTGCGGTGGCACCGCCGCCCTGGTCAAGGCCGGTTTCGAGACGCTGACCGAGGCGGGCTACCAGCCCGAGATCGCGTACTTCGAGTGCCTGCACGAGCTGAAGCTCATCGTGGACCTCATGTACGAGGGCGGCCTGGAGAAGATGCGCTGGTCCATCTCGGAGACCGCCGAGTGGGGCGACTACGTCACCGGCCCGCGGATCATCACCGACGCCACCAAGGCCGAGATGAAGAAGGTCCTCGCAGAGATCCAGGACGGCACCTTCGCCAAGAACTGGATGGCCGAGTACCACAACGGTCTGCCCAAGTACAACGAGTACAAGAAGGCCGACGGCGACCACCTGCTGGAGACCACCGGCCGTGAGCTGCGCAAGCTCATGAGCTGGGTGAACGACGAAGAGGCGTAGGTCCTCGGGGGAGCGGGGCGGGTCCGGCAGGGCCCGCCCCGCCCCACATCACCGGAGGATCACCGGAACGTGGCCTTCCGTACGGGTGTACACCTCGTCCACCCTCGTGCGGGTGATCCTTCCACCGGGGCGCAGTAGAAGGCCCTCCGCATGACTACACTTCTCAACACATACAACGCGTCAGGGCCCACAGTGTCGTGCGTCTACCACGCGGCTAGCCCCTCCACCGCCTGCGGCCGTCGGGACGGCCGTCCGCACTGGACTTGTGAGGACTCACGTGAGCTCGAAGCCTGTCGTACTCATCGCTGAAGAGCTGTCGCCCGCCACGGTCGACGCTCTGGGTCCGGATTTCGAGATCCGGCACTGCAACGGCGCGGACCGCGCCGAGCTGCTCCCCGCGATCGTCGACGTCGACGCCATCCTGGTGCGTTCCGCCACGAAGGTCGACGCCGAGGCCATCGCCGCCGCCAAGAAGCTCCGGGTCGTCGCCCGGGCCGGTGTCGGTCTGGACAACGTCGACGTCTCCTCGGCCACCAAGGCCGGCGTGATGGTCGTCAACGCCCCGACCTCCAACATCGTGACCGCCGCCGAGCTGGCCTGCGGTCTGCTGGTCGCCACGGCGCGCAACATCCCGCAGGCCAACACCGCCCTGAAGAACGGCGAGTGGAAGCGCTCCAAGTACACCGGGGTCGAGCTCAGCGAGAAGGTCCTCGGCGTCGTCGGCCTCGGCCGCATCGGCGTCCTGGTGGCCCAGCGCATGTCGGCCTTCGGTATGAAGATCGTCGCGTACGACCCCTACGTCCAGCCCGCCCGCGCCGCGCAGATGGGCGTCAAGCTCCTCAGCCTGGACGAGCTCCTTGAGGTCGCCGACTTCATCACCGTGCACCTGCCGAAGACCCCCGAGACCCTCGGTCTCATCGGGGACGAGGCGCTGCACAAGGTGAAGCCCTCGGTCCGCATCGTCAACGCCGCGCGCGGCGGCATCGTGGACGAGGAGGCGCTGTACTCCGCACTCAAGGAGGGCCGCGTCGCCGGAGCCGGTCTGGACGTGTACGCGAAGGAGCCCTGCACGGACTCCCCGCTCTTCCAGTTCGACCAGGTCGTCTGCACCCCGCACCTCGGCGCCTCCACCGACGAGGCCCAGGAGAAGGCGGGCATCGCGGTCGCCAAGTCGGTCCGCCTCGCGCTCGCCGGTGAGCTGGTCCCGGACGCGGTCAACGTCCAGGGCGGGGTCATCGCCGAGGACGTACGCCCCGGCCTGCCGCTCGCCGAGAAGCTCGGCCGGATCTTCACCGCGCTCGCGGGCGAGGTCGCGGCCCGGCTCGACGTCGAGGTGTACGGCGAGATCACCCAGCACGACGTCAAGGTGCTGGAGCTCTCGGCGCTCAAGGGGGTCTTCGAGGACGTTGTCGACGAGACCGTCTCCTACGTCAACGCCCCGCTCTTCGCCCAGGAGCGCGGGGTCGAGGTCCGCCTCACCACCAGCTCGGAGTCGCCCGACCACCGCAACGTGGTCACCGTGCGCGGCACGCTCTCCAGCGGCGAGGAGGTCGCGGTCTCCGGCACGCTGGCGGGCCCGAAGAACCTCCAGAAGATCGTGGCCATCGGCGAGCACGACGTGGACCTGGCGCTCGCCGACCACATGGTCGTCCTGCGCTACCAGGACCGGCCCGGTGTGGTCGGCGCGGTCGGCAAGATCCTCGGCGAGGCCGGGCTGAACATCGCGGGCATGCAGGTCTCGCGGGCGGCCGAGGGCGGCGAGGCGCTGGTCGTCCTCACCGTCGACGAGACCGTCCCGCAGACGGTGCTGACCGAGATCGCCGACGAGATCGGCGCCTCCTCGGCCCGCTCGGTGAACCTCACCGACTGACGCACCCCGCTCCGTAACCGGCTGCCGGGGGGCCCGGGGCCCCGGGGGGCCGGCGCCCGGGGTGGGGGTGGGGGGCAACCACCCGTGGGGGGCGCGGGGTGGGGGCGGGGGCCCCAGAAGGGTGGGG
>NZ_JBHYVE010000039.1:0-51051 GCF_042750035.1 Streptomyces sp. NPDC059452
GGACAATCCCGCCCACGCGGGATTGTCCGACACCCCCTAGGCCCGCCGTCTCGCACCCCGCCCGGGGAAGAGCCTCACAAGCGGTTCCCCCCGCCCCACGGGCTGATGCCCACCGGACGTCCGCATCCGGACTCGCCCGGACTCCCTGCCCGGCGAGCCGTCCCGCACGGCCGCGCTCGCCCCCCGGCGCCTCGCCACCCCTTCAGCCCCGCCCCCGTCCGCCCGCAGCCGGCGGACACCTCCGCGACACAGGCCTGGTTACTCTGAGCACCGAGGGACGCGATCGATATGACGGCATCCGACAGCAGTATCCGCATCTTCACGGAATGGCTTCTGGACCATCAGTCCGTCCTCGTCGAAAAAACACTCACAGCGATCTGGCGCGACGGAATACCCACGAGTCCGCTCGCGACCGATCCAGCGCTGACGAGGGTGGTCCGGCAGGAGACCGAGATGCTCGTCGCACAGTTCCTGCGAGGGCTCGGGAACCGGCAGAGAGTCCCCATACAGTCGCACGGGGCCCGGCATCTCGCCCGTCTCGCGGCGTTGCACGGTACGCCGCTGGAGGATGTCATATCGAGTTACCGGATAGCGCACGGCGTGGTCCAGGACTGCTTCTTCCAGGCAGCACGGGAATCGGGAATAGGCCCCTCCTGCGCATTGAGCGTCCTGCAGTTCTGTTGTCTTCAGTTACTGCGCCAAACGGAATCTCTCATCGGCCTCGTGACCACTGAGTACATGGACGAGATGGAGATGATCGGAAGCGACGAGAACGCGCTGCGGCTGCAAGCGGTACGGTCGGTTCTCGACGAGGCGGAGCCCGCACCCGAACTGCCCTCCTACGACCTGAGCGCGGAACATGTCGCCGTCGTGGCCCAGGGCCCGACGGCGACGAGTCTGGCGGCCTTCGCGCACCAGTGCAAGAACAACGCGATCTCCATGTTCACCGACCGCAACATCGTATGGGCGTGGTTCAGCGGTTCCGTCGGCCCGACGGACGTCCATGAGGCCGTGACGGAACGGACGCAGCGCGGCTGTCTGGGTGCCGGGGAGCCGGGCAAGGATGTCGCGGGGTTCCGGCGGTCCCACCGGGAGGCCCAGTCCGCCTTCCGGGTGTGCGACTGGACGGGACGCAGGAGCGCGCGTTTCGCCGACATCGAACCGGAGGCCATCGGCCTCGCGGATGTCGATGCCACCCGCGCCCTGGTCCACCGCCGCCTCGGCCAGCTGGTGGGCGGAAGCGCCCGGCACAAGTCGCTCCGGAAGACGCTTGAGGTCTACCTCGCGTCCGGACAGAACGCCCGGTCCGCGGCCTTCAAACTCGGGCTCACGGAGCGAACGGTCGCCAACAGGCTCCAGGCGGCACGTGCACTCCTGCCGCCGGACACCCGGATCTCCTCCCTCGAACTCGGGCTCGCGCTTCGACTGCTGCCCCTGACCATCAGCAGGCCGACGGTGCGCCCGTAGGGTCTTGTCACGTCTCCGGGTAAGTGGACACGGTTAGGGGTCAGGTGTCCACGCGGCGTCCGACAGCGCGTCCTGCCCTCTGTCCTGGCGGCTGCTCCTGCCCGGCGGCTGGGACCAGCCGGAAGCCGCCGGTCGGCGGGCCCGCTGCCGGATCCCCGAAGGTGAGCATCACCACCCGAAGTGGCAGCTCGCGCTGGACATGCTCGGCGAACTGGCTGTGGCCGGCCTACGCACCGCAGGTCAAGGGCGAGATGACCGCCCAGACCAAGTCGGCCGTGCCTGGTCGGCCGTCTTACGGCGGGCTTGGCCGCGTCCGCCGCCCCGCTACCGCCCCCGCCCGGTCAGCCTGCGCGAACACGCCCTGACCGCAGGCCGCGACAAGGCACTCGCGGTCACCTGGCACAGGGGATCGAAAGCCGCCATGTCCGCCCTCTCCGTGTTCCTGCAGGTCCGCCTCGCCTGCCGCCGCCCGAAACCCGCCCCGGACGGTGTCATCGCACTGCGGTGGCTGATCGCCCAGTGGCCCGAGGGAGGGAACGAGCCGGTCACGTACTGGATCTCCAACCTGCCCGCCGGAGTCGCGCACGGGCGGCGCCGCAACGGCGCCCCGTCGCGTCCCGGCCTCCGCGTCCCCGGGGAGGACCGGCAACGGTCCGCCGGTCTCAGGGCCGCTGATCCCGGCCGTCCGGGTCAGCGGTTCCCAGGGTCTCCAGCAAGCGCAGCGCGAGGGCGGTCTCCAGCGATCCCGCGTCCGTGCCCGGCGGAAGGAGGTCACCGGCGTGCTGGAGCCGGTAGGCGACGGCCCGGCTGCTGACGTGCAGACGCCGCGCGGTCTCCCTGGCGTTCGACCCGCAGCCGAGGTAGATGCTGAGCGTCTTGCGGGCGGTCGCCGCCTGGCGGGTCGGCTGTGACAGATCTCCGAGCTGCCGCCGGATCAGGGTCTGCGACGCCTCGATGTCGGCCAGCGCTATGGCCTCGGGTGCCGAGGCGGAGAACCGCAGCACGGGCCGCTTCTGGTACGCGGCGACCCGGAGGGCCATGCGTGCCTCCGCGTGTGAATCGCAGAAGCCCTTGGGCCCCCGGGCCGGCTCTCCCACGCCGACCCAGCAACCGCTCTCGGCGGCTGCCTCCGCCGCGGCGATGACCACGTCCGCCTGGGGGACGGCGATCCATATCCAGCTGAGCTCCTCATCCGGCCGGACCACGCAGTGCGGTGCCTTGACCGAGCGCACCAGCGCCCGTACGACCCGCTCGGACTCCGGACCCGACGCGGCCAGCGCGACATGGTCGCCGCGCACGTTGTAGAAATCCAGACTCGCGGGACGCTCCCCGCTCAGCACCGCCCGGACCGCGCGGAGCTGACGCGGGCCCCGGGCGCGCATGATCGCCTCCGACTCCTCCCGGTACTCGACGACCACCAGCTCGCAGAGGTGCTCGATCTCGGCGAACAGGCGCCTGGTACCGAGCCGCACCGCGCCAAGGGCCGCGTACGTGTCCGCGGAGTCCGGTACCGCGTCGATCAGCGCCTCCTCCAGGAAGCGATGGCCCACGCGATAGGCGTCCAGCACCTCGCGCTCCGGTGTGCCGTTGCGCGCCGCCAGCCGGGCTATGTGGCGTGTCTCCGGGGGGCGCAGCGGCTCCGCGTCGTCGGTCAGCGCGTTGATCAACTGGTGGATCACCGCACGGGTCTCGGCCACCACCGTGTCCGCGAGCCCTGGCTCGTCGATCAGTTCCCGGCCGACGCCCAATCGCCTGATCCCGTCGATGACCCTCTCCGCCAACTCATCTCTGGACACAAGGAGTTGATCCCTGGCAACACACAGCAATTCGGCCTCATCAGTCACAGATGAAGCTTCTCAGGGTGCGCAGCTTTACGTCGAGGCTTGCGCACCCTGCACATGGCATCGCACGCATCGAGCCACCACAGTTGGGTCATGAGCAGCACCGAAAACAAGCCGCGGGCTTCCTTGTCCGAGATCACCGAGTTATGTCTGACCCCGGCGACCGAACTCGCGAGCCGGATCCGCCGACGTGACATCTCGCCACGCGAATTGACCGCGGCGTTCCTCTCCCGTATCGAGCAGCGCAATCCCGCGCTCAACGCCTACGTTCACGTGGCGGCAGACCAGGCGCTCGCGGCAGCGGCCGAATCGGAGCGGCAGCTCATGCGCGGGCGCCTCGCCGGCCCCCTGCACGGGGTGCCGATCGCCATCAAGGATCTGTTCGACTACAAGGCCGGTATGCCCAACACGTTCGGGGTCACGGCCTTCCGGGATTACGTGCCGGAGCAGACCGCCCGGCATGTCGCCGCGCTCGAGGACGTCGGGGCGATCGTGCTGGGGAAGACCAACACGCCCGAGTTCGGGCACAAGGGGCTCTGCGACAACAAGCTGTTCGGGCCGACCAGTACGCCGTTCGCCCTGGGAATGAACTCCGGTGGTTCGTCGGGCGGTTCCGCCGCCGCGCTGGCCGATGGGCTGTGTGCGCTGTCGCAGGGCTCGGACGGTGGCGGGTCGGTGCGGATCCCGGCCGCTCTGTGCGGCGTGGTCGGGTTCAAGCCGAGCTTCGGCCGGGTCGCGGACGCGGTGCGTCCTGACGCGTTCCTGTGCCAGACCCCGTACATGAGCAACGGCCCCTTGGCACGTTCGGTCGAGGACTGTGCACTGCTGCTGTCGTGCATGGTCGGCGACGACCCTCGCGACCCGACCAGCGTCCCCCACGACGGCACGGACTTCCTGGCGGCCACGCGCAGCGATCCGGGTGCTCTGCGCGTGGCCTACCTGCCCACCCTGGGCGGGTTCCCGGTCGAGGCCGGTGTGCGCGCGGTGGTCGACGACGCGGTGGCGGCCCTGGCGGAGGCCGGCGTTCACGTGGACAGGCCGCGGTTCGTGCTCCCGGTCTCGCACCGTGAGGCCACCGACCTGTGGGTGCGCAACGCGGGCGCCATCGCCTCGACCGTCGTCGAGGCGTTCGCCGCCGAGGGCGTCGACCTGCGCGACAAACCGTGGGAGGACTTCCCGTGGGCCCTGCGCGCGATGATCGAGCGCACCGACGGACGCACTCTGATGGACGGACGCCGTGACCAGGTCGTACGAACGGTGATCTACGACGCCTTCGCCGACCTCTTCGACCGCTACGACCTCGTCATCAGTCCCACACTGGCCATCGCCGGCTGCAACAACGCGGACGACGGATGGACCGTCGGCCCGGACAACGTCGACGGCGAGGACGTGGATCCCATCCTGGGCTGGTGTCTGACCCAGGTGTTCAACTTCACGGGACATCCGGCCATCTCGGTGCCGGCGGGGCTCACGGACGACGGTCTGCCCGTCGGCCTGCAGATCGCAGGCCGGCGCTTCGCGGACGCCGACGTCCTCTCGGCCGCGGCGGCCATCGAGCGCATACGGCCCTGGGCCCCGTACTACCGCACGATCGCGGCGGTCAGCCGCTGAGACCGTTCTCCCGCGGCCGGATCCAGGCCGGGGAGGCGTACAGGTACGGCCGGCGCGCCGCCCGCAGCGGAGACGGGCCGCGCGGGCGGGAGGCCGGGGTGAAGGCGCATGAACTGCGCCCACCGCCCTCCGGCGCCGGACCGTACCCTCAGGCGTCGCGTCGCCTCGCGACGCGATACGACGGCCGGACCATCCGTTGTGTGTCCTCATGACGGATCGGTGCGCTCGTCACACCATCGCCCGGCCGGCACGGCCTCGGCACATGCCGCGGCCCTGTCCGGGGCGATGAGCACGGTAAACACGTTCACGACACAAAGCCCACGGAGCCTCTCCGGGTGCACGGCCACTGTCACGCCTCCCCCCACACGGCCAGAACGTCACCGAGAAGCAGCACCGGACGAGGTATTCCGGGCCCTGGGGGAATGGAGAAAATGGTGGCACAAACTTCTCGACGCGATTTCCTGAGATCGGTGGGGATATCGGGGGGCGCCGGTGTGCTGTATTCGGCCATGGGGGCACTCGGATTCGCACCGGCTCCTCAGGCACACGCGAGTGAATTCCGTTCGCCGAGGCAGGGCGACTTCACCTCGGTCGGTATGCGGAACGGCAGGAAGGTCATCATCCTCGGTGCCGGCATCGCCGGCCTCGCCGCGGCGTACGAACTGGGCAAGGCCGGATACAACTGCCGCGTCCTGGAAGCGAAGAACCGTCCGGGCGGCCGTAACTGGACGGTCCGCGGCGGAACGACGGAGACCGACCTCGACGGCCACACCCAGACGGCGAATTTCGCTCCCGGCCACTACATGGAAGCCGGACCGGCCCGAATACCTCAGTCGCACGTGACGCTGGAGTACTGCCGTGAACTGGGCGTCCCGCTGGAGGCGTTCGCGAATCAGAACGCCAACGCGTACATCTACCACGAGAACAGCGCGGCACTCGCCGGGAAGCCGGTACGCTGGCGGACCGCGAAGGCCGACGTGTACGGCTATGTGTCCGAACTTCTCGCCAAGGCCACCGACCAGGGCGCGCTGGACCAGACGCTGACCGCGACCGACAAGGAGCGGCTGCTCGAATTCCTCAAGGACTTCGGTGATATCAAGGGCCGGGACGACAACTGGGCGTATACCGGCAGCAGCCGGCGCGGCTACTCGGTCGAGCCCGGAGCCGCTTTGGAGGCCGGTACGGTTCTCGCCCCGCCTCCCTCCCTCTCCGATGTCATCGCGAGCGGACTGGGACTCCGCTTCTCCTTCGAGTTCGACTACCAGCAGGCCACGATGATGTTCCAGCCGGTGGGCGGCATGGATGCCATTCCCAAGGCGCTGGCCAAAGCGATCGGCAGGGGCCGCATCGAGTACGGAGCCCGTGCGACCGCCGTGACCAACCGCTCGGACGGCGCCTCGGTCACCTGGGTGAACGCACAGGGGAGGTCCGTCACGGAGCACGCCGATTTCGTGGTCGCGGCCATCCCGCCGATGGTGATGGCCCGCGTCCGGCACAACCTCGGCCCGGACGTCACGGCCGCGCTCCTGTCACCCCAGCCATGGGAGGCCGGCAAGATCGGCCTGGAGTACCGGAGCCGGTGGTGGGAGACGGATGAGCGCATCTACGGCGGCGTCACACCGACCGACAACGACCTGTGCACCATCTGGTACCCGTCGTACGGCTATCACGGCAACCGCGGTGTCATCATCGGCTACTACAACGCCCTGGAACCCGCTGCCGCCTACGGCAGGCTGTCACACGCCGACCGTGAGCGCAGGGCGGTCAGCCAGGGGGTGAAGATTCATGGCAAGAAGTACCGCACCGAGCTGGCCTCCTCCTTCAGTGTGGCGTGGCATCGCACCCCGTTCATCGAGGGCGGCTGGGCAGGATGGTCCTCACAGACGGGGACCGAGTACCAGACCCTGAACCGGCCGACCGGGAACGTCTATTTCGCCGGTGACTGGCTCAGCAACACCATCGCCTGGCAGCACGGAGCGTTCACCTCCGCCCGCAAGGTCGTCACGGAGATCCACACCAGGGCGCTGGCCCGATAGGCCGGTGCGGCGTCGCCGTTCCAGCGGACCGCGAGAGGCAACGGCGCCGCCGCGCGTGGGCGGATCGTGGACGCGATCATCTGTGGAGTACGGCACCGGGTGCGCCTGGCGTCGGCTGCCGAAAGACATCCCGCTCCGGTCGACGGTGTACCGGTGTCCCACTGCGGGATGACGGACTCGCGGCATTGGTCACCGCCGTCGGCGTCTCCGACAACGCCGGCGGCATCCATCTGCTCCCGAACGATCCTGCGGGCCCACACGATCCGATCGTCATGACCCGCCGGCCTCGGTCAAAAGCGCCGGACCTCATCTGGTCCCCAACCGGTCCCCGGAAATGATCAAGGGCCGGTTTCGGATTGCTCCGAAACCGGCCCTGATCTGCGACTGTCTCCAGTCGGGACGACAGGATTTGAACCTGCGACCCCTTGACCCCCAGTCAAGTGCGCTACCAAGCTGCGCCACGTCCCGATGCTCTTCCGCCCGGTTGCCCGGGGCGGCGTCGCAGGACAAACATTACCTCACTCCGAGGACCGGATCGACGTCCGTGCCTGCTGGGCGCGGGCTGCCAGGCCCTCGGCTCCGCAGGCCATGGCCTGCTTCTGGGCCCGGGCGAGCTCCCGGTGCGAGCCGGTGGCGATCCCGTAGTCGACGCGGGCGAGCGCGTGCTCGTAGGCGGAGGACGACCTCTCCAGGTGGCGCACCGCGTCGGCGAGCAGTTGCTCCGCCTCCTCGGGCGGGGCGAAGAGGGAGACACAGCGCAGGGCTTCGCCGATCGCGGTGTCCGTGCCGAACCGTTCGGCGTGCACCCGGGCGCGGGCCGCGAGATGTGCCGCGCGGCCCGGGTCGTCGTCGGCCAGTGCCCGGGCGAGGTCTCCGGCCCAGGGTGCCCAGATGCCGTTGAACCGTTCGCGTGCCTCCAGGCCGGCGCCCGCCGCTTCGAGTTCGGCGATCGCCTCCTCCTTACGGCCTTCGGCGAGCAGCAGGCGGCCCCGGATGCAGGGGCCGTCCGGCAGGACCATGGCGCTGGGGTAGGGCGGGCCGAAGGCGTAACGGTCGGCGATGACGCGGGCCTCGGCGATGCGGCCCCGGGCCAGCAGGGTGTCGATGAGCAGGCAGGCCGCGTCCCAGTGGACGGGCAGGCCGGAACCGACACGGTCGGCGAGGCGGAGCCCTTCGCGCAGGAAGCCCTCGGCCTCCGCGAGACGGCCGCGACGGCGGTGGACCATGCCGAGCAGGGTGTGGGCGAACGCCAGGTGGGCCCCGCTCCAGCCGGAGATCTCGAAGGCGCGCACGGCTTCGCCGAAGAGGCTCTCGGCCCGGTCCAGCTGGTCGGTGAAGGCGTAGGTGATGCCGACCATGGTGGGCAGCTCGAAGCCCCACTCGGAGTCGGTCCAGCCGAGGCCGCGTGCGGGGCTGCCGTCGATCAGGGCGCGCTCGCACAGGTCGACGATGACCTGGGCGTTCTCGCCGCGCAGCATGGCGTCGAAGGCCCGCAGGGTGAGCAGGGCCCGCTCCGCGTTGTCGCGGCCCTTGAGGTGGTCGGCGTTGCGGGTGAGGCGCCGGGAGCGGGCCGGGCCGTCGTCCTCGGTGACCTGCATGCCCTCCCACATGAAGTGCGCCGCCTGCAACCGCATGAGGCCGGGTCCCGGTGCCGTACGGGCCGCCTCGGCGGCCAGGGAGAGCGCCGCGTCCTTGAGCTGGTTGTTGTGGGCGAGCGCGGCGGCGAGCCGGAACGTGGCGTCGACCCGCAGGCCGTCGTCGAGCCCCGGCATGTCCAGGGCCGCCCGCAGGTGCTGCACGGTGGTGGGCGGCGAGCTGAGCAGGGTGGCGCAGCCGAGCTCGTACAGCAGGACGGCCCGGTCCTTCGGGCGCGGCGGCTCCTCCAGGGCCCGCTCCAGGCAGCGCCGGGCCGCTTCGGGGGCGCCGACGGCGAGGTGCTGGCCCGCGGCCTCGCGGAGCTGGGCGACCAGCTCCTGGTCGTCGTCCGGGTGGACCTCCAGCAGGTGCCGGGAGGCGGCCGCGGCACCGAGACCGGCCCGGGTGATGGCCCAGGCGGCGCGGCCGTGCATCGCGGTGCGGGTGGCGGGCGGGATGGAGCGGTAGACGGCGGTGGCGATCAGCGGGTGGACGAACTCCAGCGGGTCGAAGCCGCTGACGATACGGGCGTCGCGCAGCCGGGCCGTGCAGTCGGCGGCCTCCGCCGAGCTCATCCCGGCGAGGGTGGCGGCCAGCTCCTGGGAGATGTCGGTGCCGAGCACGGCGGCGGCCCAGGCGAACCGGTTGGCGTTGGTGCCGAGCCGCTCCAGCCGGGCGACGAGCCCGCTGCCCCGGGCGGAGGCGCCCAGCTCCCGCAGCTGCCCGGCCGATTCCTCGACCGGGGCCAGCTCCTGGTCCTGGACCTTGGCGACCAGCTCGACGGCCTCGTACGGGTTGCCCCCGGTGACGGCCCACACCTCGCGGCAGAACGGGTCGTCGGCGTGCTCGCCCAGGGCCGCGCGGGCCAGTTCGGCGGTGGCGTCCGGGGTCAGCGCCCGCAGGGCGACCCGGGTGACCGTGCTGTCGCCGTCCGAGCCGCGTTCGGCCTCGCGGTCGGCGACATAGCTCGCGTTGCGCTCGGCCATCTCCTGCGGCCGGTACGCCTGGACGACGAGGAGCGGCAGTTCACCGAGGCGGGCGGTGAACGAGGCCAGCCAGGACAGGGATTCGCCGTCCGCCCAGTGGGCGTCGTCCACCAGAAGCAGTAACGGCCGGTGGCTGAGGCGGGAGGCGAGCCGGGCGACGACGTAGTCGAGGCCGTCCCGGACACCCTGCGGGTCGGGCTGCGGGCCGCTGGGCTCGGCCAGTCCGAGCGCGGGCGCGGTGGTGTCGTACCAGTCGCCGAACAGAGCCCGGGTCTCGTCGGGCGGGAACCGGTCGAGGGCGGGCTGCAGCAACTGCCGTACGACGTGGAACGGTACGGAGGTCACGGTCTCGCCGCCACGGGCGGACCAGATGGTGCAGCGGTCGGCGGCCATCGCCCGGATCTCGGCGAGCAGGGCGGTCTTGCCGAGCCCCGCCTCCCCGCTGAAGACCAGGAGCCCGCCGACGGCCTGCGCTCCGCACAGATCGTCCACCGCCTTTGCGGCAGCGGCGAGTTCCGGTTCACGCTCGTACAACGGCCGGGACGGCTTCATGCCCACCCTTCCCCAAATGGCATGCAGTGACGTCGGCCGAGCCTAGCCGTGCGCGGGTGCTCACCGACAGGGTTCGGCCCATTCCTTGCAGGTACGAGGCACAATCGAGTAGTGAACGAGACGCGCAGGGACCGTGACACCGAGGGCCGGGCGCGCAACGCGCGCCCCCGGGACGGCCTGGGGCGCCCGCTGCCGTACGGGACGCCCGGGGTCGAGCGGCAGCCGGAGGGCGTCCTCCGCACACCGCCCGAGACGCTGCGGGAGGCGCAGCGTCTGCTGGACGCGGGGATGCCGTTCCACGCCCACGAGGTGTTCGAGGACGCCTGGAAGTCGGGACCGCAGAGCGAGCGCGAGCTGTGGCGGGGGCTCGCGCAGGTGGCGGTGGGGCTGACCCACTCCGCGCGCGGCAACACGGCGGGCGGGGCACGGCTGCTGCGCCGGGGCGCGGGCGCCCTCACCCCGTACGCGGCGGCCCGGCCGCACGGCATCGCGGTCGGCGGACTGGTCGGCTGGGCGCGGGAGTTGGCCGTCCGGGTGGAGTCGGGACCGATGGTGGACGCGGCGGCCGAAGCGCCCCGGCTGCTGGGGTAGCGGGGACCTCCTACGGTCGGGAGCGGTGGCGGAACACCCGGTCCGCGAACCGGGCCGCCGCGCAGCCATTACGATCCGGCTCCATGAGCACTTCTGACCAGGACCAGGACCGGGACCAGCGCAAGGGCCGGGCCCGGGGCACCGACACCCCGATAGCCGAGGCCGCCGACGGCGAGCCCGCCGGGGGAACGAACGAGCACGGAACGCCGGACGCGGATGGCGCGGAAAGCGCGGGGGGCGTGGAGGGCCCGGGGAGCGTGGAGGACCCGGGGGCCGTGGCGAGCCCGAGGAGCGTGGAGAGCCCGGGGGCCGTGGAGGCCGCAGAGCGCCCGAGGGGCGCGGAGAGCGCGGAGGCCGTGGAGATCCCGGCGGGCGTGGCGAGCCCGGGGAGCGTGGCGAGCCCGGAGGGCGTGGAGGGCGCGGAGAGCCTGAGGGACGTGGAGGCCCCGCAGAGCGCGGCGGGCGCGGCGGGCGCGGCGAGCCCAGGGAGCCCGGGGGACGCGGAAAGTTCCGGGGACGTGTCCGACCCCGAGGCCCCCGGCCTCGGGAAGAGGCTCACGCCCCGTCAGGCGCGGCGGCTGCGTATCGTCCTCTCCTCCGTGGGCATGGTCGCGATGGGCGTGGTCCTGGCCCTGCGTATCGCGAGCCGGTCCTCGGTGCTGGTCGTCGGTGTGTACGGGCTCGCGCTCATCCTGTGCGGCCTGGTGATCGAGCTCAGCAGGAACGGCCGCACCCGGCTCGGCAGCTGGCTGCTCGGGGCCGGGCTGGTGGCCGCCGTGGGCGCGGACTGGCTGCTGCTTCCCTGAGGATCGGAGACGTATGACGACCTTCCCCGCCCCCGCTTTCCGACTCCCGCCGGAGGACCGGGCGTCGAGCCCTCGCACCGGGTACACCAGGGCCCACTGGGAGGCCGCCGCCGACGGGCTGCTGCATGCCGCCCGGCGGTGGGCCACCCCCGGCGGGGCGCTGCTCGACCTGCCCGGGCCCCCTTCGCACTCCGGTGTGCGCTCCGACGGGCTGGAGGGGTACGCGCGGACCTTCCTGGCCGCCGCCTTCCGGGTGGCCGGGGCCGAGGGGAAGGACCCGCACAATTGGCTGGATCGTTACGCCCGGGGGCTCGCATCCGGGACCCGTACGCCCGGGCGGGACGACGCGGAGTCCTGGCCCCTCATCCTGGACCACCATGTGCAGGGCCAGCCCATGGTGGAGTCCGCCTCCGTCGCGCTCGGGCTGCGGCTCACCCGGCCCTGGCTCTGGGACCGGCTGGAGCCCGGGGTCCAGGACCGGGCCGAGCAGTGGCTGCGGGGTGCGCTGCGCCACCTTCCGGCGGGCAACAACTGGTACCTCTTCCCGTACACGGTCGCCGGGTTCCTGGAGTCGGTGGGGCGCGGCGACGCGGAGACGGCCCGGGCGCGCGAGCGGGCGCTGGAGCTGCTGGAGGGCTGGTACCGGGGCGACGGCTGGTACGCCGACGGGGACGGGCGCGCCTTCGACCACTACAACGGCTGGGCGCTGCACCTGTATCCGGTGCTGGACGCCCATCTCGCAGGCGACGAAGGGGAGTCCGCGCGCCACGGGGCGCGGCTGCGTGAGCACCTGGAAAGCTTCTCGCTGATGTTCGGCGGCGACGGGGCCCCGCTGCACTTCGGGCGCTCGCTCACCTACCGCTTCGCCGCGAGCGCGGGCGTCGCCCTGGGGGCGGTCTCCGGCCACACACCACTCGCCCCCGGGGTCTCGCGGCGGCTGGTCAACGGGTCGCTGCGGTACTTCCTGGAGCGGGGCGCGAGCGGCACCGACGGACTGCTGAGCCTCGGCTGGCACGGGCCTCACACCGCGACACTCCAGTCCTATTCAGGTCCCGCGTCACCCTATTGGGCATCGAAGGCGTTCGTCGCGCTGCTGGCCCCCGCCGGACACCCCCTGTGGGCGTCGGTGGAGGAGGCGGCGCCGAGCGAGGGCCCCGACCGAGTGCTGTCCGTACCGGCCCCCGGCTTCCTGGTGCAGTCGACGCGCGCGGACGGGATCGTACGGCTGCACAACCACGGCAGCGACCATGTCCGGCCGGACGAGGGCGAGTCGGCGGCCGACACCGACCCGCACTACGCGCGGCTCGCCTACTCCACCGTGACCGGTCCGACCTCGGCGGCGAACCCGGCGGACAACCACCTGTCGGTGACGGTCGGCGGGGTACGCAGCACCCGGCGCCGTATCCATCCGCTCGGGACCGGGCACGGCGACGGCTGGGGCTGGGCCGGGTCCTGGCACGTGCCCGTGTTCCCGGCGGGCCCCTCCACCGCCCCCGGGCTCCGGGTGGAGAGCGTGACGGTGGCGCGCGGCCGCTACGAGCTGCGGGTGCACCGGGTGCTGGGCGCGCCGGACGGGGCGCGGGCCGAGCTGACCGGCTGGGCGGCGGAGCCCGGGGGTCCGGTGCGCTCCGAGCTGTACGGGCTCCACGGCTGGGAGACGCGCGAGGAGGTACGGGCTCCGCAGGGCACGGCGTTCACGCGCTGGGCGGTGCTCCCCCGGCTGGCCGCCGACACGGCGGGGACGGTGGTCCTGGTGGCCCTGGCCTCGCTCACGGCCGATCCGGAACTCACGGCCGCCCCGGAGCTCACCTCCGACTCTGCGCTCGACGCCGACTCTGCGCTCGCCGCCGCTCCGGGGTTCACCGCCGCTCCGGAGGCCGGGTCGTCGGAGTCCGTCGTGGACGAGGTGGACGTACGGCCCGGTCCGAACGGTGACACGGTCGGGGTCCGCTGGGCGGAGGACGGTACGAGGACGCGGATCACCTTCGGCCGGGGGTCGGTCGCGGTGGACCACGCGTAGCCGGGCCTCAGGCCGAACCGCGGAAGCGCCCCGGAACAGGGAGGACCCTCGGCGGGCCCGGACCGCCCGCAGAAGCCCTCCCCCGAGCACGCGAAGGCCCCGACCGGTTCGGCGGTCGGGGCCTCGGTCGGCCCGTGCGGAGGCCGTCGGCCCGTGGGAGGGCCGGGGTGCGGCGGTGCGGGCGCCGCAGGTCAGGTGGTGTCGGGGTTGCCCTTGCCGTGGTTCGGGAGGTCCTTGCCGCGCGGTCGGCCGCGTTGCGGGCCGAAGAGGTGGGCGGCGGCTCCCGCCACCACCAGTCCCGTGGCGATCAGGAGGCCGTGGCCGATGGCGATCCCCATGCCCAGGGCGGTGAGCCCGAAGGTCATCCAGAGCCAGGCGTTGCGTCGGCGGTACTCACGGGGGCTGCGCGGGGTGCCGTCGGCCATCGCCGCCGCGAAACCGGGATCGTCGCGATGCAGCTGCTCCTCAAGGGCGCGAAGCTGTTCGTCGTACGTGGGCATGGTGTCTCCCTCCCGGTACGGAGACCTCTCGGTCCCACCAGCGCCGGCCCCGTGGATACGGCACGGGCAGGGCCCCCGGGGCCCTGAGTTCATGATCGACGGGGGTGCCGGGAAGGGCCATCGGGGGCAGCACCCATATCCGGGCCGTGCACCATGTAGATGTGCGGCGGGCCGTGCGCGCCACCACCGGCGGGCGGGGGCGCCCGGGCGACGGCGTGCTTCCCGCGCGCAGCGACGATAGTGGAGGCTGTCAACGCCCGCAGGCACCCGCGCGCGAAGGCCCATGAACACCTGTAAACGTCCATGAACACCCGCGAACGTCCATCAGTCCATCACCGTCCGCGAACAACCGCGAACCCTTCCGACGCCCGATGGAGGCCGTGCTCCCTTGTCCCTCTTCTGGCGGATCTTCCTGCTCAACGCCGCTGTGCTGGTCGCCGCGGGCGCCTTGCTGCTGCTCGGCCCGATCACCGTCTCCACACCGGTCCTGCTCACCGAGGCGATGATCCTGACCGGCGGGATCGCCTTCATGCTCGCCGCCAACGCGGCCCTGCTGCGGCTGGGCCTCACCCCGCTCCAGCGGGTCACCCGGGCGATGACCACGACCGACCTGCTGCGCCCGAGCCCGCGTCCCGAGGTGGCCGGGCACGGGGAGATCGCCGCCCTGATCGAGACGTTCAACACGATGCTCGACCGGCTGGAGGCCGAACGCGCCACCAGCAGCGCCCGCGCCCTGTCCGCGCAGGAGGCCGAGCGCCGCCGGGTGGCCCAGGAGCTCCACGACGAGGTCGGGCAGACCCTTACGGCGGTCCTGCTGGAGCTGAAGCGCGTCGCCGACCAGGCCCCCGAGCCGCTCCGCGGCGAGCTGCGGCAGGTCCAGGAGATCACCCGGGGCTCGCTGGACGAGATCCGCCGGATCGCCCGTCGGCTGCGCCCCGGGGTGCTGGAGGAGCTGGGCCTGGTCAGCGCGCTGACGGCCCTCATCACCGAGACTCCGAAGCCCGACGGGCTGACCATCCGTCGGCAGACGGGCAAGGATCTGCCCGAACTGGACGCCGAGGCCGAGCTGGTCGTCTACCGGATCGCGCAGGAAGCGCTCACCAACACCGTCCGCCACGCCCGTGCCTCCCGGCTCGAACTCTCGCTCCGCCGCAGCCCGAGCGGGGTGGAGCTGCGCATCCGCGACGACGGCCAGGGGCTCGGGGACGCCCCCGAGGGCGCGGGACTGCGCGGAATGCGTGAGCGGGCCCTGCTGGTCGGCGCCGAGCTGTTCCTCGGCCCGGGCCCGCAGGGCGGTACCGAAGTACGTCTCGATGTGCCCGTCCGGAACGGAAGCCGCTGACCATGCCCCACTCCCCCTTCCCGTCCCCGTCCCGGCCCGCCGCCGCGCCGACCCGGATCCTGCTGGCGGACGACCACGCCCTGGTACGCCGGGGGGTGCGGCTGATCCTCGACGGCGAACCGGACCTCACGGTCGTGGCCGAGGCGGGCGACGGTGCCGAGGCCATCGAGATGGCCCGCGCCGAACGGCCGGATCTGGCCATTCTGGACATCGCGATGCCCCGGCTGACGGGGCTCCAGGCGGCACGCGAGCTGTCCCGGGTCCTTCCGGGCCTGCGGATCCTGATGCTGACGATGTACGACAACGAGCAGTACTTCTTCGAGGCGCTGAAGGCGGGGGCGGCCGGATACGTCCTCAAGTCGGTCGCCGACCGGGACCTGGTCGAGGCCTGCCGGGCGGCGATGCGGGACGAGCCGTTCCTCTACCCGGGGGCGGTCACCGCGCTCATCCGCAACTTCCTCGACCGGGCCAGGGACGGCGAGGAGCTGCCGGCCCGGGCGATCACCGAGCGCGAGGAGGAGATCCTGAAGCTGGTCGCGGAGGGGCACTCCTCCAAGGAGATCGCCGAGCTGCTGGTCATCAGCGTCAAGACGGTGGAGCGGCACCGGGCCAACCTGCTCCAGAAGCTCGGCCTGCGCGACCGGCTGGAGCTCACCCGGTACGCGATCCGCGCGGGCCTGATCGAACCGTGAGCCCCCCGGGGCCCGGGCCCGGTCGGTCGGTCAGCCAGTCGGTCAGTCGGTCAGTCGGTCAGTCGGTCAGTCGGTCAGTCGGCCCGGACCATCGCAGGCACCGGGCAGTTCATGTGATTCTCACCCTTCCCGCATAAGGTGCACCCGTGACCCAGATGACCCCGCCCGGCTGGCACCCAGACCCCGGGCATTCAGGTAAAGGCCCCGCTCAGGAACGCTGGTGGGACGGAGCGCAGTGGACCGGCCACGTCCGCCCGTCGCCCGCTGCGGCCCGTCGGCGCGGAATCCGTATCGGCGTCGGAGTGACCGTCGGCGCCCTGGTGCTCTCCGCGATCGGGGGCGGGATCTACCTGCTGGGTGAGAGCAACGGCGGACGGCCGGGCACCGCGGCCACCTCACCGTCCGCCACCCCCTCCGCCCCCGGCGGATCCGGCGGTTCCGGCGCACCGGACGGCGGGAACGGGGACGACGGCGGCGGCGGCGGGAACGGGGACGACGGCGGGGAGAACGGCGGCAGCGGCCACCCCGGCGAGCAGGTCCCGCCCGGCGAGCCGGGCTACGCCACGGACCTGGCCGCCGGGATCAGCATGCCGGTGCCCAAGGGGTGGACGGGAAAGTCGGCTCCGATCGGCGCCGGTCTCACGACGGGTGAGCACCCCTGCCCCGGCGGCTCCGACAAGACGTGCGTACGCGGAGGGATCTTCTCGGCCCCCGCCGTGGCCCTGAAGCTGACGGCCAAGACCCCGGAGGCGGCGGCCAAGCAGGACATCGCCGTCAACGCCGAGGAGTCCTACGGCGGGGACGCCTACGGGAAGGTCAGCTCGCACGAGGAGCTGAAGTCCGGTCCGGTCACCGTGGCGGGCCGACAGGGGTACGCGGTGCGCTGGAAGGTGGTGACGGAGAAGGGCGACGACGGTTACGTGGAATCGCTGGTGTTTCCCTCCCCCGCCTCCAAGGACATGCTCGTCGTGGTCCGATCCGGTTTCGACATCAACAAGGACGCGCCGAAGTTGTCCGTCCTGGACGAGATCGTCCAGGGCATCAAGGCCGCACCGGGCGCGGGCAACGGCGGAGCCGCCTGAGCCCCACGGCGTACAGGGGGCCGGGCGGGACCTCGATTCGGTGTCCCGCCCGGCCCCTGTCCCGTTCAGTCCGTACGCATCAGTCCGTGGCGTTGGCCCGCGCGTTCAGCCCGTCGCGGTCGCCGGATCGCTGACTCCCGCGGCCCCCGTCTCCACATGGCCCGCGAACCGGCGCAGGAACCCCGGCTCGCCTCCGACGGTGACGGACACGTCGTACCAGCGCCGCCCCGCCCGCAGGTCCACCGTGCGCGACACGGTGGCCCCCGGCCGTACGGTGACCGTCTGCTCCGCTCCCCCGTAGGCGCTGGCGTTGACGATCGTCAGTACGGCGTCCGTGACACCGGAGTTGGTGAGCGTCAGGTCCAGGTTGCCGCTGGTGGCGTTGTGGCGCGCGGTGGCCTCGGGCCCTGCGGTGGCACCCGGGCTCCGGAACGTACGCAGGAATCCGTTCGGGCCGTGGGCGGTGAGGTCGTGGCTGCCGCCGGACCAGGCGGAGTTCCAGCTGTCGGTGAGCGTCCGGCCCGCGCTCGCGGTGTACGTCCACGGGGCGTCGGTGCGGTTGCCGGAGGTGACGTAGAACTGCGCCCCGGCGGCCGTACCGGGGCTGAACGTCAGCGCGATCTTCCCGGTGGCCGGATCGACGGCTCCGTCGACGTACGGCTCGTACGGCAGCGGCCGGGTCGGCCGGCTCCCGGGCTCCTGGACGGGCATGGCACCGACCGCCGGCGGGGTGGGCCGGTAGTCGGGGTGGCGTTCGCGGTCCGGGGGCTCGTACGCCGAGGTGTCCGGCAGGTCGTCGGGCGCGGGCGCGGTGCGGCCGAAGTCGAAGGCGGAGGTGAGGTCGCCGCAGACCGCGCGCCGCCAGGGCGAGATGTTCGGCTCCTGCACGCCGAAGCGCTGCTCCATGAACCGCAGCACGGAGGTGTGGTCGAAGACCTCGGAGCAGACGTAACCGCCGGTGCTCCAGGGCGAGACGACGAACATCGGCACGCGCGGGCCGAGCCCGTAGGGACCGGGTCCGTACGAGGGTCCGCCCGGGTAGATCTCCGTGGTGGTGTCGGCCGTGGACAGGCCCTGGGCGGGCGAGGCGGGCGGGTAGGGCGGGACGACGTGGTCGAAGAAGCCGTCGTTCTCGTCGTACGTGATGAACAGGGCGGTACGGCTCCACACCTCGGGGTCGGAGGTGAGGGCGTCGAGCAGCCCGGCGATGTACCAGGCCCCGTAGTTGGAGGGGAAGTTGGAGTGCTCGCTGAAGGCCTCGGGGGCGGCGACCCAGGAGATCTGCGGCAGCGTTCCGGCCCGTACGTCGGCGGCGATCTCGTCGAAGTAGCCGCCGCCGGCAGACACGTCGGTGCCCCTGCGCGCCTTCTCGTACAGCGGGTCACCGGGCTCGGCGTTGCGGTAGTTGTGGAAGTAGAGCAGCGAGTTACAGCCGTAGTTGCCCCGGTAGGCGTCGTTGATCCAGCCCCAGCGGCCCGCCGCGTCCAGTCCGTCACCGATGTCCTGGTAGATCTTCCAGGAGACCCCGGCCTGTTCCAGCCGCTCGGGGTACGTCCGCCAGCCGTACCCCTGCTCCTCGTTGCCGAGCACCGGCCCGCCGCCCGTACCGTCGTTGCCGGTGTGACCGGACCAGAGGTAGTAGCGGTTGGGGTCGGTGGCCCCGATGAAGGAGCAGTGGTAGGCGTCGCAGAGGGTGAAGCGGTCGGCGAGCGCGTAGTGGAAGGGGATGTCCTCACGGGTGAGGTAGGCCATGGTGGTGGGGGTCTTGGCCGGTATCCACCGGTCGTAACGGCCTCCGTTGTACGCCCGTTGGCCGCCCGGCCAGTCATGGTTGAGGCCCTGGAGGAACTGCATGCCCAGGTCGTCGGCGGTCGGGTGGAACGGCAGCGTCACCTTGCCCGCCGCATCCGCCTGGTGCCAGACGGGCTTCCCGCTCGGCAGGGTCACGGGCCGGGGGTCGCCGAACCCGCGGACGCCCTTCATCGCCCCGAAGTAGTGGTCGAAGGAGCGGTTTTCCTGCATCAGGACGACGATGTGCTCGACGTCCTCGATCGTCCCGGCGGCCCGGTGGGCGGGGATCGCGGCGGCGCGGTCGATGCTGCCCGACAGGGCGGTGAATCCCGCGGTCGCACCGGCGAGCTGGAGAAAGCGGCGCCGATTCATCTCACTCATGCGTGGGGCCTCTTGGAGTGGGGGAACAGAAGCGAACAGAATGTTCCAAGGGAAACGAACAGAAGGGAAGAGGTCGTGACGGGCCGGTGAATGCGGACCGTACGGCCCGCCAAGGGGGGCCATCCGCGGGCCGGGACAGTTCGAACGGATCAGGCCTGAACCGTTCGGCCGGGGGTATGCGGGTGGAGCGACGGCTGCACGGGGCGGCCGGTCCGGCGGGGGATGGGTCATGGAGCAGTTGATGCAGTTGATGACGAGCGGCACCAGCGGGCAGGACGGGCGGGAGGCCCGCACGGCCGCCGTGCGGGGCAGCGCCGCGTACGAGATGGATTCGGGCGAGATCGCCCGGGCCCGGGGCTTCGTACGGGACTTCCTCACCGACGCCCGGTCGCTGCACGGCCTGCCCGTATCGGCGCGGGCGATGGATGTCGCACAGCTCGTGGTGAGCGAGCTGGCCACGAACGTGTGCAAGTACGCGCCGGGCCCGTGCCTGCTGGACCTCGAAGCGGACGAGGACCTGCTGACCGTCACCCTGTGGGACTCGGGCTCCGTGCTCCCCGCCGCCTCCCAGGCCGACCCCCGGCGCACCGGCCAGCACGGTCTGGAGATCGTCCTCCTGGTCTGCCAGAGCTTCGAGGTGCGCCGCGATCCGGTGGGCAAGCGCGTCCGCGTACAGATCTCGCTGGTCGACGACCTGAACGGGGACCCGGCCGGTCAGACGTCCTGGTAGCGCTCCATGAGGTTCCGCCCGGCATGTTCCGTACGGCATGTTCAACACGGCCGGGCTGGAGCTGAGGGCACGCGAAGAACGCCCAAAGAACAAGGGCCGGTCTCGGATTTCTCCGATACCGGCCCTGAACCACGACTCTCACGAGTCGGGACGACAGGATTTGAACCTGCGACCCCTTGACCCCCAGTCAAGTGCGCTACCAAGCTGCGCCACGTCCCGTTGCCCGTCTGACCTGGGGTTTCCCCTGGCCGAACGCGCATGAGAACAATACCGCACTTGAGCAGGTGGTCACGAACCCCTTTCCCCTCTTGACCTCAACCTTGGTTGATGTTGAACGCTCGGTGGCATGACGAATACGACCGCCGCCCCGGTACGCGGCCTCCCCGGCTTCCACGACCTCGACCGGCTGATCACCCTCATGACCGGCGCCGAGAAGCACGCCCCCGCCGCACATTCCACGACGGACGCCCTATGGGTGCTCTACAGCAGGGTGCTGCGCGGCTTCGGGACGTACGACTCACCGCTCGGCCACCACCCGGACCGGCTGCTCGTCCCGGGCGCGGAGATCGGCAGCGGCTCGCTGGGGCACGGGCTGCCGCTGGCCGTCGGGACCGTCCTCGGGCTGCGCACCCAGGTGCTCACCGACCCCCGGGTGCGGGTGCTGGTGGGGGACGCCGAGCTGGACGAGGGCAGCACCCACGAGGCCATCGCCCATGCCGGACCGGCCGGTCTCGAACAGCTGCACACGCTGGTGATCGACAACTCCTCCGCCACCCACGGCCGGCCCGGCGGCATCTTCGGCACCGCCCACTGGCTGCTTGCCGACCGCGCTCCGCAGCCCGGCGGCGATGCCCTGCCCTTCGACGCGCTGGTCGTCTCCGTCCATCCGGGCGGCGACGTCGAACTCACCGAGCTGAGCGCCGTGCGGGCTCGCTGGCCGCACCTGGACCGCCTGCCTGACGGCGGGTTCGTCGTCGCAGCATCCCGCGCCCGCCGGTACGAGGACGCGGATCAGGTCCAGGTCTTCGACGTGCTCGGCCGCGAGGCCTCCTCCTTCTCCGTCGGGGACGCCATCGAGCACATGCTCGTGGACGAGGCCGGCCATATCTGGGCCGGGCACTTCGACGAAAACCCGGTCGGAATCCGCCGCTGGAGCCCTACAGGCCACATCTACTGGACGTCCGACGGCGCAAGCTCCCTGGCCTCTTCGACTGCTACGCCCTGAACGTGTCGGGCACCACCGCCTGGGCGTGCACGTACACCGACTTCCCGCTCGTCGAGATACGCCCCGACCGGCCCGTGAGGGTGTGGCCGAACCAGGTACGGGGCGCCAAGGCACTGGCCATCCACGGCGAGCGGGTCGCCTTCTACGGCGGCTACGGCGAAGAGGTGGACCGGCTCACCCGCGGAGAACTCACCGAAGCATCCGTCGAGCCAACGGACGTCGGCCTGCTCACCCTGCCCGACGGCCACCTGCCCGGCCGCCGCCGCGCCGTCAGCCGAGGAAGCAGGATCTATGTCCAGGCCGAGCCGTTCACCGCGTGGGGCGTGGTTGACCTCAGCAGCTGAGCCCCGAAAGGAGAGACATGCGGCAAGATGCGGACGCATGCCCCTCTCAGCGCGTTTCACCATGCCGGGCCAGGTCCGGGCTGTGGCCACATCCGACCCCTCTGGGCCACTGACCGTGACCGGTTACGGCCCGAATCCGCTGGCGACCGTCATCACGAGGGTCGACCTTTCAGGCAAGGTGGAGTGGCAGCGGACCTACCCCGGGACAGGCAAGCCGCAATCCCGTCTGGCCACGGACGGCGCGCTGTGGCTCGCCTACCCAGACCGCGACGGTCAGCTCCTGGAAGGTGTTCTGCCGGACGGTTCCACCGGGCCCACCGCCCGCCCGGAGTGCCATGCCGATGAGGAGATCGGCGCATTCGTCCTCCTCGACGACGGGTTCGTCATTTCCTGGGTCAGCGGCTCCCGCATGGTCCGTAGGGAACGAAGCCGACCCACCTCTGTACCGGAGCCTCGCGTGGCCCGGTACACGAGAGAGGGGGAGTGCCTCTGGTCCACGCCGATTGCGCTCGGTGCTGTCTCGTTCCCGGGTGTGGTGGAGATGGGAGACCGGACCGGATGGGAGATCCGGCCGCGTAGACCTTGGGTCCCGGAGGAGATCGGCATTGATCACTGGGAGCCACTGCTCGTATCGGCCGACCGGATCGCAGCCAGTTTCACCGACACACGGGGTGGCATCGGAAGGACGTTCTTCCTCGACCTGGACAGTGGCGCGACCATCTCGGTCACCGCTCCCGCTCCCACAGGCCGAAAGGCGATAGCCGGCCCTGGCCAGTTCCTGCTCGGATCCCAGGGTTACGGTGCCTTCACGACCGGCCGTTTCGGCCGGGACGGTGTCGAAACCGCGCGCTGGGCCAGTCATGGGGCAATGCTCGTCGACAAGAACGGCGGCGTCTGCGGCCCGGAGCTCGAAAACAACCTGCCTTCGCGATCACGCTTCCGGCGGCTCGCACCGGACAACAGCCTTGTGGACGGGCCGCCACTGGCGGGTTACTACACGTCCTACCCCGCGATGGACTGCGAGGGAACCGCGGTGTTCTGGCGAGACGGCAAGCTGCTCGCTGTGGACACGGATCTCGCCGGACACGAGCTATTCGCCATGGATGACAGCCGAGCGGTTGTCGGTCGTGCGCTACTGCTGAGCGAAGGCAATGCAGTCGTCTCCCTGGACAACGAGGTCCTGGTCTTCCGTACACCGCTGGGGTCCCTGGCCGAGGGTCCCTGGCCGTGCGGGGAAGCGAACCTCAGGGGCAATCCTCTCCTGAGCTGAAACTGCCTGCGTGACGGCGGAGGAAACTGAAACTGAAGCTGAGCATGGAGCTGGCAGGACGGGTCGACTACAAGATTCGTTCACAGGACGCGCTCAACAGCCATGTCGCCTCACCCTTCAGGCCCTGGTCGGCAGGCTCCGGACGGGGCTGCGGTGGGTGGTGCTGTCGGTGCGCCTGTCCAGCTCGGTCCGGAGTTCGACGGCGACGCGCTCGCGAAGCCGGTCGTTGTCCTCCCGCAGGGCCTGGGCGGCGGCTTCGGCGTCGCGGTCAGTGGCCATCGTGGGGTTCTCCGGTGCGGGCGTGGGCGGTGACGATGTGCTCCAGGCGGTCGAGCTCGTGCTGTTCGCGGGCGTGTCGGAACGCGGGGGCCAGCGGGTCGTCAACGAGCGGCCGTAGCCGCTCGATCTGGACGAGGACCTGTTCGATGTCGCGGTCGGTCCGTGCGATGTTGACGCAGTTCGGGCGGCAGTCGTCGAGGTCAGGTGTGCGGCGGGTGCTGTCCTCCTCGCTGCGCAGGCGGCAGGCTGCTCGCTTGGGGTCCAGGACGCAGGTCATGCCCTTGCCGGGGAAGATCTGGAGGTCGGGGTTGGCGAGCATGGTGGTGGCGTGCCGCTTGGTGCGCAGGACTCGGCCGGCGAAGCGAGTGGCGGCTTGGACGCGGTGCCGGTAGGTCTCGGCTGCTGGGCCGCTGACCTGCTCGCCTTCACGTAGGCGCTGGTGTGCGTCGGCGAGAGTGTCCAACCGGGCCAGCCAGTCTTCGAAGGCGAGGCCGTCGGGGAAGCCGGAGGCCTAGTTTCCTAATGGTGGAGTCGGGTATTGGAACTGCCCGAATGCCTCCCAGGCCCAAGTGCGGTTGGCGGCCTGAGGAGGCCCGACCGCCTCGCTCCGGAACCTGCGGTGCAGCAGGGGGACTACCGGGTGTGCTCAATGGGATGCAGGACAGCGGCGTCGCAGTCACAGGGAGTAGACACACCACAGAAGTTGGACCAGAACCTGAAATCCAGCAACAGCCGCTTGTGGCTAGAGACCGCCACGACACCCTCGACGGCTGGACGGTCAAGGTCCCGGGCCACCCGGACGAGGCCGAGGCGCTGCTGCGGGAGGCGGTGGACGGCGACGACCGGGTGTACGTACGCCTCTCGCTCCAGGCGAACCGGGAGGCGCGGCCGGTGGGCGCGGGCACCGGGTTCTCCGTGGTGCGCGAGGGGCGGGGCGGGACCGTCGTCGCGGTCGGCCCGATGCTCGACAACGTCCTCGCGGCCACCGAGGGGCTGGACGTGAGCGTGCTGTACGCGACGACCGTGCGGCCGTTCGACGCGTTGGGCCTGCGCCGGGCTGTGGACTCGGGGGCGGGTCCGGGGCTGGGGCTGGGTGCGGGTCCGGGACCGGGTGCCGATGTGGTGATCGTGGAGCCGTATCTGGCGGGCACGTCGACGGCCCGGGCGAACGACGCGCTCATGGAGCTGCCGCACCGGGTGCTCGGCCTGGGGGTGGGGCGCGCAGAGCTTCGGCGGTACGGGCAGATGGACGAGCACCTGGCGGCGCACGGGCTCGACCCGTGGGGGCTGCGGGAGCGGATCACGGGGTTCCTGCGGGCCTGAGACGGCGGCCAAGCCCCCGCCGGGCGGACCCGGGCGGCCTCTGCTCCGTACGCACAGGGACTCCATACGCACAGGACTCCGTACGCACGAGACTCCGCCCCACGGACTCCGTACCCACGGGGCAGCGTGCCCATAGGGCAACGTACCCATGAGGCAACGTGCCCCCGGGGCAGCGCCCGGCCCCTCTCCCCACCAGGCAGCGCCCCCTCAGCCCTCCCCCGGCCGCTCCAGCTCCGGATGCGCCGCCCGCAGCCGGCGCGGGGCGACCTGGCACCAGGCGTCCGCGAGGATGGCGGCGAGCTCCCCGGCGTCCTCCAGTGCGGTCAGCCGGACCCGCATCCAGGCGTAGTGGTCGTCGTGCCCCTCCTTCAGGAAGAACTTCTCGGGCTCGGCGGCGATCAGCTCCGCCCGGTCCTCCTTGGGGCACTTCACCCCCATGGCCGTGTCGTCGTCGCCCAGCGAGGCGAAGATCTTGCCCGCCACCCGGAAGGTGGGCTGCCCCCACGCGAGCTTCTCGCTGGTGCCGGGCAGGGACAGCGCGGCCGAGCGCACCTCGGCGGCGGTGACGGGGGCGTCGTTCCTGGCGGTCATCCCGGTGCTCCGATCCGGTGGTCCCGGCGGCCGATGCCGGGCTTCGACCGTAACGCCCGGCACTGACAACCACCCGGCGTCCGCCGCAGACCTGGGCCGGACCTGACCGGCCGGACCGTGCGACGCCTCGGACCGAACCGGACAAGCCCGCAGACCGGGCCCCCCCTTCAGCCGCGGGCGGCGAGGAGTTCGCCGTACCAGGCGAGGGTGGCGTCGACAGCTGCCTCCAGTGGCGTGGGCGTCAGCCCGAAGGCCTTCTCCATGGCCGAGGAGTCGACGATCTGGGCCTCGGTGTGCTGGTAGAACATCTCCGCGTACTCCGCCATGAAGGCCTCGTCGAAGGGGCCGAACGGGCGGGGTTCGGCGATCACGGTCAGCTCCAGCGGACGGCCGGTGCGCTCCTCGACGAGGGCCAGGATCTGGCGGGTGGTGCGCGCCGGGGCGGTGGGCAGGTGCCAGACCCGGCCGTCGCCCTCGGGGCGCTCCCCCAGGGTGGCGAGCCCGGCGGCGACATCCCCGATGTACGTGTAGCTGTGCGGCAGGTCGATGTCGCCGAGGGCGGGGACCGGCCGGCCGGTGAGGGCGGCGGGGAAGACGGCGCCCCCGAGCGTGGAATTGAGGACCCCGGGGCCCACGAAGTCGGCGGAGCGCCCGAGGACGACGGCGAGCCGGCCCTCGCGGTGGGCGGCGAGATAGCGGGCGTCGAGCTCGGCCCGCATGCGGCCCTTGCGCGTGGTCGCGTTCCACGGTGAGTCCTCGGTCATCACCGCGCCGTGCGTCTCGCCGTACGGGTAGAGCGTGTCCAGGACGACGAGCCGGGCCCCCTCCCGCTCGGCCGCGCCGAGGACCGCCTCCTGGATCTTCGGCATCACCTCCACCTGGAGGTGGTAGCCGACGTTGACGCAGTGGTACACGACGGCGGCCCCGGCCACGGCCGCGCGGGCCCCTTCGGGGGTGGCGACATCGGCGGCGTACCGTTCGACGCCCTCGATCGCCGGGCCGCCGCCCGACCGGGAGACGAGCCGGACCGGGTGGCCCCGGCGGACCAGCTCCGTGGCCAGGGCCGTACCGGCGGGTCCGGAGCCGAGAACGGTGTGCCGTGCGGGTGCGGTGGTCATGGTGTTGCCCCTTCGGGATCGGTCCGGCGGTCGGCCTGTACCGCGTCGTCCTCGTCGCGACGTCGATACAGCCACTCACTTCCGTTAGAGACTGTAACCCTCGCAATGATTCATCGCAATAGCGCTTGTTAGAATCTATAACAGGCAGGAGTGAGCTCGGCCGGTGAAAGGGGTGCCGCGATGGAACGGACCCAGCAGGGACCGCGCGCCCGCTACCGGGAACAGACCCGCGCTGAGATCAAGGACGTGGCGCTGCGCCAGCTCGCGGAGGGCGGCGGCGCCCTCGCACTGACGCGGATCGCCAAGGAGATGGGGCTGTCCGGCCCTGCCCTCTACCGCTACTTCGCCAACCGGGACGACCTGCTCAACGCCCTGATCCGGGATGCGTACGACGATGCCGCCACCGCCATGGCACGGGCGGCGGCCCGCTCGACGAGGGATGCACACGGCACCCGCGCCCGACTGCACGATCTGGCCGAGGCGTACCGCGCCTGGGCGATCGCCGAACCCCACCGGTATCTGCTGATCCAGGGCGCCCCGGTGCCCGGCCATGTCGCCCCGGCCGACACCCTGGAGCGGGCCCGTGCGGTGTTGGGCCCCTTCCTGCCGCTCTTCGCCGCCGGTGAACCCGGTGCCGCGGTGGCCACCACGGTGGACGAGATGACGGCCTGGCTCGCGGCGGACGCGTCGGTGGGGGCGTGGGTGGCCCGGTACGCCCCGGAGGCGACGGGGGCTCCGAGCAGCGCTGACGGCACGACCACGGCGGCCGGGGACGTCCGGGCCGCCTCGGCACTGGCGGGCGCGGTGCTGGCCTGGGCGCAGTTGCACGGGTCGGTGAGCCTGGAGGTGGCCGGTCAGTTCGCCGGGATGGCGCACCAGGGGGCGACGCTGCTGGGCGCCCAGATGGAGCTGCTGGCGGACGCGTTCGGGCTGGAGTGAGGCCGGACGGGCGGGCAGGCCGCAGGAGGCCGGACGGGCGGGCCGGTTGAGGCCTCACGGGTCACAGTGAGGCCGCACGAGTCGCCCCGTACGCCCTGGGAAGCCGGTCAGGGGTGCCGGTCTGGGAAGCCTGTCAGGGGTGCCGGTCAGGGGTGCCGGTAGCCCTCCCGGTGGTCGATCTGCCGGACGAGCTCCTGGGCGAGGGACTTGATGGTGTCCAGCCCCGCACGTCCCCAGGGGCGCGGCACGGTGTCGACCGCGCAGACGGTCCCGAGAGCGATCCCCGTACGGTCGATGAGCGGGGCGCCGAGGTAGGAGCGGACGCCTATGTCGTCGACCACCGGATTTCCGGCGAACCGTGGATAGTCGCAGACGTCCTCCAGGACCAGGGCCTTGCGCCGCACGACCACATGCGGGCAGTAGCCGTGGTCACGGGCCATGTACCGGGCGCCGCGGTGGCCGCCCGCCGCGACGGCCCCGAGCTCCTGGCCGCCGCGGTTCCCGGCCGGGGTGTGCAGTCCGGCGAAGAACTGCCGGTTCTCGTCGATGAAGTTGACCATGGAGAAGGGCGATGCGGTCACTTCGGCCACCCTGTCGGCAAAGGCGTCGAAGTCGTCGAACGAGGCGTCGGGGCGTTCCCCGAGATCCAGCCTCCGCAGCCGTTCCGCGCGGGCCGGGCCGTCCCGGTCGGCGGGGGTCAGCAGCATCCGGCCGGTGGCGAAGGACGTCACTGGTGGGCCCCGAAGGCCTGGAGCGGTGCGGGCGCCGAGGTGGCGTTGATCAGATGCTGTACGAGGGTGACCAGCGCCCCCGTACTGGAGCTGGCGATCCGGGCGTCGCACAGGACCACGGGCACCTCGGGTCCGAGGTCGAGCGCGGCCCGGATCTCGTCGGGTTCGTAGCGGTAGGCGCCGTCGAACTCGTTGACCGCGACGATGAAGCCGATGCCGCGCCGCTCGAAGAAGTCCACGGCGGCGAAGCACTCCGCCAGCCGCCGGGTGTCGGCGAGCACCACGGCGCCGAGGGCGCCCTGGGAGAGCTCGTCCCACATGAACCAGAACCGTTCCTGGCCCGGCGTCCCGAACAGGTACAGGACGTGCTGTTCGGAGAGGGTGATGCGGCCGAAGTCCATCGCCACGGTGGTGGCCGTCTTGGACTCGACGCCCTCCAGGTTGTCGGTGCCCACGCTGACCTGGGTCAGCAGCTCCTCGGTGCTCAGCGGGGCGATCTCGCTGACCGCGCCCACGAAGGTCGTCTTGCCGACGCCGAATCCGCCCGCGACCAGGACCTTGAGGGCCACGGGGAAGAACTCGGTGGTTCCGGTACGGTCAGAGCTGTCGTCGTAAACCATCGAGCACTGCCTCCAGCAGGGATCGGTCGGTGGGTGTGTCGTGGAAAGCCGGGGCGTGCGCGGTGACCGCGCCGCAGTCGACCAGGTCGGAGAGGAGGACCTTGGTGACGACCGCGGGCAGCTTGAGGTGTGCGGCGATCTCGGCGACGGACATGGGCCCCTCGCACAGCCCGAGGGCCACGGTGTGTTCGGGGCCGAGGTGGATGTCGGGTTCGATGCCCGTGGCCATGACCAGGGAGAGCAGATCGAATCCGGTGGACGGCCGGGTCCGGCCGTTGCTGACGGTGTACGGGCGGATCAGCCGGCCGGCCGCGTCGTCGAGCAGGGGCCCGTCCTGCGGGGCCGGCATCCTCACAGCCCCGGGGTGAACGGCGTCCCGGCCGGCTGCCGGAGCGGGGTCATCAGATAGGGGCGGACGCTCTTGACCAGCATCGCCATCTCGTAGCCGAGCACCGCCGCGTCCGCCTCGCGTCCGGCCAGGACAGCGAGACAGGTGCCGGAGCCCGCGGTGGAGACGAACAGGAGCGTGGAGTCGAGTTCGACGACCACCTGCCGTACGTCACCGTTGTCCCCGAAACGCGCCCCGGCACTGCGGCCGAGGGAGTACAGCCCGGCGGCCAGGGCGGCCATGTGGTCGGCGCTGTCCGGGTCCATGCCGTGGACGGATTTCACCAGCCCGTCGGCGGAGAGAAGTACCGCGCTGCGTGTGTAGGGCACGCGTTGGACCAGTCCGCTCAGCAGCCAGTCCAGGTCCGAGACCTGACCGGACGCCATGTCGCTCGCCATCGTGTCTACTCCTTGAAGGTCGTGTCTTTACGGGGTTCCGGCACGGCGTGGCCCGGCAGGAAGGGGTCGG
This sequence comes from Streptomyces sp. NPDC059452, assembly GCF_042750035.1. Taxonomy (NCBI): domain Bacteria; kingdom Bacillati; phylum Actinomycetota; class Actinomycetes; order Kitasatosporales; family Streptomycetaceae; genus Streptomyces; species Streptomyces sp. NPDC059452. The sequence goes on from NZ_JBHYVE010000039.1 coordinate 29,360, forward strand.
CCGGAAACGCCTGGGCCGGGCGGGCGGTCTGCGGGTGGTGGCCGGGGTGCGCGGGCGCTCCGGGCGGGGTGGCGGCTCCGCGTACGGGGGTGGTGGTGGCTCCGCGTACGGGGAGGGGGGCGAGGGTCTCCAGGGGGGCGTCGAGCGCGGAGGGCGTACCGCTGCGGCCGCCGTAACCGGTGCCGTTCTCCTCCTCCTGGGCGTTCTGTGCCTCGGCGAGGTCGACACCGCGCCGGAAGGCGGCCATGAGACCCGGATCGTGGAGGGCGTGCTCGTCCTCGACCCGGGGTGCGGGCGCCTCCCGCAACTGCGGGACGAGGTGTTCCTGGTTGGCCCGCTTGGGCAGCTCGGGGCGGGCGGCGGGCGGGGCGGGGCGGTCGACCCGCTCCGGGATGAAGGCGGGCGGCGCGGACCGGTCGGGGACGGACGCGGCGGACTGGGCCGGTACGGGCCGGTCGGGGGCGGACATGGCGGACGCGGCCGTTACGGGCCGGTCGGAGGCGGATGCGGCGGGCGCGGGCCGGTCGGGAGCCGACGCGGGCGGTGCGGGCCGATCGGTCCGCTCGGCGCGCAGGGGAAGGGGCGGGGCCTCGCCGCGCGGCTGCTGCGGACGGCTCTCCGGCGCGGCATGGGCGTGCGAACCCGGCGCCTGGGCGTCGCGCGGGTGACCGGCGGGCACCCCGCCGGGGGCCGCGTGGACCGCAGGCGTACGGCCCGCCTGTACGGGCGGGGGTACGGGCGGCCCGTCCTGGGCGGGCGGCCGGTGCACGGCTCCGGGCGGCGGTACGGGGGCGGCGCCGGGCGCGGTGGCGGTGTCGGGGTCGGTCCCGAGGAGGTTCTGCGGCAGGACGAGCACCGCCTGCGTGCCGCCGTAGATGTTGCTCTGGAGGCGGACCGCGATGCCGTGGCGGCGGGCCAGGGCCGAGACGACGAACAGACCGATCCGGCCGTCCTGGAGCAGGTGGGCGACGTTGACCTGGTCGGGGTCGGAGAGGAGGGCGTTCATCCGGTTCTGCTCGTGGTCCGGCATCCCGAGGCCGCGGTCCTCCACCTCCAGGGCGAGACCGGCGGTGACGCGCTGGACGCGCAGCAGGACCTGGGTGTGCGGGGCGGAGAACACCGTGGCGTTCTCGACCAGTTCGGCCAGCAGGTGGATCACGTCGGCGACGGCGTGGCCGCGCAGGGTGCCCTCCATCGGCGGGACCAGCTTGACCCGGGGGTACTGCTCGACCTCCGCGATGGCCGAGCGCAGCACCTCGGTCATGGTGACCGGGTTGCTCCACTGGCGCCGGGAGACGGCCCCGCCGAGGACGGCGAGGTTCTCCGCGTGGCGGCGGATGCGGGTGGCCAGGTGGTCGACGTGGAAGAGGCCCTTGAGCAGATCGGGGTCCTCGACCTCGTGTTCCAGCTCGTCGAGGATCTGGATCTCGCGGTGGACCAGGGACTGCAGCCGCCGCGCGAGGTTGACGAAGACCTCGACCTTCTGCTCGTTGCCCGCGGAGCTGAAGAGCTGCGAGGCCTGGACGACGGCGGCCACCGCGGCGTCCTGGGCCCGTCCCATCTCCTGGGCGAGCAGGTCGAAGGCGTCGCCCTCGGAGGCGGGCGGCGGCGGGGGGCGCCGGGTGGTGACGGGCTCTCCGGCGCGGAGCTGCTCCACCGCCCGCTGGATCTCGGCCTGGCCCTGGGCGCTGGCGCGGCGGAGCGACAGCGCCCGGTCGAGGACGCCCCCGGCCACGCGGTGGGCGCCGAGGTAGGCGGCGGCGACGGCGGCGACGGCCAGGGCGGCCGATCCGCCGAGCGCGGCCCACAGGCTCGGGGACGGGTCGACGGCGCCGTCGCGGATCGTGAAGATGACGGCTGCCGCGCCGCTGAGCAGGGCGGCGATGGTCGGCAGCAGTGCGGTGCGCAGCAACTGGGGGCGTATGCGGGACTCGACGGAAGGCTGTGCGGCACGCGGCCTGCTCGTGGCCGAGTGGGCGCGCGCGCCGGGGCGGCCGTGGCGCCCGCCCTCGCGGCGGTCCGGTCGCGCGGCGGGTGCGCGAAGTTGAGACATCAGCGTCCTCGGTACAGGGGGCACCAGGAATCGGCGTTCCTGTCGGCTTTCTTGCGGTGGCACCTACGGGGTCGGTCGGACTCGGGTCATCGGCCGGGCAGGCCCGAAGGAAAGCGTGGGAGCCCCGCGTTGATCACCGAGCACACACGGTAGTCGCGACCGACCTGTGTGCGACGGGCAGTTGTAGAACTTGCCCGCCATCCGTCCCGCTCTGGTATGACCTCTCGCACGGGCGCCCGATTACTCCGCATTGACCCCGGACCGCCCCCACCCCCGGGGCTCCGGACGGGACCACCTGAACGATGATCGGACCGGTGCGGCTACCATATGAGCGCCGCCTAGCTCGAAAGATAAACACGTGACTGTCAATGACGACTCGTTCACCAACTGGATGCACCGCGAGGAGATCGCGGAGTCGATGATCCCGATCATCGGGAAGCTGCACCGTGAGCAGGACGTGAACGTCCTGCTGCACAGCCGCTCCCTGGTGAACAAGTCGGTGGTCAGCATCCTCAAGACCCACCGCTTCGCCCGGCAGATCGCCGGTGAGGAGCTGTCCGTCACCGAGACGATGCCGTTCCTCAAGGCACTGACGACGCTGGATCTCGGCCCCTCCCAGATCGACATCGGCATGCTGGCCGCGACGTTCCGCACCGACGGCCGCGGTCTGACGGTGGAGGAGTTCACCGCCGAGGCCGTCGCCGGGGCGACCGGCGCCAACAAGATCGACCGCCGCGAGTCGCGCGATGTCGTCCTCTACGGCTTCGGCCGTATCGGCCGCCTCATCGCCCGGCTCCTCATCGAAAAGGCCGGCTCCGGCAACGGACTGCGGCTGCGCGCCATCGTCGTACGCAAGGGCTCCGGCCAGGACATCGTCAAGCGCGCCTCACTGCTGCGGCGCGACTCGATCCACGGCCAGTTCTCGGGCACGATCACCGTCGACGAGGCGAACAGCAAGATCATCGCCAACGGCAACGAGATCAAGGTGATCTACTCCGACGACCCGACCTCGGTGGACTACACCGAGTACGGGATCAAGGACGCGATCCTGATCGACAACACCGGCAGGTGGCGCGACCGCGAGGGGCTCTCCAACCACCTGCGCCCCGGCATCGCCAAGGTGGTCCTGACCGCCCCGGGCAAGGGCGACGTCCCCAACATCGTGCACGGCGTCAACCACGACACGATCAAGGACGACGAGCAGATCCTGTCCTGCGCGTCCTGCACCACCAACGCGATCGTCCCGCCGCTCAAGGCGATGGCGGACGAGTACGGCGTCCTGCGCGGCCACGTGGAGACCGTCCACTCGTACACCAACGACCAGAACCTGCTGGACAACTACCACAGCTCCGACCGTCGCGGCCGCTCGGCAGCGCTGAACATGGTCATCACCGAGACCGGCGCCGCATCCGCCGTGGCCAAGGCGCTGCCCGACCTGGACGCGCCGATCACCGGCAGCTCCATCCGCGTCCCGGTGCCGGACGTCTCGATCGCGATCCTGAGCCTGCGGCTGGGCCGTGAGGCCACCCGCGAGGAGGTCCTCGACTACCTCCGTAACGTCTCGCTGGCCTCGCCGCTCAAGCGTCAGATCGACTTCATCAGCGCCCCCGACGCGGTCTCCAGCGACTTCATCGGCTCGCGCCACGCCTCGATCGTCGACGCGGGCGCCACCAAGGTCGACGGCGACAACGCGATCCTCTACCTCTGGTACGACAACGAGTTCGGCTACTCGTGCCAGGTCATCCGGGTCGTCCAGCACGTCTCCGGCGTGGAGTACCCCACATACCCGGCCCCGGCCGTCTGACCGGGAGAGGGCCCCTCCGCCAGGAGAGGACCGCACCACCGCACGGCTTCACGGGCCGGCACCTCCGTATCCGGGGTGCCGGCCCGCTCGTGTCCGGCTCCCCCGCACAACGTGCCCGGCCCCACACCCTCGCCTGTTGCAGGACCGGAGGCACTCCGGGACAGAATGGGGCTCTGCCCTGCACAGTTCTGAGCGCAAGGAAGCCCAATTCATGACAGACAGACATGATATGGATGAATTGCATGGTGACCACGGTTCCCTGGCAGCGCAGTTGCGTTTACTGCGTACGCGCCGTGGCCTGACCCTCAGTGCACTGGCCAAGCGCACCTCCTACAGCCGGTCCTCCTGGGAGCGCTACCTCAACGGCAAGGCGCTGCCGCCGAGAACGGCGATCACCGAGTTCGCGGCAGCCGTCGGCGTCCCGGCGACCCCGCTCCTGAGACGGCGCGAGGAGGAGCAGGAGCATCGGAGACCCGGTTTCCGGAACACCCTGCTCCACCGCGAACCGATGGAGCCCGGCGGGACCGCCCACCACAACGGCCCGGGGCGCGACGGTCCGAGTCGCGACAGCCAGGCCAACGACGGTCAGCCGGGCGGCAGCCAGGCGCTCGACTGCCAGGAGCATGGCGGCCAGAGGCATGGCGGCCAGGGGCACGACGGATCGGCGCCGGACGAGGGGGAAGCCTCCGCGGGGGCCGACATGTCGACAAGTCAGGGGGCCTCGGGGGACGGTGAGGCACCGGGAGAGGTTACGGGGACGACGCCCGGCGGTCCGGTGAGGACGGGGGCGCCGGACAGCGCGCCCCAGCCGTCCCGGACGAGAATGACGCTCGTCTCCGCGGCCTCCGCCTGCACGGCGCTGGCGGCCGGAATCCTGATCGGGGGCTGGATATTCGGCGGCAGTGACGCCGAGGGCCAGAACCGGGAGAAGGCACAGGGCGATCCCCTCTGTCTGGAGTTCGAATGCCGGGACAAGGACTCGCAGCGGATGGGGTGCCACATCGGGGCCTGGACGTCCGCCGCGACCTGGTCGGGCCGCACCTACATCGAACTGCGCTACAGCCCGCGCTGCCGGGCCGCCTGGGCGCGGATCACCGATGCCCATGTCGATGACACGGCACGGGTCGTGGGCTCCCGGGGGGTCAGCAACGAGCGCTCGGTGACGTACGAGAACGACACCTACTCCCCCATGGTCGAAGCGCCCTACCCGGCCTCCGCGCGGGCCTGCGGGGTGATCCAGGGGAAGGAGACCTGCACCTCGGCGGGCGGGCCCTCGCCCATGCCGCCCGCACTCACGGACGAACGCGAACCGGCCCGCAGGCCCGCGCCGACGGAGAGCGGCTGAGGATCTCCCTGCCGGTCGGCAGGCACTGGCCGGGCCAGGTCAGAGCCTCACCGGCCCGGGGGGGGGGGGCCCCCCCCGCCCCCCCTCCCCGGGCTTCTCCCGCAGTTCACCGCTCCCCCGCCGTCACCGCTCGCCCGCCACATCGAGGTCCCGCCGCACGACCGGTTCGCCGCCCGGAACCGCGTCCGGTGTGGCGGTGGTACGCCACTGCGGGGCCGCCATCGGCGCGGAGACCGCCCGCCACCAGGGCTCCACCGGAAGCGTTCCGGCAGGCTCGAAGGGTTCGCCCGGCCGGGGGAACGCCGCCGCCTGCTCGGCCTCCTCGGCGGCGTCCTTCGTCCACTCGCCGGGCTCGGCCCAGGCGTGCGGGGCGAGGTTGAAGGTGCCCCAGTGGATCGGCAGCATCACCCCGTGCGGGCGGCCGCCCTGGAGGTCCAGGTGGGCGCGCATCCCCTCGGCGGGGGTCATGTGGATGTCCGGCCAGTACTCCGAGTAGGCGCCGATCTGGATCATCGTGGCGTCGAAGGGGCCGTGCTCGGCCCCGATGTCCTGGAAGCCGGGGAAGTAGCCGGTGTCCCCGCTGTGGTAGATCCGGTGCTCGGGGCCGGTGACGGCCCAGGAGGCCCACAGGGTGTGCTGGTTGTTGCGCAGGCCCCGGCCGCAGAAGTGGCGCGCGGGGGTGGCGGTGAGGCTGATCCCGTTGACCTTCGCCGTCTCGTTCCAGTCGAGCTCGCGCAGCCGGTCGGGGGCCACTCCCCAGCGCTCCAGATGGGCGCCGACACCGAGCGGCACGGCGAAGACGGTGTCCGTGCCCGCCAGGGCGCGGATCGTCGGCAGGTCGAGGTGGTCGTAGTGGTCGTGGGAGATCACCACCACGTCGACGGGGCCGAGCGTCGTGAGCGGCACGGGCACCGGGTGCAGCCGCTTGGGCCCGACGAACGGGAACGGGGAGCACCGCTCGCCCCAGACCGGGTCGAACAGCACCCGGCGGCCGTCGATCTCGGCGAGGACGCTGGAGTGGCCCATCCAGGTCAGCCGGAGCCCGGTGGCGGGCGGTGCGGCCAGATCGGCGAGGGTGGTGGCATGGACCGGCACAGTGCCCGCCGGCGCCCTGCGGACCCGCTGCTCCTTCTGGAAGTAGACCTTCGCGAACTCCAGCGTGGAACCGGACGGCCTGGTCCGGGCACCCAGCGGATTCTGGAACACCCCGTCGGCGAAGTTCGGCGAGCTGAGGATGCGCTGCATCCGTGCTCCCGCCGGATCGGCCCCGAAGGGCTCGGAGCGCATCGAACGCAGTTTCGTACGGAAGGGGACAAAGTAGTCGGCGCCGGTCACAACATCTCCTGGGGGAGTCGGTGTCGTCCCATTATCGTCGGACTGTCCGACAGGGCGAGAGGATCGCGGTGAACGGAGCAGCGGGTCCGGTGGGGCGGCTCAGCCACGCGGCTGCCCGTAGACGTGCTCGATGTGCAGCGTGAGCAGGACCCTGCCGTCCTCCACCATGGCCCGCCGGTAGTCCTCCCAGTCCGGGTGCTCGCCCTTCACGTCGCGGTAGAGCGTGATCAGGGCCTCCACCGTGGCATCGTCCCGCTCGGCGGCGGGCGGGGTCAGCTCGGCGGTGCCGTCCACGACGGTCCAGGCCCAGCGGTCCTCGCTCGTGACGTGGTAGCTCGCGCGGGGGTCCCGCCGCAGGTTGCGGGTCTTGGCCCGGCCCTCGGTGATCGACACCCGGATCACCTGCTCGTCGGGGTAGTAGGAGTGGTTGACGTTGGACAGCTGGGGCCGCCCGTCCCGCTTCTGGGTGACCAGCACTCCCCCGTCGTACTCGCCCACAAGGCGGAGGAGCGCTTCCTGTGCCGGTTCGAATGACGTCATGCAGGGTCCAACGTGGTTGCCGCCCCCAGGATTCCGGGCCCGGCAGCCTCCTCGGGACCGTCACATCCGGGAGCCCCCATCGCGTCGCACTGGTGACGGCAGGCGCTCCGGTGACCGGCAGTGACCGGAGCATTGACTAGGGTGGTCGCGTGGCTAGAGTCCGGTTGAACGTGGCGGAGCGGCGTGAGGAGCTGTTGCGGGCGACGGTCGAACAGATCGAGATCCGCGGGGCGTCCTCCGTGCGGATCGCCGATGTGGCGTCCGCGCTGGGGGTGAGCAATGCGCTGGTCCTCTACCACTTCTCGACCAAGGAGAGGCTGGTGGCGGCGGCCTTCGCGTACGCGGCCGAGGCCGACCTCGCCCATCTGCGCAAGCTGCTGGCCCGCCGTACCACCGCCGTGCGGCGGTTGCGGTCCGCCGTGCGGTGGTACGCGCCGACCGGGCAGGCCAAGGGGTGGCGGCTGTGGATCGAGGGGTGGGCGGCGTCCCTGCGGGAGCCCGCCCTGCGCGAGGTCGCGGGCGACCTCGACCAGCGGTGGAAGGCGGAGCTGGCCAAGGTCATCGAGGAGGGCGCCGCGGCCGGTGAGTTCCGGTGCGAGGACCCGGTGGCGGCGGCCTGGCGGCTGACCGCCCTGCTGGACGGTCTCGCCGTACAGATGACCTCGTACGCGGGTCCGCTCTCCCGGTCCACGATGCTGCGCTGGACCGACGAGGCCCTCGCCCGCGAGCTGGGCATCGACCCCACCGCGCTGACCGGCTGAGCCGCCGACCGGCGAACGGGCTGAGCGGCCGACCGGCTGAGCGGACAGCGGGCCGACGGCTGTCAGCTGTCTGCTTTCGGCTGTCGGCTTTCGGGTCAGGTCTGGCGCACCGGGGCGTAGGCGGTGCCGTCCAGGCCGAACGTCCAGGCGACCCCGTCCTTGGCGGTCCGCGTCGCGGGCGGTACGCGCAGCCAGTACGTGCGGTGCGTGCCGTCCGGCTCCGGGGTGGAGTTGACCACCTCGACCATCACCACGTCCTCGTCCCCGTCGAGCGCGATGCGCCAGAGGATGCCCGTCTCGTCGCGGTGGACGGGCTGGGCCCCCGACTCCGTGAGGTAGCGGTCGTAGCCGTAGTACTCCAGCATCACGCGGCGCAGCTCCGCGTTCTCCTCCTCCCGTATGCGCCGCGGGGTCAGGACGGCCAGCTCCGCCAGGAACGCGGCGGGCACCGGCATGCCGCGCCACGCGTACAGGGCGAACCCGTCCCCGTAGGCGAGCGCCGGCCCCTCTCCGTGGTCGAGCCTCCCCGCCTCGTCGCGGTGCAGGACCCCGGGCCGCTCACTGATCACCACGGCCCTCTCGTACGGCCACCACCAGCCGGCGTTCCGGGCGACCTCGGCCAGGCCGGTGAGCCGGTCGCCGCGCCCGTCGAAGGCTGCGAGCCAGGCCGCGTCGTGCTGCCCGAGCACCGCGTCGAGCAGCACCAGCCGCACGGCCCCCTCGTCCTCGGGCCGCGGTGCCAGGTCGGCGACGACACCGGACCGGATGCGCTCGGCGAGCGCGGCCGTGGTCTCCCAGAGCTGGGCCCCGGTGGCGGACCAGAGGGCGGACCAGCCCGCCGGGCCCAGCTCGTCGTACATCCGGCGGCGCTCCTCGGCCCACGGCCGGGTGCGGACCTCCTCGCGCACCGACCGTCCGGCGTCGGCCAGCTTCTCCACGATCTCGACGGCCGCCCGGGGCGAGGGGGCCCAGACGATCCGCTCGGGCTCGGCCAGTCCGGCGGTGCGGTAGGCGCGCCGCACGCCCTCCTCGGCGGCCGCCCGGTCCGCCGCTCCGGTCGCCGCCGCCACGTCCCGCCAGGAATTCACGTGCTGCATCGGTTGTCCCGTCCCCTGTTCCTGTGTTCCTGATTGCTTGTGGTGCTTGGTTGTCGTGCTCTGTCGTCGTGCTCAGTCGTCGTGCCTGTCGTCGTGCTCGGCCCGTTGCCGGAGTCCGTACGGGAGGTCAGTCAGCGACGATGCGGATCGCGCCGGGCGCGTACTCCCGCTGACGCACCACCCGGAACCAGCCCTGCGGCAGCGGAATCGTGGCGTGCTCCTCGTGCACCACCCGCCCGCCCTCCGGGAGATGGAGCAGCATCGGGCCGAAGGGGCCCGCCTCCCGGATCAGCCGGCCGGGTCCCTGCACGGCGTGCGCGTGTCCGGTGACCTCCCCCAGCGCGAGCACCAGCCGCCCCCGCCCGTCGCGCAGTTCGCCCGGAGCCTTGAGGAAGGGGGCGGGCACGGCCGACTCCTCCAGCGCCATGATCAGTACATCGCCCTGCCGGTACACAGACGTCTCCCCTCGGTCACGGCACCCGCTTTGCCGTCCACGGGAAAAACGCTACGGGCAGGGTCTGACAACGGGCCCTCACGGCGGCCCGGAGCGGTCCCGGTCACCGCGTTGTCAGTGCGGCTTGATAAACCTTGCGGACATCAGCCGTCCCCAGGATCAGGAGCTCAGGGCCATGTACGGTGCGCAGCATCTGCACGAGTTCGGCGGCCTTCCCGCCGTCGACTACCAACACACGGACGACCCGGCCGCCCGGCCCGCCGCCGACGCCGTGGCCTGGCGCGTCTCCGTCGATCCGTACGGCGACGAGGGCCGGGACCGGCCCTGGGCGGAGGAGTTCGCCGCCTTCCTGGACGCGGTCGACCCGGCCGGGGTCAGGGCCCTGATCATCGGCCAGTGGGGCGAGGCGTACGAGGAGGACTCCGCCGTCCCGATCGGCCTGGTGATCGCCGCCGCCGACCGGCTGACCTCGCTGGAGGCGGTGTTCGTCGGGGATCTGGAGGCGGAACAGGCCGAGATCACCTGGATCGAGCAGTCCGATGTCACGGCGCTGCTGGCCGCCTTCCCCGCGCTGACCGAGTTCGGGGCGCGGGGCGGCACCGGTCTGGTGTTCCCGCCGACGAAACACGAGCGGCTGCGGGCGCTGACCGTCCAGGCGGGCGGTCTGCCCGTCGGGGTGGTCCGGGGGGTGCTGGACAGCGAACTGCCCTCCCTGGAGCGGCTGGATCTCTGGCTCGGTGTGTCGGCCTACGAGGGCGACACCGAGGTGGCGGACCTCGCGCCACTGCTCTCGGGCACCCGGTTCCCCCGCCTGCACCACCTGGGACTGCGCAACAGCGAGGTGGCGAACGAGATCGCGGCGGCCCTCGCGTCGGCGCCGGTCGTCGCCCGGCTCAGGACGCTCGACCTGTCGAACGGGACGCTGGGCGACGAGGGTGCGGCCGCGCTCCTGGAGGGGCAGCCGCTCACCCATCTCGACGTGCTCGATCTCCACCACCACTTCCTCACCGAGGCGATGGAGCAGCGGGTCCGCTCGGCCCTGGAGCCGTACGGGGTGCGCGTCGACCTGTCCCAGCGAAACGAGCCGTGGGGCGGCCGCGGCGTCGAGGGCCGCTACACCGCCGTCTCGGAGTGAGGTGTCATGACGTACATCGACATTCAGCACCCTGAGCGCTTCCACGGTCTGCCGGTCCACACACCGGCGCCGTCCGTGCCCCTGCCCGCCGCCGACGCGGTGGCCTGGCGGCTGGAGTGCGACTACGACGAGCAGACGGACTTCGCCGTCCTGTGGCAGCAGTTCCTGGACACCGTGGACACCACGCGGGTCCGCGCGCTCCTCATCGGCCCCTGGTGGCGTGAGGACTACACCCCGTTCGCCCCGGTGCGGGACCTGATCGTCGCCCACGCGGACCGCTTCCCGGCCCTGCGGGGGCTCTTCCTCGCCGATGTGGTGGGCGAGGAGTGCGAGGTGTCGTGGCTGCGCATGTGCGACATCACGGCGGTGCTGGAGGCGTTTCCGTCGCTGGAGGAGTTCACCGTACGCGGCTGCGGCCAGGAAGGGCTGGTGCTGCGGCCGATCCGTCATACGGCGCTGAAGTCGCTGCGCTTCGAGTCCGGTGGCCTGCCCGGCGGTCTGGTACGGGCGGTCGCCGCGAGCGAACTGCCCGCGCTGGAGCGGCTGGACCTGTGGTTCGGCAGTTCCTGGTACGGCGCCGACGCCACGGTCGACGACATCCGGCCGGTCCTGTCGGGCGGCGCGTTCCCCCGGCTGCGCCATCTGGGCCTCCAGAACAGCGAGCTCCAGGACGAGATCGCGGCGGCCGTGGCGGCCGCGCCCGTCGTCGCCCAGCTGGAGACCCTCGCGCTCTCCATGGGCACCCTCAGCGACACGGGCGGCGAGGCGCTGCTCAACGGGCAGCCGCTGAACCATCTGGCCACGCTCGACCTGCGCCATCACTTCCTCACCGGCCCGGTGCTGGACCGGATCAGGGCCGCGTGTGCCCCGGCCGTGGTCGAGGGCGGCGAGGCCGAGGAGGACGACGGGGACCCGGACGAGGAACCGGAGCGCTATGTCGCCGTCAGCGAATAGCCGCGCAGGCGGGGCGGCCCCGCGCTTCGTGGTCGTGGGCAATCCGGAGAACCGCCGGGTCGCCTTCTTCCGGGAGGCCGTGCGCGCCGCCGGACTGCCCCCGGTCCGGGTGGTGTCCTGGCTCCAGGTGCTGGGCGGCGAGGCGGTGTTCGGGCCGGGCGAGACCGTACGGATCGACTCGCCCGGTGAGGACGCGGAGGTGGAGCGGCTGCTGCGCGGGGTCGACGACCCGACCCGGGTGGAGGGTTCGGCGCGGTGGTACGCCGGGTTCCTCGCGGCGGTGGGCGAGGTGGCACGGGCGGCCTCGGCGGCCGGTGCCGAGCTGCTCGCCTCCCCCGGTGACCTCGCCGCGCTCTTCGACAAGCGGCTCTGCCATGCCCTCCTGGCGGGTGCGGGGGTCCCGGTGCCCGCCTCGCCCACGTCCGGGCCCCGCGCGGCCGAGGTGCGGGGCTGGTCGGACGTACGGGCGCTGATGGCGGAGCACCGGATGCCCCGGGCGTTCGTGAAGCTCGCCCACGGCTCCTCCGCCTCGGGGGTGCTGGCCGTGGAGACGGCAGGTCCCGGCCGGGTCCGGGCGAGCACGTCGGTGGAGCGGGACGCCGAGGGGCGACTGTTCAACTCGCTCCGGGTCCGCCGGTACACCACGGAGCAGGAGGTGGGCGCCCTCGTGGACGCGCTCGCCCCGGACGGGCTGCACATCGAGCGCTGGCTGCCGAAGGCCTCCCAGCGGGGGCGGGCCGCCGATCTGCGGATCGTGGTGGTCGGCGGCCGGGCGACTCACGCCGTCGTCCGCACCAGCCTCTCCCCCATGACCAACCTCCATCTCGGGGGCGCCCGCGGCGATCTCGACGAGGTCCGGGCCGCCGTGTCGGCGGTGGGCGGTTCCTGGCGCGAGGCGCTGGCGATCTGCGAGCGGGCCGCCGCCTGCTTCCCCGGGACGCTCTGTGTGGGCGTCGATCTGCTGCCCGGGGCCGGCTGGCGGCGCTTCGCCGTCGGCGAGGTCAACGCCTTCGGCGATCTGCTGCCCGGGCTGACCGGTCTGCCGGGCAGTGGTGCCGAGGGGCTGGACACCTATGCGGCGCAGGTCGCCGCCGTACTGGACCGAACGAGGAACGACCATGCCGTCACATCTCCCTGACCCCGCCACCGCCTCGGGCCGACCCGATATGACCGAGGTCGTGGGCAGCCATGACCTGCTGCTGGTCACCCTGGACACCCTGCGCCACGACGTCGCCGTCGAGCTGGCCGCCGCCGGGCGCATCCCTCACCTGGCCGCCCATCTGCCCGGCGGCGCATGGGAGAAGCGGCACGCGCCGGGCAGCTTCACCTATGCCTCGCACCAGGCGATGTTCGCCGGGTTCCTGCCGACGCCCGCCGCCCCCGGCCCGCATCCGAGGCTGTTCGCGGCCCGGTTCGCGGGCAGTGAGACGACGGCGGACGGCACGTTCGTCTTCGACACCCCGGACCTGGTGTCGGGTCTGGCCGCCGAGGGGTACCGCACGGTGTGTATCGGCGGCGTCGGCTTCTTCAACCGGCAGGGGCCGCTGGGGTCGGTGCTGCCCGGGATGTTCCAGGAGAGCCACTGGGAGCCGGAGTTCGGCGTCGCGTCACCGACCTCGTTCGAGGCGCAGGTGACCCGGGCCGAGAAGGTCGTGGCAGAGCTCCCGCAGGAGCAGCGGCTCTTCCTCTTCGTCAATGTGTCCGCACTGCACCAGCCGAACTGGTTCCACACCCCGGGCGCAACCCGCGAGGCGGGCGACTCCCGGGCCACCCACGCGGCCGCCCTGGAGTACGTCGACCGGCACATCGGCCGCCTCTTCGCCGCCGCGAGCAGCCGCCGCCGCTGCTTCGCCGTCGTCTGCTCCGACCACGGCACCGCCTACGGCGACGACGGCTACACCGGTCACCGGCTCGGCCACGAAGCCGTCTGGACCGTGCCGTACGCCCACTTCTTCCTCGAACCGGGGGCCGCCCGATGACCACCGCCACCACCAGCAACAGCGCTCCCGCCCCGCCCGCCGTCCGGCCGTACGAGAGCTACGTCTACGCCTATCCGCACAAGACGGCCTACCGTCCGCTCCCTGCCCCACCCCCGCTGCGCGAACTGTGGGCGGCCGAGCCCAGGAACGCCCTCTCGCTCTACCTGCACATACCGTTCTGCGAGGTCCGCTGCGGCTTCTGCAACCTGTTCACCCGGATCGGGGCGCCCGAGGAGCTGACGACCCGCTATCTCGACGCCCTGGACCGGCAGGCCGTGGCCGTACGGGACGCGCTCGGCGACGACGAGCCGGTACGGTTCGCGGCGGCGGCCTTCGGCGGCGGAACGCCCACCTTCCTGACGGCGGGCGAGCTGGAGCGGCTCTGCGGCATAGCGGAGAAGCGGATGGGCGCCGACCTGCTCGCGGTGCCGCTGTCGGTGGAGACCTCCCCGTCCACCGCGACCGCCGACCGGCTGGCGGTGCTGGCGGACCGGGGCACGACCCGGATCAGCATCGGTGTGCAGAGCTTCGTGGACGAGGAGGCACGGGCCGCCGTACGCCCGCAGCGCCGGGCCGAGGTGGAGGGTGCCCTCGGCCGGATCCGGGACGCCCGGATACCTGTGCTGAACATCGACCTGATCTACGGCATCGACGGCCAGACCGAGCGCACCTGGCTCACCTCGCTCAACGCCGCGCTGGCCTGGGAGCCCGAGGAGCTGTATCTCTACCCGCTCTACGTCCGCCCGCTGACCGGACTGCACCGGCTGGGTGGCAAGGCCGGTCCGGAGGCGGAGGCCCGCGAGCAGGCGGCCTGGGACGAGCAGCGGCTGCGGCTCTACGCGGTGGGCCGGGACCATCTGCTGGCGCGCGGCTACGAACAGGTGTCCATGCGGATGTTCCGGCGGGCCGACGCACCCCAGGAGGGCCCCGAGGACTACGCCTGCCAGACCGACGGCATGATCGGCCTGGGCTGCGGGGCCCGCTCCTACACGTCCGCCCTGCACTACTCCTTCGACTACGCGGTCGACATGCGGGAGATCCGGAACATCATCGACGACTTCACCGCCACCGAGGACTTCTCCCGGGCCCAGGTCGGGCGGTACGTCGACACGGCCGAGGCCCGCAGGCGCCATCTCCTCCAGTCCCTCCTCCAGGCGGCGGGGCTGCCCGTGGACGACTACCGCGCCCGCTTCGGCACGGACCCCCGCGAGGACTTCCCCGCCGAGCTGGAGCGGTTCGCCGCCCTGGGCTGGCTGGACACACGGGCCCCGGAGGGGCTGCTGCGGCTCTCCCCGCCGGGCCTGGCCCACTCGGACGCGCTGGGGCCCGCGCTGTTCTCCCCCGGGGTGCGGGCCGCGATGGCCGCGTACGAGCGGAAGTGAGCCCGCCGTGGACCTGACCATCCTCTACCGGGGCCCGCTGGCCTCGTGCGACTACGACTGCCCGTACTGCCCGTTCGCCAAGCGGCGGGACAGCCGGGCGCAGTTGACCTCCGACCGGGAGGCGCTGGAGCGGTTCACCGCGTGGGCGGCGGCGCAGACCGGTGACCGGCTCTCCGTGCTGTTCACCCCCTGGGGCGAGGGGCTGGTGCGGTCCTGGTACCGGCGGGCGCTGACCGAGCTGTCGCAGCTCCCGCACATCGGCCGGGTCGCCATCCAGACGAACCTGAGCGGCCGCACCGCCTGGCTGGCGGACGCCGATCCGGAGCGGATCGCGCTCTGGTGCACGTACCACCCGGGGCAGACACCGTACGAGCGGTTCCTCGGCAAGTGCCGGGAGCTGTCTCGGCAGGGCATCCGTTACAGCGTGGGCGTGGTGGGGTTCGAGGCCCATCTCGGCGAGGCGCGGCGGCTGCGGGCGGCGCTGCCCGCCGAGGTCTACCTCTGGGTGAACGCCGCCGAGGGGCGGACGTACACCGACGAGGAGGCGGCCCGCTGGACGGAGCTGGACCCGCTCTTCCCGTACAGCAGGCATCCGCACCGCTCGGCCGGGCTGCCCTGCCGGACGGGCGAGTCGGTGATCTCGGTGGACGGGGACGGCACGGTGCGGCGCTGTCACTTCGTCAGGGCCGAGCTGGGCAACCTCTACGACGGCAGCTACCGCCGGGCGCTCGGCCCCCGGGCCTGTCCGCTCGCCGTGTGCGACTGCCACATCGGCTATGTGCACCTGGAGACGCTGCCGCTGTACGACGTGTTCGCGGGCGGCGTCCTGGAGCGGATACCGGCGGGGCCGGGCGCGGGCCCGGCGCCGGACGGGCCCATGGCCCCGGGTCCGGGCCCGTCCCGGCGTACGCTCCCCCTGCTCGGCCCCTGAGGTCTACAGCGGCAGCAGGTCCGGCCGCTTCGCCTCGACGTGGTCGCCGGACGATTCGCCGCGCAACCGCCGGCCGATCCACGGCACGAGGTACTCCCGCGCCCACTGGATGTTGTCGCGCCGCTCGTCGAAGGGGCTGCGCTGGGCCTGCGGCGGCCAGGGCTGGTCCGGGTCGGCCGGCACCTCGTGGCCGAGGACCTGGGCGGCGCGCAGCGCGACCCGGGTGTGGCCCTCGGGCGAGAGGTGGAGCCGGTCGGCGTCCCACGCGCGCCGGTCCTGGACCGAGCGCAGCGACCACAGGTCGAGCACGGGGCAGTGGTAGCGGTCGGCGATGGCCCGCAGATGGACGTTGTACGTGGCGATCTTGCCGCGCATGTGGCGCAGCACCGGAACGCCCCGGGTGTCGAACCCGGTGGTGACCATGACCGTGCCGACCGCGCCGGTCAGCTCCGCGACGGCCCGTTCGAAGCGCTCGGCCAGGTCGTCGGGGTCGGCGCCGGGCCGGATGATGTCGTTGCCGCCCGCGCAGAAGCTGACCAGGTCGGGGGCCAGTTCCTTGGCGCGGGGGATCTGCTCCTCGACGATCTGGTCGAGGAGGCGTCCGCGTACGGCGAGATTGGCGTAACGGAAATTCCCGTGCCGGGTTCCGTCCGGGTCGGTCGCCGCGTCGGGGGCCGGGAGCCGGTCGGCGAGGAGAACCGCGAAGCGGTCCGCCCAGCCGACGAAGGTGCCGTCGGGGCCGGGATCTCCGACGCCCTCCGTGAAACTGTCCCCGATCGCCGCGTACGACCCGATGATGTTCTGCTGCTGGGTTCTCGAATCGTCTGCCACAAGGCCATATCCTGCACCGTTCAATGTGACCTACGCGACCGTAATACGGGGTTGACGGGTGGTGAGATAGACCACCCGGTCAGATTTGGGTAAAGGCGGAATAAGTGGAGGGGCGGTGCGCCGCCGCGCACCGCCCCTCGATCACTTCATGCCGTCTCGATCACTTCACGCCGTCCGGAACGGCTGCCCCCGGGTCAGAGGGAGACGCCGTGCTGCCGCAGGTAGGCGACCGGGTCGACGTCGGAGCCGTAGCCCGGGCCGGTGCGGACCTCGAAGTGGAGGTGCGGGCCGGTGGAGTTGCCGGTGGAGCCGGAGAGGCCGATCTGCTGGCCGCCGGTGACGGTCTGCCCGGCGGAGACGCTCAGCGAGGACTGGTGGGCGTACTGGGAGTACATGCCGTCCTCGTGCTTGATGACGACCTCGTTGCCGTACGAACCGCTCCAGCCGGCCGAGACCACGGTGCCCGGGCCGATGGCGCGGATCGGGGTGCCGGAGGCGGCCCGGAAGTCGGAGCCGGTGTGGTAGCCGCTGGACCAGCTGGCGCCGGAGGCGCGGTACTGGGTGGTGACTTGGGCGTTGTCCAGCGGGGCGGTCCAGCCGGAGCCGGTGGACTCGGAGGAGCCGGTCTGCGTGGAGGTTCCGGTCTGCGCGGCGGCGTCCGACTCGTCGGCCGAGAGAACGTCCGCCTTCGGAGCAGCGGCCTTCGGAGCAGCCTTCGGGGCCTGCTTCGGCGCGGCCTGGGTGGCCGGCTGGGCCTTCTTCGGCGCGGCCTTCGGGGCAGCGGCCCGGGGAGCCGGGGCGGCCTTGTCGGCCTCCGAAGGAGCGGCGGAGCCGGACGCCTTGGCGCCGAGGGTGAGCTTCATGCCCGGGAAGATCAGGCTGGGGTTCTCGCCGACGGTGGAGCGGTTGTCCTGGTACAGCTTCTGCCAGCCGCCCTTGACCTGGTGCTCGGCCGCGATCTTCGACAGGTAGTCGCCGGAGACGACGGCGTACGTCTTCGGGGCGGTCTTCGCCTTGGCGGGCGCGGCCTGCGGTGCGCTCTGCTCGGCGGCGGCCGTGGCGGCCGCGGGCTTGACGGCGGGGGCCGCCTTCTCCGCGGCGTGCGCGCCGGTGGCGCCGATCAGCGGGAGGGCGAGTACGGCGCCGCCGGTGCCCGCGGCGACGACGCCGCGGTGGATCGGGCCGGACTTGGTACGACGGTGCTTACCCTTTGCGGGCATGGGGAAGTTCCTCTCCGGCGCCTGCGAGGTGAGCTGTCGGGTTCGGGCTGGAGATGCCCGGCCGCCGGACGGCGGCTTCACCCCGAGCCGGTCCGGATCTCTCCGGGCCGGCGGCTTACCTGGTTCCCCCGCTCCTGCCACACGTGAGTGGGTGGGTGCGAATTCCGGGCGGCGGCAGGATTAGGCGGTCCGTCCGGATTGACGGTGACCGTAAACGAGTGAGGACGACGGGAACAAGCCGTCGGTTGCCTACCGGAATCATCGATTCAATTCCGCTCCGGATTTCCCGTCACACTCCGTGGATTACGGATCTTGGCTTTCCGTACGGAGACCGGGAAACCGCCGGGCCCCATCCGCCACGGTCCGTCACGGATATGATCCCGCTCACCCACGAAATCCCATCTCCCCCATTAGCGGGGCATGTTCTGCGAAATGCACCAATACGGACATGCCGTCGGCGCCACTCCTGACACCCCGTCAGTGGACCGATGATTTCCTGACGAATCGATGTCGTATCGTCACGGGAGCGCCCTCGCCGGAGAGCAGCGCCGATTCCAGACATTCCAGGAGCTACCGTGACGCAGCAGGTGCCACAGGTCCCGCCGACCGAGACCGCACTGACCGGAGTCCGCAACTTCCGCGATGTGGGCGGCCTGCCCACCGGGGACGGGCGGCGCACCGCCTTCGGCCGGCTCTACCGCAGCGGCCACCTGGCGCACGCCACCGCCGAGGACGCGCTCTTCCTCGGCGGGCTCGGGCTGCACACCGTCTTCGACTTCCGCAACTCCGCCGACCACCGGCTCGACGGGTTCGACATCGAGCTGGCCGGTGTCCGCAATGTCAGCATTCCGCTCTCCGACCCGGCCGACGGCGCCGAGTTCTGGCGGCTGGTGCGCGACGGGAACATCGAGCAGCTCCGCTCGGTCCTGGCGGACGGCAAGGGCGCCGAGCGCATGATCCGTATGTACCGGTCGACCATCGTGGACCGCACCGCCGAGCACAGCCGCGTCCTGCACGCCCTGGCGGAGGACAGCGTGCCCGCCCTGATGCACTGCGCGGCGGGCAAGGACCGGGCGGGGCTGTCGATCGCGGTCTCGCTGCTCGCGGTCGGCGTCGAGCGCGAGGCGATCGAGGCGGACTACCTCAAGTCCAACGATCCGCACCGCCGGTACAAGGTGAAGCGCACGGACATGTCCGAGATCGGGATGTCCCCCGAGGTGCTGGAGCTCCTCAACCCGCTCTTCGGCGCGCAGCCCGAGTACCTCGCGGCGGCGTTCGCGGCCATCGACGAGACCTGGGGCACGACGGACCGCTATCTGACGCAGGGGCTGAACGTCTCCCCCGAGACGCGGGAGCTGCTGCGCCTGCGACTGCTCGACCAGGGCTGAGGGATCGGCCGGGCGGTCACTCCGCGCCCGCCACCACGAAGAGCAGATAGAGGAAGGCCGCGATCACGTGGCCGACCACCAGGTAGGCGAAGAGCCGGATCACGAGACCGCGCGGCATCCGGCGTTCCTGTGAGTCCTTCGCGGCCTTGGGGTGACGCGGACTCAGCGGGTCATAGTGTTCGGAATCGGACATGACGGTCCTCTCTGACGGCCTCGCGGCCGATGGGGCGAAGGGGTCAGCGCGGGTGGAGGGGTCAGCGCGTATGGAGGGCGTTGCCGAGGCAGAGCTCGGCCGCCGGGCTCTGGAGCAGGGAGTGGACGAAGAGCAGCTCCGCCCCGCTCCGGTCCAGGGCCGCGATCCGGTGCGGGGTGAGCGAGTCGAAGTGGGCGCTGTCGCCCGGGTCCAGATCGTGCACGGTCTCCCCCAGCGCGACCCGCAGCCGCCCGCCGAGGACGTACAGCCACTCCTCACCGGGGTGCACCCGGACCAGATCGCCCTGGGCGCCGTACGGGACACGGACCCGCAGCGCCTGCATGGCGCGGCCGGGACTGCCTGCCCGCCGGTACATCCAGCCGTCGGCCTCGGCGCCCTCGAAGGCGCCGCCCCGGACGATCGCGTCCCGCTCGGGCGGCTTCTCGCCGAGCAGCTCGGAGACGGTCGTACCGTAGATACGGGCGAGGCCGAGCAGCATGGGCAGCGAGGGCTGTCTGCGGCCCGTCTCCAGCCGGGAGAGGTGGGCCGGGGAGAGTCCGGCCCGCTGAGCGGCGGTCTCCAGGGTCAGTCCGCGCCCTCGGCGCAGGTCGCGCAGTCGGGGTGCGACGCCGGGGATCTCCTCGGCCGCCTCTTCGTCCGGAGGGTTCATGTCTCCATTGGGCCAGGAACTTTCCTCCCGGGCAAATAAATTGCCCGGGAGGCAAAAACTCAGCGGTTGGCCACGGCCTGCTTGACCAGGGTCCGGCCGAAGTCCCACATCAGGCCGCCGCCGCTGTGCGCGTCGTCCATCACCTCGGTGAACGCCGCCACGAAGCGGTCCACCTCCGCCTCCCCGATGATCAGCGGCGGGATCAGCTTGATCACTTCCAGGTGGTCGCCGGAGACCTGGGTGAGGATGCGGTGCTTCTGGAGCAGCGGCACCACGACCATCTGGGCGAAGAGTCCCTTGCGGGCCGCCTGGAGCATGGTCCAGCGGCTGCGGAGCTTCAGCGAGGAGGGGCGGCCGAACTCGATGCCGATCATCAGCCCGCGCCCGCGCACCTCGTGCAGCAGCTCGTAGCGGTCCACCAGCGCCGTCAGCCGCTCCCGCAGCAGATCACCGGTCCGCCGGGCGTTCGCGACGGTCTCCTCGTCCTCCATGACCGTGAGCACCGCGAGCCCCGCCGCCATGGCCTGGGCGTTGGAGCCGAAGCTCGCGGAGTGGACGAGGACCCGGTCCATCGAGGAGTAGACCTTGCGGAAGATCCAGTCCTTGCCGAGCGTCGCGCCGACCGGGACGTAGCCGCCGGAGAGCGCCTTGGCCACGCAGACGAGGTCGGGCTCGACGCCGTCCTCGTGCTGGTAGGCGTAGAAGTCGCCGGTCCTGCCGAGCCCGGTCTGCACCTCGTCGGCGATCAGGAGGGCCTTGTGCCGGTGCAGCAGCTCCTGTGCCTCGCGCAGGAAGCCCGGTGGCGCGGCGTGCACGCCCTTGCCCTGGATCGGCTCGACGACCAGGGCCGCCACATCCCCGCGCTTCAGCTCCCGGCGCAGCGCGTCCAGGTCGCCGAGCGCGATCGGGGTGTCGGGCAGCAGCGGGGCGAAGCCGTCCCGGAAGCCGCTCTCGCCGTTGACGGAGAGGGAGCCGGTGGTCAGCCCGTGGAAGGCGTGGTCGCAGTAGAGGACGCGGGGCTTCCCGGTGGCGTACCGGGCGAACTTCAGGGCCGTCTCGACCGCCTCCGTACCACTGTTCCCGAAGAAGACGCGGTCCAGGTGCGGGCTGTGGCCGAGCAGCTTCTCGGCGAGCAGCCCGGGCAGCGGCTGGCAGTCGAAGCGGGTGAGGTCGGCGAGCTGGGCGTCGAGCACGTCGTGCAGGGCCTTGCGGACGACCGGGTGGTGCCGGCCGATGCCCATCACGCCGAACCCGGCGAGCATGTCGAGGTAGTCGTTGCCCTCCGCGTCCCAGAAGTACGCGCCCTCGGCCCGCTCGTAGACCTTGTCGAAGCCGATGGTGTGCAGCATGCGCGGCAGCTGGTGGTTGAGGTGGCGCGCATGCAGCTCGTACCGCTCGCCCCTGCGCTCCGCGAGGAGCCGTCCCAGGTCGAAGCCCTTCGGCCCGCCGTCCGTCATCGCCCGCCCTTCCCCTTCGTACGTCTCGTCGCGTCGGTACGTTCCTAGGGCCTGTCGTCAAACTGCCGTCGGCGCCCGAAGCGCGGCAGGCGGCGGTTTGTCGTCCGGGCCGGGGGGGCCGGGACGACCGGCCCCCGCGCCGTCAAGGGGTCAGCGGTTGCCC
>NZ_JBHYVE010000039.1:51061-55003 GCF_042750035.1 Streptomyces sp. NPDC059452
TTTTGTTCTGGTGGTGTCTGTTTGGGCGTTTTCGGACCTGTGGGCGGGGGGGGGGCCCTGCTGGCCGGCGGTGGGCGTTTTTTGCACGACAGGCCCTGGGGAGCCGGGACGACCGGCCCCCTCGCCGTCACGGTGTCAGCGGTTCCCGCCGACGCTCTCCCGCGCCGCGCGCAGCGACTCCTTGAGCGAGCCCATGGTCGCGAGGACCGCCGTGGGCTCGTAGCCGCAGTGCGCCATGCAGTTGGCGCAGCGCGGGTCCTTGCCCCGGCCGTACTTGCTCCAGTCGGTCTCCTCGATGAGCTGACGGTACGTCGGTACGTAGCCGTCGCTCATCAGGTAGCAGGGGCGCTGCCAGCCGAAGAGCGAGTAGTTGGGGATGGCCCACGCGGTGCACGGGAAGTCCGCCTTGCCCTCCAGGAAGTCCAGGAAGAGCGGTGAGTGGTTGAGCCGCCAGCGGGCCCGGTTGCCGCCCGCGAAGGCCTTCTTGAAGAGTTCGCGGGTCTGGTCGACGCCGAGGAAGTGCTCCTGGTTGGGCGCCTTCTCGTACGCGTAGGCGGGCGAGATCATCATCTCGTCGACCTTGAGGTCGTCGTTGAGGTAGTTGAGGACCTCGATGATGGTCTGCGGGGTGTCGGTGTTGAAGAAGGTGGAGTTGGTGGTGACCCGGAAGCCGCGCCGCTTGGCCTCCTTCATCGCGGCGACGGCCTCGTCGAAGACGCCTTCCTTGGCGACCGACTCGTCGTGCCGCTCCCGCAGGCCGTCGATGTGCACGGCGAAGGCGAAGTAGGGCGAGGGGGTGAACTTGTCGAGCTTCTTGCGCATGAGCATCGCGTTGGTGCAGAGGAAGACGTATTTCTTCTTCGCGACGAGCTGCCGGACGATCTCGTCGATCTGCGGATGCATCAACGGCTCGCCGCCGGCGATGGAGACCATGGGCGCACCGGATTCCAGCACCGCGCCCACCGCCTGCGCGACCGGCATGCGCTGCTTCAGGACACCGGCCGGGTGCTGGATCTTGCCGCACCCCTCACAGGCGAGGTTGCAGGCGAACAAGGGCTCCAGCTCGACGATCAGCGGGAACTTCTCACGCCTGCGGAGCTTCTGTTCGAAGAGATACGTCGCAACCTTGATGGTCTGGCGGAGCGGCATGGCCATCTAGCTCACCTCCTGGGGAGCAATAAAGATCGGTGCCATTCGTAGAAAGCCGGAAGGACTGCACGGAGGACACGGAAGGCCGATATTCCACCGCGAACCGTGCCGATGCGGACGAGCTCATGCTCTGGAGCGTCCACGACCACCCGGACGGCCGCAACCGGGCGCGGTCCGTGGCACAGGGCGGTACGCAGTGTGGCGGCGGACTCCATGTCCACGGCGATGGCCCCGGTGGACCGCAGCGCCGCCCGTTCGGGGCCGCGTACGACATGGTCGGAGCCGGTCAGGGGGCCGGTGTGGACGGTGCGGCCGGGGACGGCCCGGCTGAGGGCGGCGACCAGCAGCCCGGTGCCGGTGCAGGGGGTGGCGCCGTCGGCGTCCCGGGTCTCCTCGGCGACGACCAGGTCCCCGGGGTGCATGCCGGGGGCGAGGCCGGCGCAGAAGCCGGAGGCGATGACGGCCGCGTCCGGTACGCCTCCGGGGGCGAGGGCGCCCGCCACGGCCGCCTCCGCCGCCCGGGGGCCCATCCCGGTCCGCAGGACCCGTACCGGGCCTCCGGGCCGCCTGCCGCTGCGCAGGGCCACCTGTTCGATGCCCAGCGCGCAGGCGACCAGCAACGGCGTCGCGGGGCGCGCGGACCCGGGTGCTCCGGCCATCAGGCGCCCTGGGCCGCGCCCGTGCGGTCGGCGAACGGGTCGCCGTGCACGTAACGCCCGAGTGCGGTCAGGGGGAAGACCTGACGGTAGAGGTGGTAGTTGATGGAGAAGTCCCAGGGGAAGCCGGTGCCGGTGAAGTAGGGCTCGTCCCAGGAGCCGTCGGCCTGCTGGGCCCCGGTCAGCCAGGTGATCCCCCGGGCGACGGCCGGACTGTCGCGGCGGCCCGCGGCGAGCAGGGCGAGCAGGGCCCAGGCGGTCTGGGAGGCGGTGGACTCACCGTGGCCGATCCACTTCTCCTCCTGGTACGAGCGCAGGTCCTCGCCCCAGCCGCCGTCATCGTTCTGCACGGACTCCAGCCAGGTCACCGCCCGGCGGATCGAGGGGTGGCCGGTGGGCAGCCCGGCGGCGACCAGGGCGGGCACCACCGACCCCGTTCCGTACACGTAGTTGACGCCCCAGCGGCCGAACCAGGCGCCGCACGCCTCCTGTTCGGCGAGCAGCCACTCGATGCCCCGCTGGGTGCTGGGGTGTTGGGCGAGCCCTTCGACGGCGAGCATCTCCACGACATGGCCGGTGACATCGGCCGACGGCGGGTCGATGACCTCGCCGAAGTCGCAGAACGGCAGGCGGTTGGGGAAGGGGCTGGTGTTGTCGGCGTCGAACGCGCCCCAGGCCCCGTTGCGGGACTGCATCCCGAGGTTCCAGCGCACCCCGCGCTCGATGGCGGCTTCCAGCCGGGCGGGGTCGGGGTGGTGCACCCGGCGCAGGGCCAGGACGACTTCGGCGGTGTCGTCGATGTCCGGGTAGTTGTCGTTGTGGAACTCGAACGCCCAGCCTCCTGGGGCGAGTTCGGGTCTGCGTACCGACCAGTCGCCGGGCCGGGTGATCTCCTCGGCCAGCATCCATTCGGCGGCCCGCACCAGGGCCGGGTGGTCGGGTCTGAGTCCGCCGTCGACCAGGGCCACGGTGGCCAGGCAGGTGTCCCAGACGGGTGACTGGCAGGCCTCGACCATGCGCGCCCCGTCCTCGCGCCACACCGCGAACCGGTCCAGCGAGGCCAGTCCGGCGCGCATCACCGGGTGGTCGAGGTCGTAGCCGAGCAGGTGGAGGGCGATGACGGAGTAGACGGCCGGGGGCTGGATGCCGCCCCAGCAGCCGTCGTTCTCCTGGCGTTCGATGATCCACCGGGCGGCCATGTTCATCGCGATCCGGCGCAGCGGGCGCGGGGCGACCTTGTGGTAGAGGTGCAGCCCTTTGTCCAGCCGCTGGAAGAGGCCGTCCCAACTGGCCGCCGGGGCAAGCTTCCTGGGCGGACTGGGCTCGGCGGGATCGGTGTGCAGCTCGTCCAGGGCGAAGGGGGCGGGCCGCACGGGGCGCTTCGCGGAGACGATGGTCAGCGGAACGATGGTCTGCCGGGCCCAGCAGCCGAAGTCATAGATGTTGAGCGGGACCCACTTGGGGAAGAACATGAGCTCGGGCGGGAGTTCGGGGAGGTCGTCCCACTTCCACCAGCCGAACAGGGCCAGCCAGATCCGGGTGAAGACCCGGGCGGCCGCGATGCCGCCCTGCTCCCTGATCCAGCCGGAGGCGCGCGCCATGTGGGGCTCGTCGGGGCGGTCCCCGGCCAGCCGCAGGGCCACGTACGCCTCGATGGTGGCGGAGAGGTCGCCGGGGCCGCCGTAGAAGGTGTTCCAGGTGCCGTCACCGAGCTGTTCGCCGCGGATGAAGAGGGCGGCCGCCCGCGTGGTCTCCGGGTCCTGGATTCCCAGGAACTGGCGCAGGAGCAGGTCCTCGGCGTCCATCGTGACGTTGGTGGCGAGGTCGCCCTTCCACCAGCCCTGCTCGTCCTGTCTGCCGAGGAGGTGCTCCACCGAGCGTTCCGCGGCCCGCCGCGCGGCGACGAGCACGTCGTCCGCGGCGGTGGTCGTGTCGGCCGGATGTCCCGCCGAAGCTCCGACAAGGTTCTCGGCCCCGGTGGATCCGTCGGTCGTCGCTGTCATGAGCTTCCCCTTCGTGCAGTCGGTCCTCTGCTGTGCTGGGGTCTCCGTCGGGCGGCGCCCCCCGGGGGGGGGCCCGGCGGGGTCGCCGAGGCGCTCTCCGGCAGCGAGGCGCTCCGGGCCCGGCTGGTCGGCGG
>NZ_JBHYVE010000040.1:0-23144 GCF_042750035.1 Streptomyces sp. NPDC059452
AACCGAACTGCCCCCAGCTTCAACCGGATTGCTACGACAACCCGGCGGTGAAGGTCTCTCACCTCACTCGATTCCGTGGCGCCTCGTGGCGCACCGACCCGTTACGACAAGCGCGGCTACGTCTTCCTCGGCACTGTCACCGCAGCCGCCCTCGTCATCTGGCTCCGCACCTGACCGCGTGCCAGGAGCTCAACTCACCAAGGCACCCGGCGCCAACACCAAGCCCGCTGCCGCGAGGAAGTCCTCAAGGCTGATGACGCCGTTACCGCTGCCGTCGTCCCATTCGATCAGGAGTCCGGAGAGGCCCTCGTTCCAAGACTCCGACGTGTCGGCGTCGTCCTCGGGGCCGGGATGCAACTCGACGCAGCCCTCGCCATGCCGGTATCGGAGATACAGGTACTGGCCGTCCGCCGTCCAGGCATCCCACTGCGACGGGTATGCGGAACACGTCTGCACAACCCGCGTCAGCTTCCGACCCTCATCCTTACTCATCCGACGATGGTCGCGCAGCATCCGGCGTCCAGCAATCGACTTCAGACCGTCGCCACAGACGCCTCAAGCAGCAGCCATGCGCACGCCATCAATGATCGGCCGGACAGCTCCTAGGAGGCGTACGTACGGGGGTGCGAACAGCCCCGTGCGTACGAGGGTGCGTACAGGCGTACGTACGGGGGTGCGTACGGCAGCGGGTCTCGCGCGGCCCACGCCCTCGTACGGCCCATCGGAGCGTACGGGTACGGCCCTCGTTCGGCCCATCAGCACGGGCACGCGAAAGGGCGGGGCACCAAGCTCCGGATATGGACGCTTCCCCCTCCCGCCGCTCCGTGCGGCGCCTGCTGCTCCCCCTGTCCGCAGGTGCCTGCGCGCTCGCCCTGGCGACCGGCTGCTCCGGCGCGACGCCGAAGGCCGCCCCCGCCCCGGAGGCCAGTCCCTCGGGTACGGCCCAGGGCTCGGCGACCCGCGCCACCAACGATCTGGAGAGCGCCTACCAGACCGTCATCAACGACGTCCTGCCCTCGGTGGTGCAGATCGACGCCTCCGACAGCCTCGGTTCCGGGGTCGTCTACGACGACCAGGGCCATATCGTCACCAACGCCCATGTGGTCGGCGACGAGAAGGAGTTCAAGGTCAGCGTCGCCACCGGAGGGCCGGTACTGAACGCCTCGCTGGTCTCCTCCTACCCCGAGCAGGACCTGGCCGTCATCAAGCTCGACCAGGTGCCCGACGCGCTGAAGCCCGCGAAGTTCGGCAACGCGGAACAGGTCGAGGTGGGGCAGATCGTGATGGCGATGGGCTCCCCCCTCGGCCTCTCCAGCAGCGTCACCCAGGGCATCGTCTCGGCGCTCGGCCGGACGGTCAGCGAGAGCCGTGCGGGCGGTGGCACGGGCGCGACGATCGCCAACATGGTGCAGACCTCGGCCGCCATCAACCCGGGCAACAGCGGCGGGGCGCTGGTCAATTTGGACAGCCAGGTGATCGGCATCCCGACCCTCGCGGCGACGGACCCGCAGATGGGCGACAGCGCGGCGCCGGGCATCGGCTTCGCCATCCCCGTCTCGATGGTGCGGACGGTCGCCGACCAGATCATCAAGGACGGGCGGGTCACCGACTCGGGCCGGGCGGCCCTGAACATCACCGCCCGTACGGTCGTCGACGACTCCTACCGGCCCGCCGGGGTGGCACTGGTGAGCGTGGACCGGGGCGGGGCCGCGGACGAGGCGGGGCTGCGGGCCGGGGACATCATCACGAAGATCGACGACACCGAGATCACGACCATCACCTCGCTCTCCGAGGCCCTGGCGGGTGACAAGCCGGGCGAGAAGGTGACCGTGACGTACACGCGGGGCGACGACAGCAGGACGGCCGAGGTCACGCTCGGGGAGATCTGAGACCCGTACGCGGAGCGGAGCTGAGGGGAGCGGAGGGGAGCGGAGGGGAGAGGTCCGGATGCGGCAGGGGCGGTACGGGGGTTCCCGTACCGCCCCTGCCCCTGCCCTTGCGTCAGGCGCCGTCGGCCTGCAGGCTCATCGGGCCGTAGATCCTGGTCGAGTCCTCGAAGAGCGTCACCTGGGCGGCGCCGCCCTCCAGGAGTTCCTTCCAGTACTCGCCGATCCAGGACTCCGCGTCGCCCTGGGTGGTGAACTCCTCCGGCTGCAGCGCCGGCTCCGTCTCCGTACCGTCGGACTTCTCGAACCGCCACGTCCACGCCATGTGCGCCTCCCGGGTCACGTTGCTGCCCGAAGCCTAGCCGGGCGCGCACCGGACGGGGGGACACGGGAGGATCAAGGTGTGGAACTGACTCTGCTCGGCACCGGAGCCCCCGGCGGGCTGCCGCGCCCCTCCTGCCCCTGTGCGGCCTGTGCGACGGCCCGCGGACCCTGGGCGCGGGCCGCGACCGCCCTCCTGGTCGACGACGCGCTGCTGCTCGACCTGACCCCGGGGGCCGTGTTCGCGGCCGCCCGCGCGGGGCACTCGCTCGGCGCGGTGCGTCAGGTGCTGCTGACCCACCCGCACGACGGGCCCGCCGTGGAACTGCCCGCCACCCTGCCGCCGGCCGGGCGGGTGCCGGACGGCCAGGTGTTGACGCTGATCAGCGGGCACCGGGTGCGGGCGGTGCCGATGGACGCGCCGGGGACCGGTTACGAGGTGGCCTCCCCGGACGGCGAGCGCCTGCTGTACCTGCCGCCGGGGGCCGCGCCCGCCGGTCTCGACGGGCGGCCGGAGCGCCCGTACGACCTGGTCGTCTGCGATGTCGTCGGGCGGCCCGACGCGGTGGCGCGGCTGCGGGGGGTCGGTGCGGTCGGCCCGGCCACCGAGGTGATCGCGGTCCACCTGGACCACGACGCCCCGCCGGGTGCGGCGCTGGAGCGGCGCCTCGCGGCGGCCGGGGCGCGGGCGGTGCCGGACGGGACGACGCTGGTGGTGGGTGAGTACCCGGTGGTGCCGGACGTGCCGCGCCGGGTGCTGGTGACGGGCGGCGCCCGGTCGGGGAAGTCGCTGGAGGCGGAGCGGCGTCTTGAGACGTTCCCCGAGGTGGTGTACGTGGCGACCGGCGGGCGGCGCGGCGGGGACCCGGAGTGGGCGGCCCGGGTGGGGCTGCACCGGGAGCGCAGGCCGGGCGCGTGGCGGACCGAGGAGACCTGCGAAGTCGCGGAGCTCCTGGGCGCGGACGGGCCGCCGCTGCTGGTCGACTGCCTGTCGCTGTGGCTGACCGACGCGATGGACCGGGTGGACGCCTGGGAGGACGTGCGGTGGCGGCACGGGGGCGAGGAGGCGTTGCGGGCGCGGGTCGCGGAGCTGGTGGGCGCGGTGCGCGGGACCCGGCGTCAGGTGGTGCTGGTGACGAACGAGGTGGGGGCGGGGGTGGTCCCGGCGACTCCGGCGGGACGGCGGTTCCGGGACGAGCTGGGGCGGCTGAACGCGGCGGTGGCGGCGGAGTGCGAGGAGGTGCTGCTGGTGGTGGCGGGGCAGGCGGTGGTGTTGCGGGGGTGAGGGGGCGGTGTGCGGGGTGAGGTGCCGTCAGCGCTCGCGGACTGCCTGGGCGGGCCGACCGGTACTGTTCCCGGCAGGGGCCCGGCGCCGGGTTCCCGGACCGGAACCGACGTGACGACCCGCGAGGCAGACCTCCGTGAACCTGGACGACTTCTCCGACCTGATCGAACGCCCCGACGGGGGTGTCCGGCGCGACGCCGAGGAACGGCGGGAGCGGCTGATCGTCCCCCCGGGGGCGCTGGGCCGGCTCGACGAGCTGGGCGAGTGGCTCAGCGCGGCGCAGCAGTCCGTACCGGTCAGGGCCGTCGAGCAGCCGCGCCTGGTGCTCTTCGCCGGTGACCACGGGGTGGCCGAGCTGGGCGTCTCCGGGCGCGCGGCGGGCACCACCCACGAGCTGGTCCGGGCGGCCCTCGACGGGGCGAGCCCTGCGGCGGTGCTCGCCCGGCGGTTCTCGGTGCCGCTGCGGATCGTGGACGCCGGGATCGACTGCGACCCGGAGCTGCTGCCCGAATCCGTCGTACGCCACCGGGTGCGGCGGGGGTCGGGGCGCATCGACATCGAGGACGCGCTGAGCGCCGAGGAGGCCGAGCGGGCCGTCCGTCTGGGCATGGCCGTCGCCGACGAGGAGGCCGACTCCGGCACCGATCTGGTGGTGCTCGGCGATCTGAGCGTCGGCGGGACCACGGCCGCGGCCACCCTCATCGCCGCCCTCTGCGGTACGGACGCCTCGGTGGTGACCGGGCGCGGCGGTGCGGGCATCGACGACCTGGCCTGGATGCGCAAGTGCGCGGCGATCCGGGACGCGCTGCGCCGGGCCCGGCCGGTGCTCGGTGACCAGTTGGAGTTGCTGGCCACGGTGGGCGGCGCCGATCTGGCCGCGATGACGGGGTTCCTGCTCCAGTCGGCGGTGCGCCGGATGCCGGTGATCCTGGACGGGGTCGTGGCGTCGGCCTGTGCGCTGGTGGCGCAGCGGGCGGCGTTCCGGGCGCCGGACTGGTGGCTGGCCGGGCAGGTCAGCGGGGAGCCCGCGCAGTCGAAGGCGCTGGACCGGATGGCTCTGACCCCGTTGCTGGACCACGGGGTCACGGTGGGCGAGGGCGCGGGGGCGCTGCTGGCCCTGCCGCTGGTGCAGGCGGCGGCCGCGCTCGCCGCCGAGCTGCCGGAGCGTACGCCGGTGGCGGCTGCGGACGAGGACCAGGAGGAGGCGGAGGCGGAGGGTGCCGCCGGGCCTTCCGAGGACGAGGTGAAGGTGCTCGACGCGACCTGAGGCGGGGCCGGGGCTGGGGGGCGGTGCCGGGCCGGGGCGGGCGGCCTCACGGGTCACGCCCGCCGCCCATATGTCCGTAATGCGCCATATCATCACCTCTCATGGGAGAGGTTCGATCGGCCGAAGAGGCAGCCCGGCGCAGTACCGTCCGGTCCCGGCGCAGTGCGGCGTTCGCCATCTGGTACCTGCGCGTCGTCTCGTTCATCAATTTCCTGAGCGCCGTCTGGGTCACCCTCGGCCAGGACCTGCGGCGCCACAACACCGAGAACTACTTCACGCCCTACCTGCTCACCGCCGGGTTCTCCTCCGGGGTGGTCGCCCTCTTCCTGGCGATCACCATGCGGCGGCGCAAGCGGGCCGCCTGGATCGTGAATCTGGTCCTGGGCGGGCTCGTGCTCCTGGCGCTGATCCTCGCGTTCTTCTTCGCGGAGATCCGGCAGCACGCCCAGAACTGGGTCTCGCTGGCGCTGACGGCCGCCTTCGTCGTGGCCCTGCTGCTGGGACGGCGGGAGTTCTACGCCAAGGGCGACCGCTCCAACCCCAGGCTGGCGGCCCTGGTCGCCGTGGTGGGGCTGCTGGTCACCTCGCTGATCGCGACAGCCCTGGTGACCGTCACCAACACCGCCCACGACGACCACCGCTCCACCTTCCTGGACCGCTGGCGCTACGGGGCGCTGCGGCTGGTCTCGGTGGCCGCCGACGACGCGCGCTTCCCCGGGATCACCACGCCCGGCTGGGTCAACGTCGTCATCAACATCCTCTCGACGCTGCTCCTGATCGCCGTCGTGTACGCCGCGTTCCGCTCCCGCCGCGCGGTCGACCCGCTCTCCCCCGAGGACGAGGCGAAGCTGCGCGCCCTGCTGGACAAGCACGGCGACCGGGACTCGCTCGGCTACTTCGCGCTGCGCCGGGAGAAGAGCGCCGTGTGGTCGCCGACCGGCAAGGCCGCGGTGGTCTACCGGGTGGTCGGCGGGGTCTCCCTGGCCTCCGGCGACCCGATCGGGGACCCGGAGGCCTGGCCGGGCGCGATCGAGCCGTGGCTCGCCGAGGCCCGCGAGCACGGCTGGATCCCCGCCGTGATGGGCGCGAGCGAGGAGGCGGGCACGGTCTACGCCCGGCACGGCATGGACGCGCTGGAGCTGGGTGACGAGGCGATCGTGGAGACGGCGGAGTTCACGCTCGACGGGCGGGCGATGCGCGGGGTGCGGCAGGCGTACAACCGGGTCAAGCGGGCCGGTTACGAGGTGACGATCCGGCGGCACGCGGACATCCCGGAGGCGGAGATGGCCGAGCTGGTGCGGCGCGCCGACGAGTGGCGCGACGGGGAGACCGAACGCGGCTTCTCCATGGCGCTCGGCCGGCTCGGCGATCCGGCGGACGGCCAGTGCGTGATGCTGGAGTGCCGGAACGCGGGCGAGGACGGCGAGGAGGGCGAACTCCGCGCCCTCCTCAGCTTCGCCCCCTGGGGCCCGCACGGCCTCTCCCTCGATCTGATGCGCCGTGACCGCGAGGCGGAGAACGGCCTCATGGAGTTCATGGTGATCCAGCTCCTCCAGCGCTCCGGCGAGATCGGAATCACTCAGGTCTCGCTCAACTTCGCCATGTTCCGTTCCGTCTTCGAGAGGGGATCGCGGCTCGGCGCGGGACCGGTGCTGAGACTGTGGCGTGCGCTGCTGAGCTTCTTCTCGCGCTGGTGGCAGATCGAGTCGCTCTACCGGGCCAACGCCAAGTACCGACCGATCTGGGAGCCACGTTTCATGCTGTTCGAGAAGAGCGCCGACCTGGCGCGCATCTCCGTCGCGGCGGGCCGCGCCGAAGGGTTCCTGGAAGCGCCGGGGCTGCCGAAGTGGCTGCACCGCGCGCGTCTCGGCGCCCCGAGATGAGCCGCGCTCCGGCGCTGCGCCGGGCCGCGCTGCGGGAGTGGGGCCCGCTCTTCACCACCGTACGGAACGGGCTCCACGACCGCGGAGTGCGGGCGCTCGCGCTGACCCTGACGGCGGTGACGCTGACCGCGACCGTCCAGGTGATCCAGAACCAGGCGTGGGGCTACGACCCGGTGCAGGCCCTCGGGGCGGTGCGGGCCGAGGACCCGCTGTGGCTGGCCCTGCTCCGTACGCCGCTCTCGCTCTTCGTGCCCGCGCTCGATCTGCCGGTGTGGGGTGCGCTGGCGCAGATCCTGCTGGTGTTCGGCATCGCGGAGGTGTGCCTGGGGCGGTGGCGCACCCTCGCGGTCGCGTACGGGGCGACGCTGGCGGGGACGCTGTACGCCCGGGTCGGCATCGCGCTCGGCCCGGACGCGTTCCTGGGGCTGCCCGCATCGGACGCGCAGGTGGTGGACACCGGGCCCTCGGCGGCGGTCGTGGGGCTCGCGGTCTACGTCTGCCACAGCCACCGGGCCTGGTTCACCGGTTCGTTGGTGATCGTCGCGATGGTGGTGGAGGTCCTGATCAAGGACAACCTGGCGGGCCGGGAACATCTCGCCGCCATCGCCGCCGTCCTGGTGGTGTGTGCCGTACGGGAGTGGCGCGGGCGGCGGCGGGAGGGCCGGAATCAGGGCTTGGGGGCGGGTGGCAGCGGCACCCGGTCCGGGGCGCCGCCGATGAGGTCCTGAAACTTCCGGCGCGGCCCCGCCCAGCGCACATCGTGGTGGTAGGCGCGCAGCACGGCCTTGGAGCGGGCCCGGTGGCGGTCGCGGTAGAAGCGCTTGGCCCAGGGCGAGGTGGGGCGGGCCAGCCGGAGCGCGCCGACCAGCGCGACGAACGGGACGAGGGTGCCGATCACCGCCATCCGGGTCTTGCCCTTGAACAGCGCGATCAGGACGAAGCAGAAGTTGACCGCGTACGAGGTGATGACGCCGATCCTGCTCTGCTGTTCGGCGTCGGTCACGTCGTCCACCCCGAGCGGGGAGAACCCGGCGAGGACCAGCACCACCAGTGAGGCGGTCAGTACGACGACCTCCACGCTCTGACGGCCCTCCTCGGTCCAGTACACATCGTCCAGGTGCAGGATCAGCGCGAACTCGTCCAGGACCAGACCGGCCCCCACCCCGAAGATCACCGCGCACACCCCGGCGGCCACCCCGTGCCGTCCGGCGGCCACCGCGCCGAAGCCGCCGATCACCGTCAGCACCACGCCGGGCACCACGTGGTGGATGTGGATGCCGCCCGGGGTGATGTTGCGGAACGGGCCCTTCCCCGCCCGGATCATCCGCGTGATCGTGCGGGTGATCGCGAAGGTCAGGACGAAGGCGGCCAGCGCGAGGAGCAGCGGGAGCTTGCCCGGTTCGGCGATGTTGGTGTGCCACCAGTTGCCCATGCCACCCGCTCCCGATGTGCTCAGCTTTGCGGCTTTTCGGCCGTTTCAGCCAATCTATCCGTGTGCGGGAGCGGCTAACCTGCCCGCGGTGACCTCCCTGAACAGCCACGGGCTGCGTTTCGCCTTCGGCACCCTGACCGTGCTGCCCGTCCGCGTGACCCGCTGGGACCGCGCGACCGCCCGTACCGGCATGCTCTGCGCCCCGCTCGCCGGGCTCGTCGTCGGCCTGCTCGCCGCCGCGCTCGGCGCGCTGTCGCTGCTGGCGGGCTCGGGGCCGCTGCTCGCGGCGGTGGCCTCCGTCGCGGTGCCCGCCGCCCTCACCCGGGGGCTCCATCTGGACGGCCTCGCCGACACGGCGGACGGCCTCGGCAGCGGGAAACCGGCCGAGGACGCGCTGCGGATCATGAAGCAGTCCGACATTGGGCCGTTCGGTGTCATCACGCTGCTGCTGGTGCTGCTGGCCCAGGTCGCGGTCCTCTTCGAGCTGTACGGGGAGGGGGGCTGGGCGCACGGCGCGCTCGGGGCCGTGGTCGCGGCGGTCGTCGCCCGGCTCGCGCTCACCCTGGCGTCCCGTCAGGGGGTCCCGGCGGCCCGGCCGGAGGGGCTGGGCGCGGTGGTGGCGGCCACGGTCCCGGTGGGGCGGGCGGTGACGGTGGCGGCGGTGACGGTGGGGCTGTGCGCGGCGGCGGGCGCGGTGTTCGGCCCGTACGGGGCACTGCACCACGCGCTCGCGGTGCTCGGCGCCCTGGCCGCCGCCGAACTCCTGCTGCGGCACTGCGTGCGGCGGTTCGGCGGGGTGACCGGGGACGTGTTCGGCGGGGTGGCGGAGACGGCGGCGACGGCGGCCCTGGTGGTGCTGGCGCTCGGGCCGTGAGCGCTGGGTGCCGGGGTGTGTGCCTGCCGAATCGGTGCCCGTACGCCTGCGGGAGCGGCCCCCGTACGCGTACGGGAATCGGTGTCCGTACCCCCGGAACCGACCGCCATACCGGTCCGGAACGGCCCGCCGCCGTAACCCCCGGCGGCGGGCGCGCGTAGGCTCGATCCCGGAACATTGCGGAGGCGTCCACGATGTGCCGGGCACGGCCGGCCCACCCCTCGGCCGAACTCGAACTCAACGGAAGCGAGATTTCACCACCGTGACTGCTCTCACTCTCAGCACTGCCGGTGCCGCGACGCTGCGCGCCGACGCACTCGTCATCGGCGTCGCGAAGGGCGCCGCGTCCAAGTCGGGGAACCTGGTCCTCGCACCGGGTGCCGAGGCCGTGGACAAGGCGTTCGACGGAAAGCTCGCCACCGTTCTCGCGACTCTGGGGGCCGTGGGTGCCGAGGGCGAACTGACCAAGCTGCCCGCGCCGTCCGGCCTCAAGGTCCCGGTCGTCATCGCGGTCGGGCTCGGTCCGGTCCCGGACAAGGAGGACGCGTACGACGCGGAGACGCTGCGGCGCGCCGCGGGTACCGCCGCCCGCGCGCTGGCCGGTGTGAAGAAGGCCGGTTTCGCGCTGCCCGCCGGTTCCGTCGAGGACGCCGCGGCCGTCGCCGAGGGCGCCCTGCTCGGCGCCTACGCCTTCACCGCCTACCAGGGCGGCGAGAACAAGCTCGCCCCCAAGGACGCCAAGTCCAAGGACAGCGGCCCGAAGCAGCCGCTCGCCGAGGTGGCCGTCGTCGGCGCCAAGCCCCGCGACAAGGCGTACAAGGCGGCCGTCGAGCGCGCCCTCGCCCTGGTCGAGGAGATCAACCGCGCCCGCGACCTGATCAACACCCCGCCCAACGACCTCTACCCCGAGTCCTTCGCCGCCGTGGCCACCGCCGCGGGCAAGGAGCACGGCATCAAGGTCCAGGTCCTGGACGAGAAGGCGCTCGTCAAGGGCGGCTTCGGCGGCCTCCTCGGCGTCGGCCAGGGCTCCGCCAACGGCCCGCGCCTGGTGAAGCTCGCCTACACCCACCCGAAGGCGGAGAAGACCCTCGCGCTCGTCGGCAAGGGCATCACCTACGACTCGGGCGGCATCTCGCTCAAGCCGGCCGGCCACAACGAGACGATGAAGTGCGACATGAGCGGCGCCGCCGCCGTGCTGGCCGCCGTCGTCACGGCCGCCCGCCTCGGCCTCAAGGTCAATGTGACCGGCTGGCTGGCGCTCGCCGAGAACATGCCGTCCGGCAACGCCACCCGCCCCGGTGACGTGCTGCGCATGTACAGCGGCAAGACCGTCGAGGTCCTCAACACCGACGCCGAGGGCCGGCTCGTCCTCGCCGACGCGCTGACCCGCGCCTCGGAGGAGAAGCCGGACGCGATCGTCGACGTGGCGACCCTGACCGGGGCGATGGTGCTGGCGCTCGGCAACCGCACCTTCGGGATCATGGCCAACGACGACGCCTTCCGTACGTCGATCCACGAGATCGCCGAGGAGGTCGGCGAGGCCTCCTGGCCGATGCCGCTCCCCGCCGACCTGCGCAAGGGCATGGACTCCCCCACCGCCGACATCGCCAACATGGGCGAGCGGATGGGCGGCGGTCTGGTGGCCGGGCTCTTCCTCCAGGAGTTCGTGGGCGAGGGCATCGCCTGGGCACACCTGGACATCGCGGGCCCGGCCTTCCACGAGGGCGCTCCGTACGGCTACACGCCCAAGGGCGGCACCGGCTCCGCGGTCCGCACCCTGGTGCGCCTCGCCGAGCGCACCGCCGCCGGCGACCTGGGCTGAGCGATCAATGCGTACGGCCCCGGGCATAGGTCCGGGGCCGTACGTGTTGTCCGGGCGGGAGCGGAGAGAAGAGGAACAGAGTTTCGCTCTCGACGAACACCGGCCGAATCCGTAGGTAACTACCCAGCAGTAACCCTCCGGGACGGACGATGATCCGTCTCGGACCCGGGCCCCGCGTCCCGCCCACCGTCGACAAGTGCGAAGATGGGTTCTCGGCAGGACAGGGCCCCCACCACAGGGCCGAATGACAAAAGCGGCCGAACACCAGCCGACCGGCCGGTCACACCCCAGCGACGGGGCCCGGCGTACGGCGCACATGCATGGAGGACGTGACGTGGCGAACGACGCCAGCACCGTTTTCGACCTAGTGATCCTCGGCGGTGGCAGTGGCGGGTACGCCGCGGCCCTGCGCGGAGCGCAGCTGGGCCTGGACGTCGCCCTGATCGAGAAGGGCAAGGTCGGCGGCACCTGCCTGCACAACGGCTGCATCCCCACGAAGGCGCTGCTGCACGCGGGCGAGATCGCCGACCAGGCCCGCGAGGCGGGTCAGTTCGGCGTCAAGGCGACCTTCGAGGGCATCGACATCGAGGCCGTCCACAAGTACAAGGACGAGGTGATCTCGGGCCTGTACAAGGGTCTCCAGGGTCTCATCGCCTCGCGCAAGGTCCACTACATCGAGGGTGAGGGCAAGCTCTCCTCCCCCACCTCCGTGGACGTGAACGGCCAGCGCATCCAGGGCCGCCACGTGCTGCTGGCGACCGGCTCCGTGCCGAAGTCGCTGCCGGGCCTGGAGATCGACGGCAACCGGATCATCTCCTCGGACCACGCGCTGAAGCTCGACCGCGTCCCGAAGTCGGCGATCGTGCTGGGCGGCGGCGTCATCGGCGTCGAGTTCGCCTCGGCGTGGAAGTCCTTCGGCACCGAGATCACCATCGTCGAGGGCCTGAAGCACCTCGTCCCGGTCGAGGACGAGAACAGCTCGAAGCTTCTTGAGCGCGCGTTCCGCAAGCGCGGCATCAAGTTCAACCTCGGTACGTTCTTCGAGAAGGCCGAGTACACGCAGGACGGCGTCCGGGTGACGCTGGCCGACGGCAAGACCTTCGAGGCGGAGCTGCTGCTCGTCGCGATCGGCCGCGGCCCGGTCTCGCAGGGCCTGGGCTACGAGGAGCAGGGCGTCGCGATGGACCGCGGCTATGTCCTGGTCGACGAGTACATGCAGACGAACGTCCCGACCGTCTCGGCCGTGGGCGACCTCGTCCCCACCCTCCAGCTCGCCCACGTCGGCTTCGCCGAGGGCATCCTGGTGGCGGAGCGTCTCGCCGGTCTGAAGACCGTCCCGATCGACTACGACGGCGTGCCGAAGGTGACCTACTGCCACCCCGAGGTCGCCTCCGTGGGTATCACCGAGGCCAAGGCCAAGGAGATCTACGGCGCGGACAAGGTCGTCGCCCTCAAGTACAACCTCGCGGGCAACGGCAAGAGCAAGATCCTGAAGACCGCGGGCGAGATCAAGCTCGTCCAGGTCAAGGACGGTGCTGTGGTCGGCGTCCACATGGTGGGCGACCGCATGGGCGAGCAGGTCGGCGAAGCCCAGCTGATCTACAACTGGGAGGCGCTGCCCGCCGAGGTCGCGCAGCTCATCCACGCCCACCCGACGCAGAACGAGGCGATGGGCGAGGCTCACCTGGCGCTGGCCGGCAAGCCCCTCCACTCGCACGACTGATCCCCCGGTCCCGGGCGCGACGACCGACCACTTCCGCATTTTCGTAAGGAGCAACTGAAACCATGTCGGTTTCCGTAACCCTTCCGGCGCTCGGCGAGAGCGTCACCGAGGGCACTGTCACCCGTTGGCTGAAGGCCGAGGGCGAGCGCGTCGAGGCCGACGAGCCGTTGCTCGAGGTCTCGACCGACAAGGTCGACACCGAGATCCCGGCCCCCGCGTCCGGTGTTCTGGCCTCCATCAAGGTCGCCGAGGACGAGACCGTCGAGGTCGGCGCCGAGCTGGCCGTCATCGACGACGGCTCCGGCGCTCCGGCCGAGGCCGCGGCTCCGGCCGCCGAGGCACCTGCCGCTCCGGCCGAGGCTCCGGCCCCGGCCGCCGAGGCCCCCGCCGCCGCTCCGGCCCCCGAGGCACCGGCTCCGGCCGCCGCCCCGGCGGGTGGCGCGTCCGGCACCGACGTCACCCTCCCCGCGCTCGGCGAGAGCGTCACCGAGGGCACCGTCACCCGCTGGCTGAAGGAGGTCGGCGAGGAGGTCGCGGAGGACGAGCCTCTCCTTGAGGTCTCCACGGACAAGGTCGACACCGAGATCCCCGCCCCGGTCGCCGGTGTGCTGCTGGAGATCGTGGTCGGCGAGGACGAGACCGCCGAGGTCGGCGCCAAGCTCGCCGTCATCGGTGCTCCGGGCGCGGCCCCGGCCGCCGCTCCGGCGCAGCCCGCCGCCCCGGCGCAGGAGGCCCCGAAGGCCGAGGCCCCCAAGGCCGAGGCGCCGAAGCAGGAGGCCCCCGCGGCTCCCGCCCCGGCTCCGGCCGCTCCCGCCGCTCCGGCTCCGGTCCAGGCCCCGTCGGCTCCGGCCGCCCCGGCTCCGGCGCCCGCCGCGCCCGCCCCCGTCACCCCGGCACCGGCCGCCCCGGCCGCGCCCTCCGGTGACGACGGCGCGTACGTCACGCCGCTGGTCCGCAAGCTCGCGTCCGAGAACAACGTGGACCTGGGCTCGGTCAAGGGCACCGGCGTCGGTGGCCGTATCCGCAAGCAGGACGTCGTCGCCGCCGCGGAGGCCGCCAAGGCCGCCGCAGCCGCCCCGGCACCCGCCGCCGCTCCGGCCGCCGCCGCAAAGGCTCCGAAGCTGGAGGCCTCCCCGCTGCGCGGTCAGACGGTCAAGATGACCCGCATGCGCAAGGTCATCGGCGACAACATGATGAAGGCGCTGCACTCGCAGGCCCAGCTGACCTCGGTCGTCGAGGTCGACATCACCAAGCTGATGAAGCTGCGCAACCAGGCGAAGGCCGCGTTCGCCGCCCGTGAGGGCGTCAAGCTGTCCCCGATGCCGTTCTTCGTGAAGGCGGCGGCCCAGGCGCTGAAGGCCCACCCGGTCATCAACGCCCGGATCAACGAGGACGAGGGCACCATCACGTACTTCGACGCGGAGAACATCGGCATCGCCGTGGACGCGGAGAAGGGCCTGATGACCCCGGTCATCAAGGGTGCGGGCGACCTGAACATCGCCGGTATCTCGAAGAAGACCGCCGAGCTGGCCGGCAAGGCCCGCGGTGGCGGCCTGACCCCGGACGACATGTCCGGTGCCACCTTCACCATCAGCAACACCGGCTCGCGCGGTGCGCTGTTCGACACCGTCATCGTGCCGCCGAACCAGGCAGCCATCCTGGGCATCGGCGCCACGGTCCGCCGCCCGGTGGTCATCGACCACCCGGACCTCGGCGAGACCATCGCGGTGCGCGACATGACGTACCTCGCGCTCTCCTACGACCACCGCCTGGTGGACGGCGCGGACGCCGCCCGTTACCTGACGTCGGTCAAGGCGATCCTGGAGGCCGGTGAGTTCGAGGTCGAGCTCGGCCTCTGAACGCTCCGGCTGTAACCAGCCTCACCAGCGGCGCCCCCGTCCGGAACTCTTCCGGGCGGGGGCGCCGCCGTATTGTCTAAACACCACGGGCGGCCTACCGCCACCGTGATGATGTAGGCAGCACAGGTCTGCCCTGAAGGAGCGCTCCATGACCCCGCCCGTCGTCCACTCGCTGCGCGAACAGATCCGCGAGCACATCGTGGAGGGGATCGTCAGCGGGCGCTGGAAGCCGGGTGAGCGGATCGTGGAGCGGCGGATCGCCACCGAGCTGGAGGTCAGCCAGACGCCCGTACGCGAGGCGCTGCGCGAGCTGGAGACGCTCCGGCTGATCGAGTCGGCCCCCAACAAGGGCGTCCGGGTCCGCAATCTGACCGCCGCCGACCTGGAGGAGAGCTACCCCGTACGGGCCGGTCTGGAGCAGATCGCGGCGGAGCTGGCGGCCCCGCTGCTCGGCCAGGACTGCTCGGCGCTGGAGCCGCATGTGGCGGCGCTGTACGAGGCGGACCGGCTGGCCGACGGCGAGGCCCAGGTGCGGCACACGGTGGGCTTCCACCGGGAGATGGTCCGGGCGGCCGGGAACGCGGTGCTGCTGCACACCTGGGAGGGGCTCGGCATCGAGGTGTTCACGGCCCTGTCGATCCGCTGGCTGGGCACGGTGCAGAAGTCGTACGCGGAGGAGCACCAGGCGCTCATCGACGCGTTCCTCGCCCAGGACCCGCAGATCGGCGCCTTGGTGAAGGCGCATGTGCTGGGCTGCGCGCCCCGCGCGTAACGTCTCCTGGGCGGCCCGATCATCTGGTGCGCGACCTGCTCTTCTGTGCAGGTCAGCGCCCTTTTTGCGCGCTTTTTCGCGTCACTCCGTGCCCCGTTTCGAGGCACCGCATGCCACTTTTCTTCGTATCGAGAAGTTTTGCCTTCAATCCTTTGATCGATCATCGATCAGCGCCTTACAGTTCACTTCGCGGGCCCACCGGCCCCATCGCCCTGTCCTGCCAGCCAGGGCCTTCTCCACCCCCCTCCTCTCCGGAAGGCGGCGATCATGACCGACCCCGTAGGAAAGCTTCCGAGCGAGCTCGACCAGCTCCCGGACCGTGACCCCGAGGAGACCGCCGAATGGGCAGCCTCCCTGGACGCCGTCACCCAGGCCGCCGGCCCGCACCGCGCCGCGTACCTGATGCGCCGCTCGCTGCAGCACGCCGAGGGCGCCGGTCTCTCGCTGCCCAAGCTGCTGGAGACCGATTACGTCAACTCCATCCCGACCGCCGCCGAGCCCGCGTTCGACGGCGACCTGGAGATGGAGTCGAGGATCACCGCGTGGAACCGCTGGAACGCGGCCGCGATGGTGACCCGTGGCGCCCGGTACGGGGTGGGCGGCCACATCGCCACCTTCGCCTCGGCGGCCTGGCTCTACGAGACCGGCTTCAACCACTTCTTCCGCGGCAAGGAGGGGGACGGCTCCGGCGACCAGCTCTACATCCAGGGCCACGCCTCCCCCGGCATCTACGCCCGCGCCTTCCTGGACGGCCGGATCAGCGAGCAGCAGCTCGACAACTTCCGCCAGGAGGCGGGCGGCGAGGGTCTGCCCTCCTACCCGCACCCCCGGCGGCTGCCCTGGCTGTGGGAGTTCCCCACCGTGTCGATGGGCCTCGGCCCGCTCTCGGCCATCTACCAGGCGCGCTTCAACCGCTATCTGGCCAACCGCAACATCAAGGACACCTCCAACTCGCACGTCTGGGCCTTCCTGGGCGACGGCGAGATGGACGAGCCCGAGTCGACCGCCGCCCTGGCCCTCGCGGCCCGTGAGCAGCTCGACAACCTGACCTTCGTCATCAACTGCAACCTGCAGCGCCTCGACGGACCGGTACGCGCCAACTTCCGCGTGGTCCAGGAGCTGGAGGCGCAGTTCCGCGGTGCCGGGTGGAACGTCGTCAAGACGCTCTGGGGCAACGCCTGGGACGAGCTGTTCCAGCTGGACACCACGGGCGCGCTGCTGCGCCGCCTGCGGGAGGTCCCGGACGCGCAGTTCCAGACGTACGCCACCCGTGACGTCGCCTACATCCGCGACCACTTCTTCGGCGCCGAGCCCGCGCTCGCCGAGCTGGCGAAGCTGCTCACCGACGCGAAGATCGCCGAGTGTTTCTACACCTCGCGCGGCGGCCACGAGGCCCGCAAGGTGTACGCGGCGTACAAGGCGGCCGTGGAGCACAAGGGCGCGCCGACCGTGATCCTGGCCCAGACGGTCAAGGGCTACACGCTGGGCAAGGGCTTCGAGTCCAAGAACGCCAACCACCAGATGAAGAAGCTGTCGGCCGACGAGTTCAAGGACATGCGCGAGCTGCTCGGCCTCCCGATCCCCGACAGCGCCTTCGAGGACGGTCTCGTCCCCTACGGCCACCCGGGCGCCGACTCCCCCGAGGTCCGC
The DNA here is from genome assembly GCF_042750035.1 of Streptomyces sp. NPDC059452. Taxonomy (NCBI): domain Bacteria; kingdom Bacillati; phylum Actinomycetota; class Actinomycetes; order Kitasatosporales; family Streptomycetaceae; genus Streptomyces; species Streptomyces sp. NPDC059452. The sequence goes on from NZ_JBHYVE010000040.1 coordinate 16,775, forward strand.
TACCTCCAGGAGCGCCGCGCGGCCCTCGGCGGTCCCGCTCCCGCTCGCCGGCTGCACGCCTCGGCGCCGCTGCCGCAGCCCGAGGAGCGCGCGTTCAAGGCCCTGTACAAGGGGTCCGGCAAGCAGGAGATGGCCACCACCATGGCGTTCGTCCGCCTGGTGAAGGACCTGATGCGGGACAAGGAGACCGGCAAACGCTGGGTGCCGATCGTCCCGGACGAGGCCCGTACCTTCGGTATGGAGTCCCTGTTCCCCTCGGCCGGGATCTACTCGCCGCTGGGCCAGACGTACGAACCGGTCGACCGCGACCAGCTGATGTACTACAAGGAGGCCAAGGACGGCCAGATCCTCAACGAGGGGATCACCGAGGCCGGGGCCATGGCCGACTTCATCGCCGCCGCCACGTCGTACGCGACACACGGCGAGACGATGATCCCGTTCTACATCTTCTACTCGATGTTCGGCTGGCAGCGGACCGGCGACCAGATGTGGCAGCTCGCCGACCAGCTCGGCAAGGGCTTCATCGTGGGCGCGACCGCCGGTCGTACGACCCTGACGGGTGAGGGCCTCCAGCACGCGGACGGCCACTCGCATCTGATCGCGGCCACCAACCCGGCCTCGCTCAACTACGACCCGGCGTTCGCGTACGAGGTGGCGGTGATCGTCAAGGACGGTCTGCGCCGGATGTACGGCCCCGATGCCGAGGACGTCTTCTACTACCTGACGGTCTACAACGAGCCGAAGCCCCAGCCCGCGATGCCCGAGGGTGTCGAGGAGGGCATCGTCAAGGGCCTGTACCGCTTCAAGGAGGGCACGCCCGCGAAGGCGGACGCGCCGCGCCTTCAGCTGCTGGCCTCCGGTACGGCGATCCACTGGGCCCTGGAGGCCCAGGAGCTGCTGGCCGCCGACTGGGGTGTCACGGCCGACGTCTGGTCCGCCACCTCGTGGGGCGAGCTGCGCCGGGACGCGCTGGAGGCGGACGAGGCGCTGCTCCGCGGTGAGCAGCAGGTGGCGTACGTGACGCAGGCACTCTCCGGTGCGCCGGGTCCGGTGCTCGCGGTCAGCGACTGGATGCGTCAGGTCCCGGACCAGATCAGCCAGTGGGTGGAGCAGGACTGGTCCTCGCTCGGCACGGACGGCTTCGGCCTCTCCGACACCCGCGCGGCGGCCCGCCGCCACTTCGGGGTCGACGCCCAGTCGATCGTGGTGGCGTCGCTGGCCCAGCTCGCCAAGCGCGGCGAGGTCCCCGCCTCGGCGGTCAAGGAGGCCCGGGAGCGCTACGGCCTCTGAGCCCCGCTCCCGTACAGCTTCCGAGCCCCCGGTCACCGGAGCGGCCGCGTCCGACAACGCGCCCGCCCCGGCGGCCGGGGGTTTTCGCTGCCGCCACAATGGGCGCATGCGTGCTGCCCGGCTGATCAAGATGGTCCTCCTTCTTCAGTCCCGACCCTCCATGTCCGCCGCCGAGCTGGCGGCGGAGCTGGAGGTGTCGGAGCGTACGGTCACCCGGGACGCGCAGGCGCTCTCCGAGGCGGGCGTCCCGGTGTACGCGGAGCGCGGCCGGGCGGGCGGCTACCGGCTCATCGGCGGCTACCGCACCCGGCTGACGGGCCTCGCCCGGGACGAGGCGGAGGCGCTCTTCCTCTCCGGGCTGCCCTCGGCGCTGCGCGAGATGGGCCTGGAGGACGCCGCCTCGGCCGCCCGGCTGAAGGTCTCGGCCGCCCTGCTGCCCTCCCTGCGCGACGCCTCCGCCTCCGCCGCCCAGCGCTTCCACCTGGACGCCCCCTCCTGGTACTCCGAGCCGGAGACCCCCGCCTTCCTGCCCGCCGTGGCCGACGCCGTCTGGGACGACCGCCTGCTCCGGGCCCGCTACCGCAGGGGCGGAGGCCGCGAGCACGGCCGCGAGGGCGATGGCGGCCGTACGGAGGTGGCGCGGGAACTCGCCCCGTACGGCCTCGTCCTCAAGGCCGGGGTCTGGTACCTCTGTGCCAGGGCCGGGGCCGACTTCCGGGTCTACCGGATCGACCGGTTCACCTCGGTGGAACCGGCCGACGGGCGCTTCGAGCGGGACGAGAGCTTCGACCTGCCCGCGTTCTGGGACGAGCGGGCCGCCGAGTTCGCCCGGTCCCTCCTGCGGACCGAGGTAACCGTACGGGTGTCCGAGAGCGGTGCCCGGCAGCTCGCGTACACCGGCGACCGGTCGGCCGCCGCCACGGCCCTCGCCAAGGCCCCTCCCGCCGGTCCGGACGGGTGGCGCACGGTCGTCCTGCCCGTGGAGTCACTGGACGTTGCCTACAGCCAGCTCCTTTCGCTGGGTCCCGAGTTGGAGGTCGTGGCTCCCGAGGAGCTGCGGAGCCGGTTCACCGAGGCGGCCGAACGCCTGCGCGAGCTGTATCGCTGAAAGGCTTCTTTTCGCCGTCTGGGCGTGCGGGTGGTCCCGGCAGGCTGGATGCTGTACCCGTGATGGACGAGACGGAATTCTGGGAGATCATCGACACCAGCCGCGAGGGAGCCGAGGGCGACCCCGAGGAGCAAGCCGATCTGCTCGTGGAACGGCTGGTGCAGCTCGACCCCGATTCCGTGCTGGACTTCGCCCGGCACTTCGAGGCCCGCTACAACCGCGCCTACCGCTGGGACCTGTGGGGCGCGGCCGCCGTGCTGCTCGGCGGGGCGAGCGACGACGCCTTCGACTACTTCCGGTGCTGGCTGATCGGCCAGGGCCGGGAGGTCTTCGAGGGCGCGCTGCACGACCCGGACGGTCTGGCGGAGCTGCTGGAGGAGTTCGACGAGGAGATCGACGGGGACGGCGAGGAGCTGGGCTACGCGGCCGACGAGGCGTACGAGCAGCTCACGGGCGTGGTCGCACCCGATCTCGGGCTGCCGCCACAGCCCACCGAGCCGCTGGGCTCCCCGGTCGACTTCGAGGACGACGAGGCGCTGTCGGCCCGCTACCCGGAGCTCTGGGACCGCTTCGCCCCCCGCTGAGCCACCGCGGATCAGACGGAGGGCGTCAGCGAGCGGCCCATCAGCACATCGTCGGCATAGCGCCCGTGCAGGAAGAACTCCCCGCTCAGCACCCCTTCCACGGCGAACCCCTCGGAGGCGTAGAGCGCCCGGGCCGGGGTGTTGTGCCCGAGCACCCGCAGGGTGATCCGGTTGGCCCCCTGACGCCGAGCCTCGGCGCACGCGGCCCGCAGCAGGGTCCGCCCGACCCCGGCCCCGCGCGCCCAGGCCGCCACGGCGAACCCCTGTATCTGCCGCACATGGGCGTTGCTGGCGAGCGGGGTGGGCGGGACCAGGCGTATGTACCCGGCGATGCGCGCCCCGCCGGAATCGGTCGCGGCCCCGGTCGCGGTCGCGGTCATGGCCTCCGTCGCGGCCTCGGCCACCAGGAAGTCCCCGGGCCGGTGCCGCTCGTCGAAGAACGGCTCGTACGGCGGCTGCGGCCGGGGCACCACCGCGTGCAGCGTGGACCAGGCGGACCGGTCGAGCTCACCGAGCGCGTCCTCGTCGGCGGGCCGGGCGGGTCGTACGGATACGGAATGGAGGGCGGTTGCGGACATGACGCCACTGTCCCACCCCGGCTCCTCCCCGATCCATGGTGTTTTCCCCCGGAACCCCTGCCGTGTTTCCCCCAGCCCGTGGGGCAGGATGGCACCATGCCGACCTCCCGTATCGCCGTCACTGGTTCATCCGGACTCATCGGAGCGGCCCTGGTGCGCTCGCTGCGCGCCGACGGGCACGAGGTGGCCCGCCTGGTGCGGCGGCCCGCCCGGTCCGGGGACGAGGTGGAGTGGGACCCCAAGCGGGGTTACGTGGACGTGGCCGGGCTGGTGGGCTGCGACGCCGTCGTCCACCTCGCGGGGGCCGGGGTCGGCGACCGCCGCTGGACCGACGACTACAAGCGGGAGATCCGCGAGAGCCGGGTGCTGGGCACGGCCGCGATCGCCGAGGCCGTCGCCTCGCTCGACACCCCGCCCGAGGTGCTGCTCTCCGGCTCGGCCATCGGCTTCTACGGCGATACGGGAGACCGTGCCGTGGACGAGAGCGCACCGCCCGGCGAAGGCTTCCTGCCCTCCGTCTGCGAGGAGTGGGAGGCCGCGACCGCCGCCGCCGAGGAGCGGGGCATCCGCACGGTGCACGCCCGTACCGGACTGGTGGTGGCCCGCGAGGGCGGGGCATGGGGGCGCCTGTTCCCCCTGTTCAAGGCGGGGCTCGGCGGGCGGATGGGCAACGGGCGGCAGTACTGGAGCTTCATCGCCCTGCACGACGAAGTCGCGGCCCTGCGCCACATCCTGGACACGGAGTCGCTGACCGGCCCGGTGAACCTGACCGGGCCGGACCCCGTCACCAACGCCGAGGTGACCGCCGCGATGGGCCGCGTCCTGCGCCGCCCGACCCTCTTCACCGCCCCCGCGCCCGCCCTGCGGATCGCGCTCGGGGAGTTCGCCGGCGATGTGCTGGGCAGCCAGCGGGTGATCCCCGGGCAGCTGCTGGACTCCGGCTTCTCGTTCGCCTTCCCCGGCATCGACGCGGCGATCCGCGCGGCCCTGCGCTGAGCGTGACGCGGTGATCAGCGCGGGCCTGCGCTGAGCGTGACGCGGCGATCCGGGCGGCCCTGCGCTGAGCCGCACCCGCACGGGGCGGGCCCGTGTGCGACCCCGTGCCCCGGTGCCCCCGGGCACGCGCGTCTGACCCACTATCAGCCATCCTCCTAACCTCGATGCGAACTCCGGCATTCCGGGGGCCTGTTGGGGGCAAGAGCCCCCCACCAGTCGCACCGACTCGGGGAGGGGCTTGTGCGCAGCACGGCACACCACGCGGACGTGATCATCATCGGGGCCGGGATCGCCGGTCTCTCAGCAGCCCATCTTCTGACCGGCGCCGGAGTCGGCGTCAGTGTTCTGGAGGCGGCCTCCACCGTGGGCGGCCGGCTGACCACCCGTGCGGTGGACGGCTTCCGTCTCGACCAGCTCGGCCCCCTGCTCTGCACCTCCTGGCCGGAGCTGACCGCCACTCCGGGGCTCGGCACCCCGGAACTCCGGGAGTTCGCGCCCGGGGTGCTGGTGCACAGCGAGGGCCGCCGCCACCGCACGGCCGACATACGGAGCGCGAGGGGCGCACTCAGGGCCGTACGCACCCGGTCGAGCGCCCCCCAGCTCTCGCCGGGCGGGTACGGGAGCGATCTGCGGCTCGTGTCGCGGGCCGGCCTCGGCACCAAAGGAACCGACCCCCGGAGCACGGGACCCAAGAGCACAGGACTCAGAAACAGCGGACTCAGGAACACCGGGCTCAGGAACAGCCGCACGGTCTCCGAGGCCATCGACCGGGCCCGGCTCGGCGCGGCGCTCTCCCGGCTGGCCGCCACCCCCGACGCCCGGCTCCTGGCCCGCCCCGAGCGGACCGCGCTCGCCGCACTGACGGCGGGCCAGCTGCCTGCCCGTACGGTGGACGGCGTCCTGCGCCCGCTGCTCTCCGCGCTGCTCGGCGACCCCGGCCTCACCACGTCCAGCCGGTGCGCGGATCTGGCGTTGCGCGACTATGCGCGGGGCGGGCTCTGTGTACCGGCGGGCGGTTCGGGAACGCTGCCGGATCTGCTGGCTGCCGCACTGCCGCCGGGCACGGTACGGACCGGGGTGCATGTGACGGCCGCCGACATCACCACCGTACGCACCAAGGAGCACGGCGAACTGGGGTGCCGGTCCCTGCTGTTGGCCACCGGGGCAGGGGCGGCGGCCGAGCTGCTGCCGGGGTTGCGGGTGCCGGCCTTCCGCCCGGTGACGGTCCTTCACCACACCGCGCCCGCGCCGCCGCCGACGGGCAGGTCGCTGGTGCTGGACGGCGACCGGTCGGGTCCAGTGGCGTACACGGCGGTGATGAGCGAAGTGGACCCCTCGCGCGCCCCGGAGGGCCGGACGCTGATCACGTCGACGGTGCTCGGGACGCCGCCGCCGGACCTGGACCGTTCCGTACGGACCCATCTGGCGGCGCTGTACGGGACCCCGACGGACGACTGGGAGCTGCTGGCCGCCCACCACGACCCGGAGGCGGTGCCCGCGATGGAGGCCCCGCACGACCCGCGCCGGCCGGTACGGGTGCTGGCGGGGCTGTACGTGTGCGGCGACCACCGGGACACGAGCACGGTCCAGGGGGCGCTGCACTCGGGGCGCCGGGCGGCCGAGGCGATCCTCACGGACCTGGGTGTACGCCCGGCGCACGCGGGGGGCACGGTGTTACGGGAGGCGGCTTAGGGGCGGCAGGGACGGGGGCGGGCGCCCAGGGTAGGGGGGTGCCCCCCCCGGCCGGCTCCGGGTCAGCCCACCGGCGCGACCCGGTGGCGGTAAACCCCGACCGCGGCGGGGTGCCCGGAAGG
>NZ_JBHYVE010000040.1:23153-54054 GCF_042750035.1 Streptomyces sp. NPDC059452
GGGGGGGGGCCGCGCGGGGGGGGGGGGGGGGGGGGGGGGGGGGGGGGGGGGGGGGGGGGGGGGGGGGGGGGGCCCCCCCGGGGGGGGGGGCCCCCCCCCCCCCCGGCCGTCTCCGTCTCAGCCCAGCGCCGCGACCCGGTCGCGGTAACCCCGTACGGCGGCGGCGTCCCGGTACGGCTCCAGGCTGCGCTCGAAAGCGCGTACGTACTCGGCGGCCCGGACCGAGCGCATCTCCGACGCCTGCTGGGCCGCCTCGGCCCCCAGCTGGCACGCCTGGTCCAGCTCGCCGAGGCCCAGCCGGGCGGAGGCGAGCACCACCCGGCAGAACAGCCGGCTGCGGGCGTACGCCGGGGCGCGCAGTTGGAGCGAGCGCTCCGCGTGCTGGGCGGCGGCCCGGTACTGCTGGAGGTCCCGGTGGCAGTGGCCGAGCTCGTGGGCGAGCTGGGCCTCGTCGAAGAGGCGGGCCCAGTGCGGTGCCTCGTCCCCCGGACGGGCCACCTCCAGGGCGTGTTCGGCCCGGGTCAGCGCGGCGGTGCAGGCCCGCGCCTCGCCGAGGATGCCGTGGCCGCGCGCCTCGACCGAGTGCAGCAGGGCCTGGACGAGGGGCGGGGCGGCGGAGCCGATGCCCTGCTGGGCGACGCGGGCGAGCTGGACGGCCTCCCTGCCGTGGCCGAGGTAGACGGCCTGGCGGCTCATGGTGACCAGGACGTACGCCCCGTACCCCCGGTCCCCGGCGGCCTGGGCGAGCCGCAGCGCCTGGACGAAGTACCGCTGGGCGAGGCCGTGGGCGGCGATGTCGAACGAGGTCCAGCCGGCCAGCCGGGTCAGGTCGGCGACCGCGGCGAAGAGGCGGCGCCCGGTGGTCTCGCCGTAACTCCCCCGGAGCATCGGCTCGGCCTCGTGCTCCAGATACCGCACGAGGGCCTGGCGGGCGTGGCCGCCGCCGTAGGTGTGGTCGAGGGTGCGGAAGAGCTCGCCGACCGAGCGCAGCGCGGCGACGTCCCCGCCGCTGACCCGCTGGCCGGGGCCGCGCTCGGTCTGCCGCTGGCGCGGGACGACGGGCAGCGCCCCCGTCCCCGTACCGGACACCGCTCCGGGGGCGGACAGGGCGGCGCCGGAGGGTTCCCCCGGGGAGGGCGGCGCGGCGCCCGGGGCAGGGCGTCCGGCCGGGCGCAGAAGGCCGCCGGAGGCTCCGGGGCGGGGCACGCCCCGGAGGTCGGAGCGCAGGGCCCCGTCCGTACGGCCTGGTTCGGTACGGCCCTGATCGGCACGGATCGGTTCCGCGCGGCCAGGTTCCGTACGACCCAGTTCCGTACGGCCCAGGTCCCTGCGGCCCTGTTCCGCGCGGCCCTGTTCCGTACGGCCGGGAACACCACCGGCTGTACCGGCGGCGCCCGGCCTGCGGTGCGGCGGGACGGGCGGCCGGTCCGCACCGCCGTCGCGTGCCACCCACTCGTCGGCGCGGCCGATCAGCCAGTCCCGGCTGGGGACGACGAGACCGGCGGGGGTGAAGGCGATCTTGCGGAGCTCGGTGTGGGTGCCGGAGTCCTTGCGCCACAGGCCGCTGACGATGTCGACGGCCTCGGCGGGGGTGGCCGCGAACTCCAGCCCCGCGTAGACGGGCGCACAGGCGTCCAGCCCCAGGTCCTGCGCGGAGAGCCGCCGCCCGAGCCGCCGGGTGAAGACCTCGGCGATCAGGGCGGGGGTGGTGCCGCGCGGCTGCTGCCCCCGCAGCCAGCGGGTGACCGAGGTCTTGTCGTACCGCAGGTCCAGTCCGTGTTCGAGGCCGAGCTGATCGACCCGGCGGGCGAGGCCCGCGTGGGAGAACCCGGCTTCCGCGATGAGTGAGGCGAGGCGGCGGTTGGGCGTGCGCTGCGGGGGTCGTTCCGACATCAGCTGTACGGTCTCCTGCCTTCGGGGGCCCGGGCAGCCCCTGGGGAACGGCGCGAATTTAGCGTCCGGCGGGGCGGTCGGAGACACCCTTTGCTCCACGTTCATCCGATCGTGTGAGGATTGTGGACAGAGCTGACGGCGGCGTGCCGATGCCCATGCCCATGCCCTCTCGCCCTGCCGGTGGGCCGGCCGGGTGACGGTCGTACAGTGGTTGCGGGCGCGATCAGTGCAGGGTGCCGTCATCCCGGGGACACCCCTCGGGGCACACGGCGCCCGACGTAGGGAGGCATCTGTCGTGAGCGAGCTGCGGTTCGTCCGTCTGGGCTTCGGTGACGAGGCGGTCGAGTACCAGGAGGCATGGCAGAAGCAGCGTGAGGTGCACGCGGCCCGGTTCGAGGACCTGGTACCGGACACCTGCCTGCTGCTGGAGCACCCGCCCGTCTACACGGCCGGCCGTCGTACCGCCGACAGCGAGCGGCCGCTGGACGGCACCCCGGTCATCGATGTGGACCGGGGCGGGAAGATCACCTGGCACGGCCCGGGGCAGCTCGTCGGCTACCCCATCCAGAAGCTGCCGCGCCCGGTCGACGTGGTCGCGCACGTCCGCCGCCTGGAGGACGCGCTGATCCGTACGGCCGCCGACTTCGGGGTGGAGACCTCGCGGGTCGAGGGCCGCAGCGGGGTCTGGGTGCTCGGCGACCCGGTCGAGCAGCGGCAGATGCTCGGCGGGCTCTCGCTGGACTTCGACCCCAGGCTCCAGGACGAGGAGTTCGACCCGCGGCTGAACGGCCCCGAGTACGCTCCGTCCAACGCGGGCCAGCGCCGCGAGGACCGCAAGCTGGCCGCGATCGGCATCCGGGTCGCCAAGGGCGTGACGATGCACGGCTTCGCGCTGAACGTGAACCCGGACAACACCTGGTTCGACCGGATCGTGCCGTGCGGCATCCGGGACGCGGGGGTCACGTCCCTCTCGAACGAGCTGGGCCGGGAGATCACCATCGAGGAGGTGCTGCCGGTCGCCGAGAAGCACCTGCGGGACATCCTGGAGAACGCGGAGCTCGCGCCCCGCGTGATCGAACGGCCGGCCGGGCAGTCGGCGGGTCGACCGGTCGAGGAGCCGGCCGGGCAGCCTGTCAGGCCGTCGGTCGAAGAGTCGGCCGGTCAGCCTGTCAGGCCGTCGGTCGAGCAGTCTGCCGGGCAGCCGAAGGCGTCGGCCCCGGCGTGAGGAGCCCCGGCCGTACCAGTCAGTAGCCCAGCCGGGGAATAGGCCCCGTCGGCCGCAGGTTGGCCAGACGTAAGGCCGTTCGATGTGGGGGCGTACCCTGGGGTTGGCCGAAGAATCGAAAGCGAATCCCTCGCGCATCGCTCGCGTCATCCCACGCGAACCCGACGCGAATCCAACGCAGCAGAGAGCAAAGGGGAGCCGGAGTGTCCGCTGTCGCACCCGACGGGCGCAAGATGCTGCGCCTGGAGGTCCGGAACAGCCAGACCCCCATCGAGCGCAAGCCCGAGTGGATCAAAACGCGGGCGAAGATGGGCCCCGAGTACAAGCAGCTGCAGACGCTCGTGAAGGGCGAGGGACTGCACACGGTCTGCCAGGAGGCGGGCTGTCCCAACATCTTCGAGTGCTGGGAGGACCGCGAGGCCACCTTCCTCATCGGCGGCGACCAGTGCACGCGGCGCTGTGACTTCTGCCAGATCGACACGGGCAAGCCGCAGGCGCTGGACCGTGACGAGCCCCGCCGGGTCGGCGAGTCCGTCGTCACGATGGACCTGAACTACGCCACCATCACCGGCGTCGCCCGCGACGACCTGGAGGACGGCGGTGCCTGGCTGTACGCGGAGACCGTGCGCCAGATCCACACGCTGACCGCCGAGCGGGAGGCGGGCGCGACCAAGGTCGAGCTGCTGATCCCCGACTTCAACGCGGAGCCCGGGCAGCTCGCCGAGGTCTTCTCCTCGCGCCCGGAGGTGCTCGCGCACAACGTGGAGACGGTGCCGCGGATCTTCAAGCGCATCCGCCCCGGTTTCCGCTACGAGCGGTCCCTGGAGGTCATCACGCGGGCCCGCGAGGCCGGTCTGATCACCAAGTCGAACCTGATCCTCGGCATGGGCGAGACCCGCGAGGAAGTCAGCGAGGCGCTCCAGGACCTGTACGACGCGGGTTGCGAGCTCATCACGATTACGCAGTACCTGCGCCCCTCCGTACGGCACCACCCGGTCGAGCGCTGGGTGAAGCCGATGGAGTTCGTCGAGCTGAAGGACGAGGCCGACGCGATCGGCTACTCCGGTGTGATGTCGGGTCCGCTGGTGCGGTCCTCGTACCGCGCGGGGCGTCTCTTCCAGCAGGCGATGGAGGCGCGCGGCGCGGTCGCGGGAAGCGTGCCGGCGGCCCAGGCCGTGTGAGTCCGCTCACCTGGCGGTACCGATCAGTAACCGCATGACCGAGGCGGCTCGTACGCTCACCGCAGGTGAGGGACGCGTACGGGCCGCTTCGGCGTGCGAGGGGTCGGAATGAAGGGTTCATTGGTGTTTGACCGGCCGGTCACGCACTGGTAACACCAGACAGTGACCCTAGGTACACGTGCGGCGGCAGCTCCCACGGCGCCGCCGTCACCGCTTCCCGTACTCAGTCCGCGCCCCGTGGCGCATCCACTCCGAGGGGGAGACACCATGCAGGCCGCACCGGTCCGCGCCCACGCACTTCCGTCCGTCACCACCGCCCTGCGCGCCGTCGAGTCGCTGCTGCTGAGCGGCGGCCAGCGCACCGCCCGCCGCAACGCCTGGACGGCCGTCCTGGAGGACCGCCGCCGGGCCAAGGACCGGGTGGAGTCCCCGTACGTACCGGATGCGGTGGCCGACCACCGTTCCTAGGTCGCTTCCACGCCACGTAAACTTCGGTACATGGCGAGGAAGGCAAAAACCGAAGGCGCGGACAGCGCCGAGAACGCAGGGCGGCTCAAGCAGATCGCCCTGACCTACAAGATGACCAGGCGGTCCGACAGCAAGATCGGGCTCATCGTCGCGGGTGTGGGAATCGCCACGTTCGGTGTTCTCCTCGGCATCGGCTTCGTGATCGGTCACCCGGTCTACCTGGGCATCCTGGGCTTCGTCCTGGCCGTCCTCGCGATGGCGATCATCTTCGGACGACGAGCCGAACGAGCGGCCTTCGGGCAGATGGAGGGCCAGCCCGGAGCGGCGGCCGCCGTCCTGGACCGGATCGGCCGCGGCTGGACCACGACCCCCGCGGTGGCGATGAACCGCAGCCAGGACGTCGTACACCGCTCCGTGGGCAAGGCCGGCATCGTCCTGGTCGCCGAGGGCAACCCGAACCGGGTGAAGGGCCTGCTGGCGTCCGAGAAGAAGAAGATGGCCCGCATCGTGGTGGACGTCCCGGTCCACGACATCATCGTCGGCAACGGCGAGGGCCAGGTGCCCCTGAAGAAGGTCCGCACCAAGATGCTGAAGCTCCCCCGCGTCCTGACCGGCCCGCAGGTGACCACCACCAACGACCGGCTGCGCGCGATGGGCGACCTGATGAGCAACATGCCGCTGCCGAAGGGCCCGATGCCCAAGGGCATGCGGATGCCGCGCGGCGGAAAGATGCGCTGACCTCAGCCGGACACGTACGCGGACGTACACGACGTACGACATACGCGGAGACGGCCCCGGACCGATGAATGGTCCGGGGCCGCTGCGTTCTCCAGAGCTTCTACGGGTGGGCGTCTTCAGGGTCCCTACAGGTGAGCGTTCTCCAGGGTCTCCACGGGAGAGATCACATCCGGACCTGTACGGCGCGGCCGAGCCGGTCGTGGAGGCCGCGCCCGTCGCGGTCCCAGACGAGGGCGGGGATGACGAGGAGGAGCAGGACGGTCCGTACGAGGACCCGCCCGAAGCCGAGACGGCCGCCGCCCTCGGACACCACGCGCAGTCCCAGGAGGCGCTTGCCGGGGGTGCAGCCGACGGTACCGACGGTGAGAGCGCTCATGAGCAGGAAGATGCCGAGCGCCCAGTTCCCCGCCGCCTGCTGGTCACCGCGGGCGAGCAGCCCGTATGCGATCACCATGCAGAGCGACCAGTCGATGAAGAGGGCCCCGAAACGACGGCCGAGCGGCGCGATGGCCCCCGGCCCCCCCTCGGGCAGCCCGAGCCGCTCGCCGCGGTAGCCGAAGTCGGCGCCCATCTCCTCGGCGGCCGCGCGGGGCCCCGAGAGCCACGATCCGATTGCTTGCCTGTTGTCCACCCGTCCACGGTACTGCGCCCGTGTCTGGCTCCGGCCGGGCGGGGCACGGAACCGAGTGGGGAACGGAACCGGGCGGGGAACGGAACCGGGTGGGGCACGGAAACAGCCGCACGGAGGCAGCCGCTGAGATGCCGCCCGACCCCGCCCCGGTTAACTTGGGCGAAACAAATGGGTCATGCTTGAGAAACCACGCCTGCCTATGGTCGGGTCCAGCGTGTGCCACCGCACTGGCCGCACCACGAGCTACAACCCCGTCCCTCGCGGGCCGGGAGTAGGAGGAGTTGGATGTTCCAGAACGCCGACGAAGTGCAGAAGTACGTAGCGGACAACGACGTCAAGTTCATCGATGTCCGGTTCTGTGACCTGCCCGGGGTGATGCAGCACTTCACGATCCCGGCAGCGACCTTCGACCCGGCCGAGGAACTCGCCTTCGACGGTTCGTCGATCCGCGGATTCCAGGCGATCCACGAGTCCGACATGGCGCTGCGTGCCGACCTGTCGACGGCTCGGGTGGACCCGTTCCGCCGTGACAAGACCGTCAACATCAACTTCTTCATCCACGACCCGATCACGGGCGAGCAGTACAGCCGCGACCCGCGCAACATCGCCAAGAAGGCCGAGGCGTACCTGGCCTCGACGGGCTTCGCGGACACCGCGTACTTCGGCCCGGAGGCCGAGTTCTACGTCTTCGACAACGTCCGCTTCCAGACGTCGGCGAACGAGAGCTTCTACCACATCGACTCCGAGGCCGGCGCCTGGAACACCGGGGCGGAGGAGAACAACCGCGGTTACAAGGTCCGCTACAAGGGCGGCTACTTCCCGGTCCCGCCGGTGGACCACTTCGCCGACCTGCGTGCGGAGATCTCCCTGGAGCTGGACAAGAACGGCCTCCAGGTCGAGCGCCAGCACCACGAGGTCGGCACCGCCGGCCAGGCCGAGATCAACTACAAGTTCAACACGCTGCTCGCCGCGGCCGACGACCTGATGCTCTTCAAGTACATCGTGAAGAACGTCGCCTGGCGCAACGGCAAGACCGCGACCTTCATGCCGAAGCCGATCTTCGGTGACAACGGCTCGGGCATGCACGTCCACCAGTCGCTGTGGCAGGGCGGCTCGCCGCTCTTCTACGACGAGGCGGGCTACGCGGGCCTGTCGGACATGGCGCGCTACTACATCGGCGGCATCCTGAAGCACGCCCCGTCTCTGCTGGCCTTCACCAACCCGACGGTGAACTCCTACCACCGCCTGGTCCCCGGCTTCGAGGCCCCGGTCAACATGGTGTACTCGCAGCGCAACCGCTCCGCCGCGATGCGCATCCCGATCACCGGCTCGAACCCGAAGGCCAAGCGCGTCGAGTTCCGCGCCCCGGACCCGTCCTCCAACCCGTACCTCGCCTTCTCGGCGCTGCTGATGGCGGGCCTGGACGGCGTCAAGAACAAGATCGAGCCCGCCGAGCCGATCGACAAGGACCTCTACGAGCTGGCCCCCGAGGAGCACGCCAACGTCCAGCAGGTCCCGACGTCCCTCCCCGCCGTGCTCGACGCACTGGAGGCGGACAACGAGTACCTCCAGGCGGGCGGCGTCTTCACGTCGGACCTGATCGAGACCTGGATCGACTACAAGCGCACGCACGAGATCGCCCCGATCCAGCTGCGCCCGCACCCGCACGAGTTCGAGCTGTACTTCGACATCTAGGACCGCCACAGGTCAGAGGGCTTCTCCTCTCACCTGGGCCGTCTGTGGGCCGTCGGCCGTATCCCTCCGGGGGTGCGGCCGACGGCCTTTTCTGCTTCCGTCACACCGCGACGGGCACTGCTCCGCCGTCGCCGTCGCCGTCCTCGCCGTCCTCGGCGGCCGGGCCGAAGCGCGTGCATACCGTGCTCTCGCGACTGCTTGAACCTCTCCCCCGGCAGACGATCCGGGATGACGCCGGCGGAGACGAACCCATCGGGCGTCTTTCACGAGAGCGTGACCTCGATGGGCGGGCGCTGAGTGATGTGCCGGGCCAGGACGCGGGCGACTACTTCCGGCGACTACTTCCGGCAAGGGCGCCTCCCTCGACTTGCCGCCCTTGGGCAGAGCGAATACGAGGGGAGATCCCACCATCTTGACCTGTCGGACGACGTGGACGGTTCCTCCGAGGAAGTCGACTTCGTCGACGGCCAATCCGAAGACCTCCCCTTGCCTCAAGCCGCATCCGGCAGCGAAAACGACGATCGCCTTGTATTGCTGCGGAAGCTGCGGAAGCCCTTCCCTGACGGCAAGGGCCCGTTCACGGGTCCAGGGCTTGAGCTTCCTGGCGTCGAGCTTCGGGGCACGAACTGATCCAGCCCGGCAGGCGTTCCGGGCGATGATCCCGTCGTCCACGGCCGCGGCGAAGGCAACGGAGACATTCGCGAACCTTCGGGGCCGCGAGGGCGGTCCAGTGGCTTTGGGTGAGGGGTTCGTTTGGGGCTGGTCGGGGGTGGTGGGTAGGGTGCGTGGGCCCCGGGTGCTCGCAAGTTCGGGGCTTGGACCGGCGGTCACGCTGGCGAGCGCCTGACATGGTCAGGATCGCCTCAGGGCGGGTGACCGCCGGTCCCCCGGGCGACGGGGTGGTCAGCGGGTGCCGTCGCGGTGGAGGCGGGCGGCGGTGTTGCAGAGGTGGCGGCCGATCCGGATGCGTTGGCCGGTGGCCTTGCAGCGGCGGCAGTGCTTTGAGCCTCCCGGGCCTCCTGGGCCTTTCTCCGGGGTTTTCGCAGGTGGGGCGCTGGTGGGTGTGGCATCTAACGCCAGAGGCCCCGGGAGGGCAGCTCGCATCCCGCTTTCCGTCAGGCTCCGCAACCTTGTTGGTGAGGTGAGCGCGGGTGAATCCGATGCGGTAGATGGTCTTGCCGTTGATGCGGCGCCCGACCTGGCCGGTGCTGATCCCGTACGGCTTGAGCAGCGTGGTCAGGTGTGCGGCCCGTTCAGCGGGCTCCATGTCCGCCCAGGGGCCGTGGGTGTCGGGGCGGAGTTCGGCGAGGCGGTCGACGCGGTTACGTCGTTCCACGGCCGCGGCTCCTTCTCCGGTGTCACCGCGAGGATGTCCCTCAGCAGGTCGTAGGAGGGGGTGTTGGTCTCGGAGGTCTCTCCGAGGGCGTAGCCGGTGAGCCTGCCGCGGCTTCGGGCTGGGATGCACGACATGATGGTGAGCTTCACTCGGAGCATCACCGACACGATGCATGAACTCAGCGTGCTCGGGCTGGTGAGCAAAGCGAAAGTCAGTGTGAGGGTCCACAGCGGCACGCAGTTCTTCAAGCTCTACCTGATCAACCAGGACGACGCCTTCTTTGGGTACTACCCGATCCGGCCCAACAAGGTGGTCGCACAAGGGGAAGCCATAGAGATCTATGACCTCGTGGGGGCGGACGCCACGCTGTTCCACTGCTCGATGAACGAGGGGGAGTCGTCCAGCGGTGCTCAGCAAGTAAGCCAGGCACGCATGTGGTTCGACCGCTCTCTGGGGGACAAGGCATACGGCACTGACGATCCGCTGGAGGTTCTTCGTCCGGCTCCGCAGGGTGGGGAGGCTGCTTCGCGGAGAGTCGAGGATGAGTTGACCGAAGCCGAAGGAAGTGCCGTCCGGACGGCGGGTCTGCCTGTCTCAGGTGCTGTGGCTGCGCTCGAAGCAGCCCATGCTTCGGGCCGGAAGGTCGCCATCGTCAGCAACAACTCGGCCGCGTGCGTCCGGACCTTCTTGCTCCTCCATGGGCTTCAGCACCTGGTGGACGCGGTTGTGGGGCGTGCCTCGTATCAGCCGGAAGCGATGAAGCCCGCCCCTGGCTCAATTGCCGATGCTCTGGGCCCGCCTTAGGAACAGGCCGAACGTGGCCGATACGAGGAGGTACCGCCAAGAGATCGGCAGCCCGCCTCCGGCGGGGGCGCTCAGACTCCGGAATGGACGGGGCACCGTTCGCGGGTGCCGGCCGGAGCGTGGCGAGCGACGTGGGGCTCCCAGGCGAGTGGTAGGTGGGGAATCGGTCGCAGCGGGTAGTTCTCTGGTCCACCAGCCCACTCAGAGGACGCTCATCGTGCCCTGGTCCACTTCAACCGTTCAGCCGTGTCCGAGCCGCAGATCTGGCTACACTCTGGCCATCTGCTGGGTTGGCGTGGGGAGAGTCATGAGCTACCGCAACAAGACGTACGTGGCATTCGCCAGCGAAAACATCAGACTGTACCGCCTGATGGAGGCATGACGCTACGAGAAGATTTAATAATGCAACTGTCACGAGACTTTCGCAACAAGCGATTTTGGCGCGGCCTATCGATTCACATATTTGCCGCGCTCGGAATTTTCTCTGTCGCCCTCGGCTTGTTTGACATATTCTCACCGGATACGTTGGGAAAATTCAACCTACCAGAGATTCTGGCCATCCCGGCAATCGCCCTCGGCTATGCACTATGGCGATCCTGGCCTTATCCGGTAGAGGAGCACTACTCATCACCAGACACACGAGTCAGGCTCGCCACTGGCGACCTATTCGAGCAAGACGCTAATATCGTGATCGGCATGTCAGACTTCTTTGACGTCGAAACCCCACAGATTATTGCCGAAAACAGCGTGCAAGGGCAGTTTCTCAGTCGCATCTACAGGAATGACGTTTCGGCCCTCAGGGCTGACGTCTCCTCGGCGCTAGCCGGTACGACCCCGGTAGAACTTGGCGTATCAAAGCCCGGAAACTCGGATCGGTATGCGATCGGCACAGTTGCCACCATCCGTCGTCACCGTGTCCATTACTTTTGCCTCGCCTACAGCAACATGGACGGCAGCAATAACGTCTCGACTTCCATCAGCATCCTATGGGAATCGCTGGAAAGACTCTGGGACGAAGTGCGATCTCGCTCCAATGGCGATGCCATCGCCGTGCCTATCATCGGTCTCGGCCAATCCGGCATGTCAAACATCCTGCCAATCCAGGACGCAATCCGATTCCTCATCCTCTCTTTCATCTTCGCATCTCGCCGCCAGAGAGTGTGCGAGGAGTTGATCATTGTCATTCGACCGCAGGATGAAAAGCGTATCGATATGCTTGAGCTCCAGGAATTCCTGCAATCCCTAAGGAAATCCTAGTGAATCACCTTGTAGTCCCTGGGGCGTACCCTTGCGCCTTCTGTAATTATTTGAACGGCACTCGCCCCTTTACGATCCTTCACAGGGAGGATCTAGCCGCTGTCCTCATACCGCGGGAACAGCGCGGAATCTCACATGCCCTGGTGGTAACGACGCGCCACGCTCCAACCCTCTTGGACCTCCAGGAGGCTGAATCACACGCGGTAATTGATTTGCTACGAAGGACTGCAGCGGCTATCGATGCAGTCGACCAGCGGCCAGGCATCAGTGTGTGGCAAAACAATGGAGTGGATGCACATCAGGCCATTCCGCATTTCCATTTCCATGTGGCCGGGACAATTGAAGGCGGTGGTACCGATTGGCAGGAAGTTCATGAATTGAGCATCCCCGAAACGGACAGCATTGCCGATCGGCTTCGTTCGCGCTTCTGAAGCGGCCCGAGGTCCATCCAACACGTTCGATGCCGGGAACGTTGTTGGCGCCCGACCCTACGGTCCGCCCATGCGAAGAGGAGCGATCATGCGAGAGTCCGTGCACAAGGCCCGGGCGGAGCATGACGAGTTGGGGCGTGAAGCGTTCCCAACGAGAAGTTCCGCAACTTTAACGGAGTCGCTCGCAAGACGTTCGACATCGCCACTCGCCACCCGGACTACCGAGGGAAGCCCACCAACGGCGGCGCACTGGATGTCGCGGTGCTGCACGAGTTCCTTGCCCGGCCTGACGAGATGACCGAGGCCGCGCGGCTGATCCGCCAGGGCATCGCGACCGGCGAATTACAGTCCTACGCACCAAGCTCAGCGATCTCGCCCTCATCTGCGCCAACTGTCACCGTATGATCCACCGGCGCGCGCCGTGGCCGACTCCCGGGGAGCTGCGAGCCTCGATAGAGCAGAAGCATGCAGACGACAGACGCGCCGCGGCGGCGGCGCCGCAGAGCACGCTGACTGGGCGCCTGAGGCACCTGGGGGCCGCCTCCCCCAGGGCGGCCCCCAGGTCGTGCCGTTCCGTCAATCGCCCTCGGCCCCGCTCCAGAAGGACCGGGCCTTCCGCAGGAGTTCCTTGGCGTCGTCGCCGTACAGAGCAGCGCCGCTCAGCCGACTGAACGCCTCCCGGTAGAGGCCGAGTTCGGCGGGCTCGGTGACGGTCAGGGCCGAGGAGACCAGCTCGACGTGGACCCCGTCCCCGTGCAGGTTGAAGGCATGGACAGGAAGCATGTCCACGAGCGCCGTGGCAGGGATGATGCCGAGGGCGAGTGAGGGCAGGTCGATATCACGCAGGATCCGGTCGATCTGATCCCGCATGACCTCGGGCCCGCCGATGTTCGTGTAGAGGGCCTGCTCCCCGAGGACGACGTCGTAACGGTGCTCGCCGTCGTACAGCACCTGCTGCCGCCGCGTCCGCTTGGCCACCCCTGCGGGAACGTCGTTCGGAACCCCGAGGAAGTCGACGACCTGCCCCAGGATCACGGTGGCGTACGCCTCTGTCTGGAGTGTTCCCCAGATCATCGTCGGTACGTAGGCCTGCCCGTGGGGCGTCTCCTGGTACCAGCGGATCACTTCATCCTGAACTGCTTCGGTACCTGAGGACAAGCGCTCCTGCCACGGCACGGAACTGGTCACTGTGTCTCCTTCCTCCTGGGCTCTTCTTGAACTCACGACTGGTCGTACGCCCATGCCTGCCCGCTCTGCCGGTACAGCTCCACAGGAATCGGATCGACTCCAGCCCTCATACGGGCGGAGTACAGCAGGCCGGCGAGGTGGTCGATCTCGTGGTGGATGAGGCGTGCGAGGCCGCGCTCGTACATCGTGGTCACGGTTTCGCCGGTATGGGCCGTGGTCTCAACCGTGATCTTCACGGGGCGGGGTACGAGGCCCCGTACGTCGAAGAAGCTGAGGCAGCCCTCGTAATGCTCGTCCGTTTGGTCGGAGCCTTCGGTGATCCGTGGGTTGAGCAGGATGATGGCGGGCCCGTCGCCCGGCGGCTGGACGACGGCGGCCGCTCGGCTGATGCCGATCTGTGGGGCTGCGAGGCCCATGCCCTTGGCGAAAGGGTGGACCCGGCCGATGCGGTCCATGGCGGCGAACAACTCGTCGACGACGCGGTCGGCTTCGTCTCGCTCAGCAGGCAGGTCGAAGGCGCGGGCCGGCTCGGTGAGGATGGCGGCGCCCTGTTGCACGACTCCGAGGTCTCGCATCCGCTGGCTGGGCCGCATGTCCGTCACCTGAACTCCCCTTGGTTCGTCTCGGGTTCGGGCTGTACCCGGAACCGCCATTCGAGACGGTACCGAGCATGCAGTGCGGGCGTGGTCGTGATCCACGTGAAAGTCCGCTGTTCACCGTCGTCACTGCGGATGGGTGGGGTGCGCAGCGGGGATGCTTCGGCGGTCATGGAGGTCTCCGTACCCCAGACGATGGGGTCGAGGGCGGCAGGGAAGGCGAGTTGGACTTCCAGTTGCTCGGTGGGCAGTCGTACGGCTCGCTGAAACCAGTTGCCCCACTTCTCGTGGCTCACGGTGTACGCGTACTCGATCCAGACGGACTCGCCCGGGTAGAGGGGGAAGCGGCCGTGGTCGTTGTCGAAGAGCAGCCACACTTCCTTGAAGGCATCGCGGTCGTGCTTCGCCTGCCACCGCATCGACTCCCCCCGGCAGGTGGTGGTGAGGTCCAGTTCGTCCCAGGTCAGGGGGTGGGCTCGGTAGTGGGCGTTGGACTGCTCGGGGTCGCCGGGGTAACGGTCGACGGAGATGCGGATCAGGTAGCGGGTCACCGGCTCGGTGCCGGTGTTGCGCAGTAATCGGCGCATGGTGAGCCGGTAGGAGTGCCCGTCGTAGTGGAGTGAGGCCGCGTCGTGTTCGACGACGAGGGCGGATTCGGTTGCGTAGGGCTGCTCGGGACGGCGAGGGGCCGGCGAAGAAGACATGGGGCTGGTGCGTGCCCGCGCCTTCTCGTACTCACGCCATCGTCGCCAGATGGCCTTCCCCGCGTTCAAAGCCTCGTCGGCGAGCCGGGCGAAATCCTCGCTGGGTTTGTGGCGGCCCGACTCCACGTGGCTGACGTAGGACGGGTCGAACCCCATCGCCTTGGCCAGAGCCCGTTTGGACATGCCGCGCACCTCGCGCCAGCGTGCCACTTCTGCTGCGAAGTCCTCGGCCGCCTGGTCAGCGGTGATCTCTTCGCCCTGCGTGTCCATCTGAGAACCCGCCCCCGCGTAATGGTCAGTGAGCATGAATGAACCGTGAGTGATCCCAGTTCATCATCCCGTCACTGCCTGTGTCGCAGGTTTCCTTCCCTCATCACCCCGGATCAACCTGTCCGGGCAGTTGAGGGAGGCAACACTCGATGCACATGCTGTACCTGCTCAACATCTCCAACCCTGATCGGTTGTCCGCGGATTCAGGGTGGATCTTCGCCGACCTGCT
Source organism: Streptomyces sp. NPDC059452 (assembly GCF_042750035.1). NCBI lineage: Bacteria > Bacillati > Actinomycetota > Actinomycetes > Kitasatosporales > Streptomycetaceae > Streptomyces > Streptomyces sp. NPDC059452. The sequence goes on from NZ_JBHYVE010000040.1 coordinate 37,800, forward strand.
CGCTCCGGCCCTGGTGGATGCCGGAGCGAGCGTGACCGTCGCCGCGCCGGCAGCGGTCGGAGACGAACGCTGCGGTTTCTACCTGACCGGGGTACCAGAAACGAAGTACCGGGCGCGGTTCTCGTCCGACCTCGACGAGCTGGTGGGCCTGATCCGGGAAGTGCGGCCGGACGTGGTGGTGGCGAACCAGATCGAGGAGGCTGCCGCGCTACGAATCGCCCTGATGGAGGCCGGATCGAACGCGCTGCTGGTCGGCTACTGCCACTATCTTCCGTTCTCGTTCGCTGCCGAGGGGCGGCTCCTGCTCGACCCCGCCATGAACGACGCCGGAATGGGCAGGCCCGTACTGTTGTCGTTCGCCGCCGGGTTGGCCGCTTGCGACCGAGTGCTGGTCCACTCAGGAGTGGCCGCGTCCTGGGTGTCCGCCGCTGCCGCCCGGATGACGGTGGGTCTCGATGACAAGCTGCGGGTCGTACCCGCTCCCCGCGACGAACGGCTCGTTCGGGACCCCGCCCATGCCAAGCCCGAGTACCGCGCCGGCTCGATCGGTGTCTACAACCACCGGCTGTACGCGCACTACGGCACCGAACAGTTCGTGGATCTGGCCCGGCACCTCGCCGCTTCCGGGACGGTCCGGCTACGGGTCATGGATCTCTTCGGGCCGCGCCGCTCGGAGCGGAAGAGCCTGGACGACAGCCCCGAGCGGATGCGCGACCAGCTCGCCGCCCTGCCTCACGTGCAGCTCGTGTCCGACCGGGGTGACCGACTCCGTTACAAGAACCTGCTGGCCGGCGCCCGCTTCGGTGTCGCTCCGTTCCGCCCCGGCTGCCCCTGGTCGATGAGCGTGATCGACTGCCAGGGCATGGGCCTGCCGGTCATCGCGCCCCGGCTGGGCTGGTTCGCCGAACACATCGACCCCGAGCTGTGCTTCACCACAGCGGCTGAAGCCGTCGAGCTCGCCGAACGCCTCGCCACTGACGATGAGTTCCATGCCGTGCACGCCAAGCGCGCTTACGCCTCCACCGTCGATCTCACACCCTCACGGGTCGCCGCAAGCTACTTGGAGGCCCTGTCGTGAAGCTTTTCGACGCCGTTTTCCTGTCGTACGACGAGCCGATGGCCGACGCCCTGCACGCGCGGCTGCAACGGACTCTTGGAGGTTCGGTCAAGCGCCTGCATGGGGTGCACGGGATGCGCAGGGCCTACCGGCTGTGCGCCGAGGTCGTGGACCGCGAACAGTTTCTCCTCGCCGACGGGGATTTCGCGATTGCCACTGACTTCGATGTGGCTGCGGTGGAGCCCCTGAACGAGGGGGTGTCCATGCGGGTGTGGCGGGCGATCAACCCGGTCAACGGCCTGGCTTATGGATACGGCGGGCTCAAACTGATCCGCCGCAGCGCCCTGCGCGAGATGGGCCAAGCCGTGGATGTGCTCGCTGCCCTGCCTGGACAGATCGAGTTCGCCCAGCAGATCGCGGGGATCACGCGGTTCGATCAGAGCCCTTTCCACGCGTGGAAGGCAGGATTCCGGGAGTGCGCGATGCTCGCTCGCGGCAGCGAGTACGGCATGGCCGACGCTGACTCCCGTCGGCGGGTGGAGGCATGGGCCAACAGCCGCAGCGGCGAATTCGCTCCGTACGCCGCCGCCGGGGCTCGCGAAGGGGTCGCCTTCGCCAAGGAATTCACTCGTGCCTCCGGACGGTTCGGCCATCTCAACGACCCCGTGTGGCTACGGGCTCGGTTCGCCGCTGCCCACGGGGACCAGGCGGTGGCCGGGTGACCGGCCCCTTGGTGCTGATCGAGCCGTACGCCGACCGCCTGGGCGGGCATCACCAGCGCACTCTGGTGGCCCTCGCCCAGGCGCGGCCTGGCAGCCTGGTAGTTGCCCCGCGCGGGATCGCCCGCGAGGCGGTGGCGGCGCTGCGCGAGGCCGGTGCACAGCTGGTGACCGCACCGGCCGGGCACCAGGCGGCCGTTCTCCTGGCCGCCTCCCGGGTCGCGGCCGGGCTCTCCCGGGCTGGGTTGCGGGTCTTCCGCTCGCACCGTCGGCCGCGCTTCCTGCGGCGGGTGCCGCACCAGATCACCCTCATCGCCCGGTGCCTTGCGGAGGCGTCGGCCCTGCGGACCGCCCGTCGGCTGGAGTCAGGTGCTGAGGCGGTGGTGATCCTGAGCGCGAGCGAGGCCCTGCACGGTGCCGCCGCCCTTCTCGGCGGACTGCCGCACCTGCGGTTCGTCCACGAACAAGTCACCACTGAGGGCGCCGCCGTGCGGTTCCTCGGTCGGCTCGCCCGCCGGGGCGAGAGGCTGGCCACGGCGGTGTGCCCAACCTGGGCGGTAGGTGATCGGTTCACGGCAGCCTTCCCCGACCTGCCCGTGGTGGTGCGAGCCTTCGCGGTCGACGACGGCCGGCGCCTCACCGACGCCGAACGCGAGGGCGGCCGTACCGCATTCGGCATCCCCACCGGCCAAGCCGCGGTGTGCTTGGTCGGCGGCTGGTGGCCCTACAAGGGCATCGGAGTCGTCGACGCCGCCCTGCTTCTGCTGAAGGAGCCGCTGCACCTGGTGGTCACCGGCGTCCCGCTCGACGAAGCTGTACTCGCCCGATGGCGTGACCTGCCGAATGTCCGCCTCCATACGGTGCCGGGCCCGGTCAGCGAATCGGTGCTGCGGCTGGTCTACGCCGCCGCCGACGCAGCTCTCGTCACCCGCCACCCCGGCGTCGGCAAGGAGTCCGGGCTCGTCATGGACGCAGCCCGTCTCGGCGTACCCCTGGTCGTCTCCGACCACGACCCCGGTCTCACCGCCCGCCTGAGCGGCCGTGCCTGGGCCCTGGCCTTCGCCGCCGGCGACCCGGACGCCCTCGCCGAGGCCCTGCACAACGTCATCCGTCAGCCGCCCGAGCGGCCCGGCATCGACACGCCCCACCTGTTGGGGATGTGGTCGGCCGCCAGGCAGGCCGACTTCCTCGCCCGCACCTTCGCCTCACTCCGTACGGAGAAGTCCCCATGCTGAGAACCTCTCCCACGCTGATCGCCGTCGTCGGCCCCACCGAGCCTCCGCTGCTGGCCGCCTGGGTCCGCCACTACCGGTGGCTGGGCGTCGAACGGTTCCTGATCGCCTTCCACTTCCCCGAGCACGTGCCCGACCAGCAGCGGCACGAACTCCAGGCCGCCAGCCGCGAGCTGGGCATCATCCCCACCGGCACCAGCACCGGTCCCTGGCACGAACACACCAACACCCAGCTCAGAGACGCGCTGCGGCACCAGGCCGGCCCCGGCTGGCATCTGCTCGCCGACGCCGACGAGTTCCAGCAGTACCCCGCCCCGCTGAGTGAGGTGATCGCGCAGGCAGAGAAGTCCGGGCACCGTGTGGTGGGCGGCCTGCTGCTCGACCGGGTCACCGCGAGCGGGCGCCTGACCGGCTGGAGGCCCGGAGGCGGACTGGATCTCGCCTATCCCCTCGGCGGGCACCTCACCCACCGGCTCCTGCACGGGGACCCGCGCAAGATCGTGCTCGCCCGCCACGATGTCACCGTGGCGGGCGGCAACCACAGGGCCCCCGGGCAGCGCCCGGATGCCGACCGCATCTGCGCGGTTCACCACTTCAAGTGGCGCTCGGGCATTCTGGACGACCTCCGCCGCAGGGTCGAGCACTTCTCGACCGGCACATGGGAGGAACAGACCCCGGCCGTACGCGACGAGGCGAGCCGGCTCCTGTCGCACGTCCACCGGCACGGCGGCGTGATCGACATCGGCGACTCTCTGTTCGTCTTCCGCCGGGTGAGTCTGGACCGCATGCCGTTCGACTGGCCCAGTGAGGCACGCAGCATCGTCAGGAGCTGGCGACCGCACATCGCGCGCCACCCAGGATGGGAGACAATGCAGGCACCCACGCACAGCTCCGCGCGGAAAGGATGACCGCGTGTCCCTCGCCGTTCTCCTGGCCGGCCTCACCGGCTCCGGGAAGACCACCGTTGCCCAAGCCCTGGCCGTCCATGGCTACACGCGGCTGTCCGTGGACGAAGAGGTGCACCGCCTTCACGGCCGTTACGGCGTGGACTACCCCGAGCACACCTACTTCGAGCGCGAACGGCCCGTGGTCGAGGCGATCCGGGCACGGCTCGTCAAGGAACTGGAGGCCGGGAACGATGTCGTCCTGGACCACGGGCTATGGCGGCGTGCCGAGCGCGACGCCTGGCAGCAGGCCGCCCGTGAAGCGGGCGGCCACCCGGTCGTGGTCTACCTCCCTGTCGGCCGGGAAGAGCTGCTGGGGCGTCTCGCCGAGCGCAACCGGCGCGAGGACGCCAACGCCCTCACTGTCACCCCAGAAGCCCTCGACGACTTCTTCGCCCGATTCGACCCTCCGGCCGACGACGAAGAGGCCATTGCCTACACCGGAGACTTGGACGCGCTCGTGGTGGCCCTTCGTGCGGCCGGACCCACGCAGGTCTGACGGCGCCCTGTCCCTGCTCGTCGTATCCGCATGGCACTGAACTGGTCACGGCGTCCTTCTGTCTGCCCGGTCGGGCGGATCGGCATGTCCGGTCGTACGCCCGCGTAGTCGTACGCCCGCGTATGAGTCAGCGCTTCTTGGTCTTCTTCTTCTGTCGTGGTGTCCACTCGCCCCGGTGCAGTTGGCATCGGGAGTAGCCGACCATCGCCGGGTTCCGGCACGGTTTGCCGGTCTTCGTCTTCAGCGATCCGCACGTGACCTGCTTGCCCATGGGCCCTCCCGCGCCGTCGGTCGGTGCACTGAGGGCAGTGTCAGGGGCGGGCGTGTTCCGTGTCCGTCGCGCCGTGCGTTTCGGCTGGTTCCAGGGGCGGGGCGGCCGGAAGCCGACTCGTCCTCAGTGGGTCAGTGGGTCAGTGGGTCAGCGCAGCGAAGGCCTCGTCCGGCCCGCCCAGTACTCGTCCGCCGTGATGCCCAGCAGGACCACGTCGTGGTAGGTGCCCGCGAAGAACTCGTGCTGGCGCAGGCGGCCCTCCTCGACGAAGCCGAGGCTGCGGTAGAGGGCCAGGGAGGCGTCGTTGAAGGCGTAGACCTCCACCTCGCACTTGTGGCAGCGCTGTTCGGCGAACATGTAGGTGAGGACCAGTTCGGTGGCCTCGGCCGCGTACCCCTGGCGGCGGTGTTCCCGGGTGACCTCGATGCCCGTACGGAAGCGGCCGGCGCGGGCGTCCGTCTCGCCGACCGATACCGCGCCGACGAAGGCGTGCTCGAAGCGGGTCTCGATGACCAGGTGGTACGCGGACGGGTTCGGGGTGCGGCCGGCGCGTTCGGCGGTCCAGGCGCGGAAGCTCTCGTCCGAGCGCGGGGGTTCGACCACGTCGGCGTTGCGGGCGTCCACGGTGTGCAGGGCCAGGGCGCGGAAGCCCTCCCAGTCCGATGGTTCGATGCCTCGGAGGCGTACCCTCTCGCCGGTCCACAGGTCGCTCACCGTGCTCCCCCAGCCCCGGGGCGACGGACGGCGCCGGGGCCGCCCTTCCGCGTGATCGCCTCGGTCGTCATCCGGTCAGGGTAGGCGCAACCGCCGCGGTGCTCGGTGCCTTTTCGGGCGAGGGCTTCCCCCGGCCCGCCAGGCGGCAGCCCAGGCAGTCGGGGTGGCCGTGGCGGGCCGTGCGGTCCCGGACCCTCCAGGGCCATGCGCTCTCCGGGCGCGGGCCGCTCGGTTTGCCCCAGCCCGCGAGGTGGAGCAGCCAGGTCAGCAGTGCCGCCCCGAGCGTGATGGCGGTGCCCGCGAGGGCCAGGGGGGCGGAGACCGCCGCCACCGCCGTGCCGAGGACCGTGCAGCCCACCACGGCCGTCGCCGTGCCCGCCCAGCCGGCGACCGTGTGGCCCATGTCGACATGGCCGTGTGCACTCATGACTCTCCCTGGGGACCGCCGCCCGGACAGTAGGCTGAACGAGACGGGTTTTATCTCACGAACTAAGTTACTTAGATGCTAAGGGATTCTCTGCGTGGACGGCAAGCCGCGGGCGAAGGCCACCCCGGAACAGGCGCACGCCCAGATGGACCGGCTGATGGCGCTGGGCATCGTGGCCCAGCACGACATCGCGGGCCGACTCGGGCTCAACATCACCGACCTGACCTGCCTGGGCTTCGTCCTGGAGGCCCAGGGCGCCGGGACGGCCGCCACCGCGGGTGAGCTCGCCCAGCGCGCCAACCTCACCACCGGCGCCATCACCGGTGTCATCACCCGCCTGGAGCGGGCCGGATACGCCCGCCGGCAGAGCGACCCCGCCGACCGCAGACGGGTCAGGGTGGTTGCCGACGAGACCGCCGCCGCCCGGCTCTTCGAGGTGTACGGGCCCAACTACCAGCGGTTCGCCGCCCTGTTCGCCGACTACGGCCCCGATGAGATCGCCGTACTCTCCGACTGGTTCGGCCGCGCCACCGAGATCATGCGGACATCGCTGGACGAGGTGCGCGAAGGCGGTACGGACGGCCGGTAGCGGCCGCGCGGAGGTCTGCTACTCCGGCCGGGGGCACCCGGGTGGCGGAGGGCACGGGTGCGTCGGAGCCTGTGAGGATGAGTGAACAGTCCCCGTACGGGGCTTCGAACGGCGGCTGGGCAGGCCGTCCCCCCGCCGCGCCTCCGAAGAAGCGACGCAAATGGCCCTGGGTTCTGCTCGTGGTGGTCCTCCTCCTGATCGGCGGCTGCGTTGGCGTGGTCGCCCTGCTCGCCAAGGGCGTGTCGGACGAGAGCGAACGGACGGTCCGGATCCGGTACGAGGTGACGGGCACGGCCGAGGGCGTGGCCATCTCGTACTCCACCTGGCGGGACGGCGACATGTCGACGAACCAGGAGACGGCACGGAGCCTGCCGTGGACCAAGGAGGTCACGACGAAGGGGTTCATCAAGGGAGGTTCGCTGAGCGTCACCCTCGGCCAGTCCGGCGGGAAAGCCGCCTGTTCGGTGACGGTGGACGACAACGCACCGCGCAGGGCCACGGCATCGGGAACGTTCGCCACAGCCACGTGCAGCGGCTTCTGACGTCGTCTGACGTCGTCAGCGCGGGTGTGCCCGTGCCCCGGCCGGTCAGACCGGGGGCACGGAGTCGTCGGTGGGCGGGTGGGGTCAGCGGCCGTATCGGATCAGGGCGCGGACCATGCGGCAGGTCGTGTCGGACGGCGGGTGCATGCCCAGGCGCTCGGCGGTGGTCCGTATCCGGTGGTTCCCGGCGCTGGCAGGCTGGTAGACCCCGCTGTCGAGCAGGGCGATCGCCAGGCGCATGGCCTTGAGGCGGCGGTTGTGCGAGACGTACCACTCGCGGGGGCGGCCCGCGGGCAGTCGCTTCTTCGCCGGCGGGGCGGGAAGCGGCGGGTGGAAGGGCATCGGGAGCTGTCGGTCGAGCGGCTCGGTCGTGACTGCGGCAACGGCCATCGGCATCCTCCTGGCAGGGTGGTGGAGCCCTCATGAACTGCCTCCATTTTACTGCCCCCCACTGACAATCGCCCCTGGCCAGAGGCGTTTTCGGCGGTCCCTCCCGTAACCTTGGCCCCATGGAGATCTGGATCAATCCGGCCTGTTCCAAGTGCCGTAGTGCGGTGAGCCTGCTGGACGCCGAAGGGGCCGACTACACCGTCCGGCGCTACCTGGAGGACGTGCCGTCGCCCGAGGAGATCCGGGCCGTCCTGGACCGGCTCGGCCTGGAGCCGTGGGACATCACGCGGACGCAGGAGGCGGTGGCCAAGGAGCTGGGGCTCAAGGAGTGGCCGCGCGAGGCCGGTTCGCGGGAGCGGTGGATCGCCGCCCTGTCCGAGCACCCCAAGCTGATCCAGCGGCCGATCATCACCGCCGAGGACGGAAGCGCCGTGGTGGGCCGGAGCGAGGAAGCCGTACGGGACGCCTTGGGGCGCCGGTAGCCATCAGAGGACGGGGCCCTCAGCGTTCGTCCGTGCCCGCGTGCTTCGCCGTGGCGAGGGCGATCCGGTTCCAGGTGTTGGCGGTGAGGATCAGGGCCAGCAGCCGGGCCAGCTCCGGCTCGTCGAAGTGGGCCGCCGCCCGGTCGTGAACCGCGTCCGGGACCCCGGCGTCCGCGATCCGGGTGACCGCGTCGGTCAGGGCGAGGGCGGCCTGTTCCTTCTCCGTGAAGAGGTGGGGCGCCTCCCGCCACACCGCGACCATCTGCAGCCGCTCCTCGCTCTCCCCCGCCCTGCGCGCGTCCGTCGTGTGCGTGTGGAGGCAGTACGCGCAGTGGTTCAGGTGCGAGGAGCGGATCTGGACCAGCTCGGCCAGGGCCGGGTCCAGCCCCTCGCGGGCCGCCGCGTCCAGGCCGATCACGGCCCGGAAGGCCTTCGGGGCGGCCTTGGCGAAATCGAGCCGAGCGGTACCGGAGCCCGTCTTGAGCCGGACGGTGGTGGCGGGGGCGGTCGCGCGGTCGTTCGACTTGATCTCCGTCGTCGTCATGGGTACGAATCTAGGAGGACAGGCGACCGGTTACGGGGTGCACTCTGATGGCGGATTCATGGGTCAATTCAGCGGAGATCCTGGGCAGTGATCTGCCGCTGGAGCTCTCCGCGACGGGCAACCGCCGGGCCGTCCTGATGACCGCCCTCCGCGAGGCCGTCCGCAGCGGGCGGCTCACCCCCGGCACCCGGCTGCCGCCCTACCGCTCGCTCGCCGCCGACCTCGGGCTGGCCCGCAACACCGTGGCCGATGCCTACGCGGAGCTGGTCGCCGAAGGGTGGCTCGCCGCCCGTCAGGGTTCGGGCACCCGGGTCGCCGAGCGGGCCGCGCCCATCACCCCCGCCCACCGCCCCCGCACCCCCGAACGCCCCTCCCGCCCGGTCCACGACCTGGTCCAGGGGCAGCCGGACCCCGCCGCCTTCCCCCGGACCGCCTGGCTGGCCTCCGCGCGCCGGGCGCTCGCCGCCGCCCCCAACGACGCCTTCGGGCCCGGTGATCCGCACGGGCGGCCCGAGCTGCGGCAGGCGCTCGCCGGGTATCTGGCCCGGGTGCGCGGGGTGCGGACCTCGCCCGAGCGCATCGTGCTCTGTTCGGGGGCCGCGCACGGGCTGCGGCTGCTGGCGGGAGCGGTGGGCGGTCCCTGGGCGGCGGAGGCGTACGGGCTGCCGTTCCACCGGGGGCTGCTCGCCTCGTACGGGGTCGGCACCCGGCCGGTGGGCGTGGACGAGGACGGCGCCCGGGTCGGCGAACTGACCCGCCGGGACCGGGCGGTACTGCTCACCCCCGCCCACCAGTTCCCGACCGGCGGGCCCCTGCACCCCGCGCGGCGGGCGGCGGTGGTCGACTGGGCGCGCTCCACGGGCGGGCTCGTCGTGGAGGACGACTACGACGGGGAGTTCCGCTACGACCGGCAGCCGGTGGGGGCCGTGCAGGGGCTCGATCCCGAACATGTGGTGCTGCTGGGCTCGGTGAGCAAGAGCCTCTCCCCCACCCTGCGGATCGGCTGGATGGTGCTGCCCGAGCGGCTGGTGGCGCCCGTCGTCGCGGCGAAGGGCGAGCGCGAGCAGTTCTCCAGCGCCACCGAGCAGCTGACGCTGGCGGACTTCGTCGACTCGGGCGCGTACGACCGGCATGTACGCCGGATGCGGCAGCGCCACCGGAGGCGCCGGGACCAGTTGGTGGCGGCCCTGGAGCACCGCGCGCCGCACGTCCGGGTCACCGGGATCGCGGCGGGGCTGCACGCGGTGGTGGAGCTGCCACCGGGCACCGAGCGCTCGGTGGTACGGGCCGCGGCCTGGCAAGGGCTCGCGGTGGAGGGTCTTGCGGACTACCGGCACCCGGGGGTGGAGCCGCCCGGGGGCGAGCGGGACGGGCTCGTCGTGGGGTACGCGACCCCCTCCGAACACGCCTACCCCGAGGCGCTGGAGGCCCTGTGCCGGGCCCTGCCTCCGGGGTGAGCGGGTCGCCTCCGCCCGGCCGTGACCCGTACGGGCCCTGCCTCCGGGTGAGCCGGGCCGCCTGGCCGTGACCCGCCCCAGGCTGATCAGCCCGCCCGGACCCGCCCCCTCACCCGGGTGAGGCCCCCGTGCTGACCGGCCTGGGTCTCCGCCTCCGCCAGCAGTTCCGTCAGGCGGAGGCCGAAGCGGGCGTCGCAGGTGTGCGGCACCCCCGTGCGTACCGCTTCGGCCAGCGCGTCCACCGCTCCCCGGAACGCCGTCTCCGCGCCGTCCCAGCCCGGGATCGCGGCCGTCCCGTGCGCGCCCCGCAGCTCGATGTCCATGCCCGCCGCGGCGGGCGGGGCGCTCAGGCCGAGGGTCACCGTGCTGGACGCGCCGGAGCTGTGGCGCAGGATCAGGTGAGTGGTGTCGGCGGGGCCGCGCGCGGCGGTCAGCTCCGTGACCTCGCCGAGCACCGGGATCAGCACCGAGAGCGCGTGCGGGCCCACATCCCACAGGCCGCCCTTCTCCCGCCGCCACGGCGAGTCCGCGTACTCGCTGGCCGAACCCTCGGCGTAGAGCGAGCCCAGCCACTGGGCGCGGGCGGTGAACCAGCCGCCCACCGCCGCCTGTTCGGCGATCCACGCGGCGGTCTCGGGTGCGAAGCGGAGTGTGCAGAAGACCACCGACGCCACCTCCGCCTTCGCCGCCGCCTCCGCCACCGCGCGGGCCCCCTCGACCGTCGTCGCGACCGGCTTGTCCATCAGGATGTGGCAGCCCGCCTCCGCCGCCCGGACCGCGAGCGGGGCCTGGATGTCCGGCGGCAGCGCGAAGGCCACGGCGTCGCTCGCCTCCAGGAGCGCGTCGATGCCCGCCTCCCCCGTGTACGCCCGGGTCCCGTGGGCTGCGGCGAGCACGTCCGCAGCCTCGGCACGGCGGCCCCACACCCCACTCAGCTCGACGCCGGGGTGGGCGGCGAGCGCGGGGGCCTGGGTGTTGCGCGCCCAGGGGCCGGTGCCCAGGAGGCCGATGCGCAGGGGGGTGGTTGTGGGGGTGGCGGTAGGGGTGGGGGTGGTGCTGCCCGCGGGTGTGGTCATGGGGGCCAGTGTGCCTGGTGGGGTGGGCGTGGAGAGGGGGTGCACCCGGTGCACCCGAAGTGCCGATACCGCGCCGTGCCGCCCGAATCAAGTGGCGGAGAACCGGGTCGCCCGGATACGTTTCCTGAGCCGGCCGCGGGACTTCGGCTGCGACTTCCGAGACTTGCCTGCTGAAGCGATGATTTCGTTGTTCGCGCCTCCATTCCCCGGCCGGCATCTGCGTCCACCGGGGGAAGACCATGAGCACGCCCGAAAACCTTGCCGATCTCGGCACCGATCTCGCCTCTGAAGTCGCCGCCGAAGACGTCCTGCTCTTCGTGAATGCGGCGATCACCGCGACCGGGCAGCGCGAGTTCCGTTCGGGTGCCGTCGGGCAGCAGCTGTCACTGGACTTCCTGCATGCGTACGTACGGATCAATTACCGCCGCGTGTACGCCGCTTCCCTGGCCCTCGACATCAACGACCACAACGCCGCCCGCATCGTGCTCGGGCTGCTGGAGACGGCGGGCGAGGCGAGCGCGGAGGAGCGGCGCGCCGAGGGGCGGCTGATCGCCGCACGGCTGGCGGTGCTGCCGCCGCAGCGTGTCTACCGTCTTTTCCGCGAGGTGCGGCGGGCCGGGATCAACAACCGGCGCACCCGGGCAATCCTGCGCGACTGGCTGGCGGCCCGGCCGGATCTGGGGCACGACGCGGTGAAGTACCGGGGTGGGGTGAAGTCGGCCGCCCGTCATGTTCATCTGCGCTGCGCCGAAGGGCCGGCGCACATGTACGAGGTCGGGGAGTTCCTGTTCCGGCCGGGGAAGCTGCCGCGCTACGAGCACCCGTTGCTGGACGCCTGGCGGCGCGCCCACTACGAGCAGGGGGCCGTGGCCGAGCTGCCGTTCAGCGTCGCGGAGGGGTTCGCCGCCCGGCACGGGATGAAGCGTGCCGTCTTCCTGGAGCGGGCGGCGCCCCGGATGACCCGGCTGGAGCGGCTGCGCACCCAGGAGCAGCGGGTGGCGGGCGACCGACGGCCCACCGTGGACATCGATCTGACCGGGATGCCGCTGACCCGGCTGGCGCTGTACGTGCTCGCGCTCCCCTTCGAGCAGCGCGCCGCCCGCCGCGCCGAGCTGACCGGTGCCCTGCGCACCGCCGCCCGCCGGGCCGCCGGCGGGCATGCCGGGAGCTGGGGCCGGGTGCACGCGGTGCTGGACGACAGCTTCTCCTCGTCCGGGTCGGGGCAGAAGCGGCGGCGGCCGCTCGCCGTGGCCCTGGCCTGCCACTACCTGCTGGAGGCGCTCGCGGCGCCGGGCGCGTACCGGGCGCTGTGGACCTCGGGCCGGAGCGATGCCCTGCTCGTACGTCCATGGGGGCCGACCCCGCTCGGGATGCGGATCCTGGACGCGCTGGAGCCGGGACCGGACAGTGCGGTGCCGGACCGGCTGGTGATCGTCTCGGACGGCTGGGACAACGCCCCGGCGGGGCTCGCGGGCGAGGTGCTGCGAGTGTGGCGCAAGCGGCTGGACCCGGGGCGGCGGACGGCCGTGGTGCACGTCAACCCCGTATACGACGCCGCCGGTTTCGATGTGCGGCGGCTCGCGGCGGGGGTTCCGACGGCCGGGATCCGGGACGCGGAGGATCTGCCCGCGCTGGTGGAGATCGCCCGGTTCGCGGAGGGCCGGACCGGACCGGCGGAGCTGTACGCGTATCTGGACCGGCGGGTGGCGCGGTTCGTCGGAGCGGGAGAGACCGGCCGGGCAGAAGAGCGAGAGGAAGAGGAAGAGGAGGCATCGTGAACCGGCTGGAGCTGACCGGGCTCACCACCCGGCCCGCGCAGGTGTGGGGCGGCGTCCGGCTCGTCCCGCTGGTGCGTGAGGCGCCGGTGGAGGGGCTCCGGCTGCACCGGGAGGTGTACGACGGGCTCGGCGCGGGGATCGTCGAGCTCGACCACCGTACGCAGTACATCTCGTACATCCCCCACGGGCTGGTCGCCGACTGGTCGGGCGGCGGCGAAGGACCCGAAGTGCCGGGCGCGGGCGGGCAGTCGGCCGCGTACGGGACTCAGCTCGGCGGCACTCGGGACGTGCCGCACACCGCCCGGCTGCCCAGGCTCGCCCACCACCGCCTGGCCAAGCGGCGCCCCGGCAACCGGCTGCGGTTCCTGCCGCTCCACCTCGCCCTGGAGGGGTACCTCGCCCTGCACTTCGGCGGCCCCTCGACCGCCTGGGAGGAGTGGTCGCGCGGGGCGCTGCGCGGCGGGCTGTCGCCGCGCGCGGAGGACACGTACCTCGGCTGGTCGGTGCGCGGGCTCGGGGACGCGCTGCGGGTCTTCGAGATCCACCCGGACCAGTGCGGGGTGATGGTGTACGTCTCCGACGCGCTCGCCGCCGCGTTCGTGGTGCCGCACCCGGAGGACTACCGGCTGCTGCACGCCTCGCTGGTGGAGGACCTGTACGGGGAGCTGGTGCACCAGTACGGGCTGTACGGAGCGCCCGTCCCGGAGTTCGGGGCGCGTATCCGGGACGGGGAGCACATCCGTACGCTCGCCGATCTGCGGGCGGCGGCGCGGGGGCAGGAGCGGGCGTGGGCACAGGCGCACGACGGGCTGTTCGCGCGGGAGCTGCTGGATTCCTCGTACGGGTTCGACCGGGTGTACCGGATGGGGTCGTTCACCCTGTGGCGGTTCCTGCCGCCGTTCGTCCGGGACGGGAGCGGGCAGCACATCGGGGAGACGATCACCGACCACAAGGGGCAGGTCGCCTACCTGAAGACGTTCCGGCTCTCCGATGCCCAGATCCGGCGCGGCTACCTCCTGCACACCCTCGCGGGCGCGGACTGGGAGCTGTCCCGGGCGGCCGGGGCGCTGGGGGTGAGCCGGGAGGAGCTGGTGCGGCGGATCCGGGCCGCCGGGTTCTCGGAGCTCCTCAAGGGCAACGTGGGACGAGCCCCTACAAGGCTCCCTTTTTAACGCAGGAATCCTCGGTAACACGGGGTTCACACTCGGGCAACGGACGGGAAATCGCACCTTGCCAAGCTGCGCGCCATAGACCGCTGCACCCGCAAAGGATGGCGTCCGTGACGTTCAAGGCTGAGTACATCTGGATAGACGGCACCGAGCCGACCGCCAAGCTTCGCTCCAAGACGAAGATCATGGACGGCACGCCGTCGCAGGACGTGGCGGATCTCCCCATCTGGGGATTCGACGGTTCCAGCACCAACCAGGCGGAGGGCCGCGCCTCCGACCGGGTGCTGAAGCCCGTCTTCACCTGTCCGGACCCGATCCGGGGCGGTGACGACGTCCTCGTCCTGTGCGAGGTCTTCAACATCGACATGACGCCGCACGAGTCCAACACCCGGGCCGTGCTGCGTCCGGTCGCCGAGCAGTTCGCGGGCCAGGCCCCGATCTTCGGCATCGAGCAGGAGTACACCTTCTTCGACGGCCACCGGCCGCTCGGCTTCCCCGAGGGCGGCTTCCCGGCCGCACAGGGCGGCTACTACTGCGGGGTCGGCGCGGACGAGATCTTCGGCCGCGAGATCGTGGAGAAGCACCTCGACAACTGCCTGGCCGCCGGGCTCGGGATCTCCGGCATCAACGCCGAGGTCATGCCCGGCCAGTGGGAGTTCCAGGTGGGCCCGCTCTCCCCGCTGGAGGTCTCCGACCAGCTGTGGGTGGCCCGCTGGCTGCTCTACCGCACCGCCGAGGACTTCAACGTCTCCGCGACGCTGGACCCGAAGCCGGTCAAGGGCGACTGGAACGGTGCGGGCGCGCACACCAACTTCTCCACCAAGGCGATGCGCGAGGGGTACGACGCGATCATCACCGCGTGCGAGTCGCTGGGTGAGGGTTCCAAGCCGCTGGACCACGTGAAGAACTACGGCGCGGGCATCGACGACCGGCTGACCGGTCTGCACGAGACCGCCCCGTGGAACGAGTACAGCTACGGCGTCTCCAACCGCGGCGCCTCGGTCCGTATCCCCTGGCAGGTCGAGCAGGACCAAAAGGGGTACATCGAGGACCGCCGTCCCAACGCCAACGTCGACCCGTACGTCGTCACGCGGCTGATCGTCGACACGTGCTGCACCGCGCTGGAGAAGGCCGACCAGGTCTGATCCCGCAGCCGTACACGCAGGGAGGGGCCCGCCGGATCACCGGCGGCCCCTCCCTGTTCTTCTCCGCTCGTTCGAGAAGTTCCGTTCGAGAGGTTCCGTTTGAGAGGTTCCGTTCGAGGCGTTCCGTTCGAGGTGGCTCGAACAAGGCGTGGTGAAAGAAAGGTGAGCGCGATAAAGCGCAGCGTGAGGAAGGTAACGTCAAGACGCCGTATCGACGGGTGAGAGGAGTCTGATGCACAGCCGCAATGTCTGCTTCAATGGAGCCATGGCCAGCTTCCAGTACATCGCGTCGGGTCGCAGCGACCTTGAGCCGTTCTGGCCTTCCCGTCAGCACCATGATTTCGACCGGGTGTGTTGCCGCGCGTGGAACGCGCAGGCCCTCTAAAGCCGCTCACCCCGGCCTTCGGTCCGCGCGCACGACGTAAGTCCGTCCCTCGACGACTCCTCGCGCGAAAGAGCTGACCCTCCATGGCGAACACCCGTACTTTCTCCGCCGCTTCCGCTGCCACCGCAGCCTCCCCGGCGCCCGCTGCGGCCACCCCCACCGCCCGCTCCCTCTCCCCCAACCGCCACCGACTGCGCGCCGTCGACCGTGACGAGGTCGCCCGGCTCTCCGACGTGGCCGACTTCCTGCCGCCGGGCGCGACCTGGCTGCCCGCTCCCCAGCACACGCTTCCCGCCCTGCCCGGCCAGCCGCCGATGATCGGTTACCTGGTGCTCGTGCCGGCCGACCAGCAGCCCGCGCTCGCCGGTGCGGTCGCCGCCTCCCAGCACGCCCGGCAGGGCCGTGCGCCCTTCCCCCAGCCGGTGGCGGACGAGCCGGCCGCGGAGGCGCCGTCGCCCGGCCCGGTCCGGATCGACTCGACCCGGCGCACGGCCTCCGTCGACGGGGTCACCCTCGACCTCACGTACCTGGAGTTCGAGCTGCTGGCCCACCTGGTGGCGCACCCCCACCGGGTGCACACCCGCGACCAGTTGGTGACGACGGTGTGGGGTTACGGGCACGTGGGCGACGGGCGCACCGTCGATGTCCACGTGGCCCGGCTGCGCCGCAAGCTCGGTGCGGAGCACCGCCGTTCGATCCAGACGGTCCGCCGGGTGGGGTACAAGTACACGCCCTGACCGGCCTCTTGCGCATCCGGCGGCCCCGGACCACGGTCTTCTGCCCGTGGGGGCGGGGCCGCGCCGGGTGAACCCCGCCCCCCCGGCGGGGGGGGGCC
>NZ_JBHYVE010000041.1:0-53568 GCF_042750035.1 Streptomyces sp. NPDC059452
TGCCAACGGCGCCCCGATGACAGCCATACCCAGAACCCCTGGGCCCTCCGATCCTACGAATGACCAGATCAGACCCACGCCTTGAAAGGTAGGACCCCTCATGATCCGCGCCCGCCGTCTCCTGGCGTCAGCCGCCACCGGGCTCGCCGTCGCCCTCGCCACCACGGCCTGCGGCACCACCGACGTCAGGACGCCCGAGGCCGGCGCCGCCGCCTCCCCGGCGTCCAAGGACTGTGCCGGGGACACCACCGCGACCTCGACGAAGCCGGTGACCCTCACCGACAGCCTCGGCCGGAAGGTGAAGCTGGACAAGCCCGCCGCACGTATCGCCGTCACGGAGTGGCAGCAGGTCGAGGACGCCCTCACCCTCTGCGTCACGCCCGTCGCGGTCTCCGACGCGAAGGGGTACCGGACCTGGGTCAGCGCGGAGAAGCTGCCCCAGGGCGTGACGGACATCGGGACCCGCGAGGAGCCCGACCTCGACACCCTCGCCGCCACCAAGCCCGACCTGGTCGTCGTGGAGGCGTTCGACGCCAAGGACGAGACCCTGGTCGCACTGGAGAAGCGGGGCATACCGGTCATAGCCACCCGGGGTGCCAATCCCAAGGATCCCATCGGCAACGTGCGGGACGTGTTCAACCTGATCGGCGAGGCGACCGGGCGCAACGAGCGGGCGAAGCAGGTCATCGGGCAGTTCGACGACCGCCTCGCGGAGGCCAAGAAGCAGGTGGCCGACGCCGATCTGCCGACGAAGGACTTCCTGTTCTTCGACGGCTGGCTCCAGGGCGGCAACCTCACGGTCCGCCCGTACGGCGAGGCCGCCCTGTTCACCGCGATCGGCGAGGAGCTGGGGATGAAGGCCGCCTGGACCGACGACATCAACAAGGCGTACGGCGACGGCGGCGTCGACCCCTCCTACGGGCTGGCGCAGACCGACGTCGAGGGGCTGACCGCCGTGGGGAAGGCCAACCTCTTCTACGCCAACGACGAAGGCGCCGGAGGCTACGTCAAGGCCCTCCAGAAGAACCCGGTCTGGAAGTCGCTCCCCGCCGTGAAGGAAGGCCGCGCGCACAGCTTCCCCGCCCGGGTCTGGGGCGCCGGCGGGCCGCGCTCGTGCGAGCAGGCGATCGACGCGTACGTCGATGTCCTGACCAAGAAGTGAGCGTTCAGCACCAAGAAGTGAGTGCCCCGGCCCTGACCGCAGAGGAACAGGCCCCGGTCACGGCGGCGCAGGCCCCGGTCACGGCGGCGCAGGCCCCGGTGACCGGCGGCAGCCGCTTCGCCGGGGCCGCCGTCCTCGGGCTCCTCGCCGTCGCGATCGTGCTGGTGGGCCTCTGGCATCTGACGCAGGGGACCTCCGGCGCGGGGATGGGGGACCTGGTCCGGTACGCCACCGGGGCGCGGGAGGACGTCAGCGGGGTGCCGGTCGGGGACATCGTCGCCGGTTCGCGGCTGCCCCGGCTGCTCGCGGGCGTGGCGGTGGGGTTCGCCCTCGGTGCCGCCGGGGCGCTGCTCCAGTCCGTCACCCGTAACGCGCTCGCGTCGCCGGACACCCTCGCGGTCACCGCCGGGGCCTACTTCACGCTGTCGGCCGTCGCCGCCTTCGGGCTCACCGTGCCGCTGTGGGCCTCCGGTGCCGTCGCCTTCGCGGGCGGCCTGCTCGCGGCGGTCCTCGTGCTCGCCCTCACGGGCCGTACGGCGGGGACCTCGGGCACGCGTCTCGTCCTCGCCGGATCGGCGATGGCCATGGCGCTGGACGCGGCGACCGCGATGCTGCTCATCCTCTTCGACCGGAACACCACCGGCCTCTTCGCCTGGGGCAGCGGCTCCCTCGCCCAGCTCAACATCGACGCGTCGATGCGCGCCATCCCGCTGGTGGCCGTCGTGCTGTGCGCCGCCCTCGCGCTCTCCCGGAAGCTGGACGTACTGGGCCTCGGCGAGGACACCGCGTCCGCCCTCGGCGTGCCGGTCCGGGCGACCCGGACGGCGGCGGTGCTCTGCGCCGTCCTCCTGACCAGCACGGCGGTGACCCTCGCGGGCCCGATCGCCTTCGTCGGCCTCGGCGCCCCGGTCCTGGCCCGGCTGATCGCCGTACGCGTACGGGCCCTGCACCGGCACGCGCTGCTGGTGCCCGGCGCCGGGCTGCTCGGCGCGCTGCTCGTCCTGCTCGCGGACGCGGCGCTGCGCGCGGTGCTGGGGGCCGAGGGCGCCGCCTCCGTCCCCACGGGCATCCCGACCGCGCTGCTCGGCGCCGTCGTGATCGTGGTCCTCGCGCTCCGCCTGCGGGACGCCGGGCCGGTCCGGCAGCCCCCGCAGGCCCGGGCCGCCACCCGCTCGCGCCGGTCGTTCCTCCTCGTCGTGACCGTCGCGGTGGCGCTCCTGGCCGGGGCCGTCCTGGTGGGGATCCTGGCGGGAAGCCTCTGGCTGCGCACGGGGGACCTCGTCCTCTGGGTGCAGGGCACCGCCCCCGACCTGATCGGGCGCGCGCTGGACGACCGGATGCCCCGGGTGGCCGCCGCCGTGCTCGCGGGTGCGGCGCTCGGTCTTGCCGGATGCGCCGTGCAGAGCGCGGTACGCAACCCGCTGGCCGAGCCGGGCGTGCTCGGCATCACGGCGGGGGCCGGGCTCGGCGCGGTGGTCGTCGTGACGTCGGACCTGCCCGGCGGGCGGCCGGTGCTCATCGCCGCCGCCGTCGCCACGGGGATCGCCACGTTCGCGCTGATCGCCCTGCTGGCCTGGCGCGGCGGCTTCCTGCCCGACCGGTTCGTGCTGATCGGCATCGGCTGCGGCTACGGGCTGAGCGCCGTCTCGACCTTCCTCCTCCTGCGCGCCGACCCGTGGAACACCCCCCGGATCCTCACCTGGCTCTCGGGGACGACCTACGGGCGCTCGCTCCCCGACGTCGTACCGGTCGCGGTCGGTCTGCTGATCGCCCTGCCGCTGCTGCTGTCGATGCGCCGTCAGCTCGATCTGCTGGCCATCGACGAGGACACCCCGCGCATCCTCGGCGTCAGCCCGGCCCGCACCCGCTTCGCCTCGCTCACCGTCGCCGCCGTGCTCGCGGCGCTCGGTGTGATCGCGATCGGGGTCGTCGGCTTCGTCGGGCTCGTCGCCCCGCACCTCGCCCGGTCCCTCGTCGGCGCCCGGCACGGCCGCGTGATCCCGGTCGCGGTGCTCATCGGGGGCGTACTGGTCTGCGTGGCCGACACCCTGGGCCGCACACTCATCGCCCCCGCCCAGATCCCCGCCGGGCTCATGGTCGCCCTGGTCGGCGCCCCGTACTTCATCTGGCTGCTCCGGAGGTCCCGCGCATGACGTCGACGTACACCGTGATCCCGTACGAGCCCGGGGCGTGGCCGGACGCGGTGCGGCGGGTCGCTCCGCCCGAGGTGCTGGAGCGGTGGGGCGCGGTGGACCGTTCCCCGCACGCTCCCCGCCTGGTGGGCACGGCCGACGGCGACGGTGCCGCGCTGGTGACGGCGCGCCCCGGTACCGCCTACGTGAAGATCGTGGACGCGGTGGGGGACGTGCCGAAGGCGGTGGCGGCCGTCGTCTCGTACGCGTACGGGCAGGGCCTCGTACAGGTCAAGTGGGAGGGGTGGACGGCGAGCGCGGAGGACGCGGTGGCGGCCGGGTTCGCTCCGCTGCGGCTGCCGCTCGCGCATCCGCACGGACCGAGTGAGCCCGGGGCCGGGTATGTGCGTCGGCTGTACGAGGGTGAGTACGGGGACGGGGCCGCCGAGCCACCGCCGTACTACCGGCAGAGCACCGACTTCACCTGCGGCGCCGTCACCGCCCTGGTCGCGCAGGCGCACGCGGGTGTGGAGCCCCGGGAATCGATCGGCCGCGAGGCGGAGCTGACCCTGTGGCGGGATGCGACCAACTTCGCCGCGTGCGAGCCCGTGGGGCTGGGTGTCGCGGTACGCCGCCGGTGGCCGTCGTCGCCGGTCGGGGTGTTCCTCGACACGGACGGGCCCGTCCTGCTCGACCACCTCTCCGGGGACGAGCGGGAGTGGCGGGCGGTGCTCCAGCGGGTGTCACGGGTGGACGCCGGGCGGCTCGGCGTCCCGGTCGACGCGCGGCGGCTGTCCCTGGCCGGGCTCCGGGAGGCGGTCGGCCGGCGGGAGCACGTGCTGCTCCTCGTGTCGCTGGCCGTGATGCAGGGGTTCGACGTGCCGCACTGGGTGCTGTGTCACGGGGTGGTGCCGGGGGCGGTGGTGGTGGAGGACCCGTGGTTCAACACGGCCGCGGGAGAGACCTGGGTCGATGCCCATCTGCTGCCTGTTCCCGACGCCTCGCTCGACGCGATGTCCCTGGTCGGGCAGGACCGCGTCCGGGGCGCGGTGCGCATCGGACACCAATAGACCCCGGGGGCTCCTGGGCGGGCCCGCCCGGGAAGCTCAGCGGCCCCGGCCGAGGACTCCGGCCCCTTCCGCGTACTCCCCCAGGACGACCACGCTGAACGCCGTCGTCACGAAGACCTTGACCGCGCGTACGGCGTCTCCGACGCGATGGGGCCGATGGTGACCGGTGACCGCGGTCGCGCCGTGCGCGGGGCCGGTCCTGCGTGGGTTCAGAGTCGTTGTGCTCATGTATCCATGGTGCTCCCGTCACCCGTTCGGCCGCGTCGGCCCGCAGACGGAACCCGTACGCCGGGCGCGTAGCCCTCCAGTACCGCCCGGCCCGCACACATCCCCTACGGGTATCCCCGGTCTCTCCCCCTCCAGGAGCACGGAAATCCGTTTCGCCGCCGCCCGGCCCTGTGGCTACAATCGCCGGTCTGCCCGCCTCCCGCGCCGTGTCAACTGCCCCGGGAGCGCCGCCGACCGGACGGAAACCGGCCGACACCCACGGATACGCACCTTCCCAGCGGACCCGCCTGCTCCGGCCCCGGCCGACCGCGGCGCGCGGTCCGCCGTCCTGCGCCGAAAAGCCGTCGAGAGACCGTCGAGAAGTCGTCGAGAAGCCGTTGAAAAGCCGTCGAAGAGCCGTCGAAGAGCCGGAGGCAACACCGTGCCCGCGCACGTAGCAGAAAGCGATTCCACCACCGACCCGCTGGACCCCCTGGCGCACGAACGTGCCCATCTCGCCGCGTCCCGTGCCGCCCTGCGGGCGATGCGCGAGGACGTCCAGGCCCTCGACATCCGCGATGTCACCGCGAACTGGGTCAACGCCGCCGTGCTCCAGTCCCAGATCGACGACCGCATCAAGGCGCTCGCCGATCTCTCCCACACCCCCTTGTTCTTCGGCCGCCTCGACTACCTCCACGCCGTCGGCGGCGAGCTGGCCGAGGGGGCGGAGGGCGAGCGGTTCTACATCGGGCGCCGGCACGTCCACGACGCCGCCGGGGACCCGATGGTCATCGACTGGCGGGCCCCGGTCTCCCAGCCGTACTACCAGGCGTCCCCCAAGAACCCCCAGGACGTGGGGCTCCGCCGCCGCTTCGGGTACACCGCCGGTGAGCTCACCGCGTACGAGGACGAGCACCTCACCGACCCCACCGAGGCCGCGCACACCAGCCGCCTCCTCCAGGCGGAGATCGAGCGGCCCCGCGTCGGGCCGATGCGCGACATCGTCGCCACCATCCAGCCCGAACAGGACGAGATCGTACGGAGCGGCCTCGGCGGCACCGTCTGCGTCCAGGGCGGTCCCGGCACCGGGAAGACCGCCGTCGGCCTGCACCGCGTGGCGTTCCTGCTGTACGCGCACCGCGACCGCCTCGCCCGTACCGGCACCCTCGTCATCGGGCCGAACCGGTCCTTCCTCCACTACATCGAGCAGGTCCTGCCCGCCCTCGGTGAGCTGGAGGTCAAGCAGGCCACCGTCGACGACCTGGTGACGGCGGGCGTGACGGTGCGCGGCAGCGACGACGCGGCCGCCGCCGTCATCAAGGGCGACGCCCGCATGGCCGAGGTGCTGCGCCGGGCCATCCGCTCGCACGTCACCACCCCCACCGAGCCCGTCGTGGTGGTGCGCGGGTCGCGGCGGTGGCGGGTGCCCGCGTACGAGATCGAGGAGATGGTCGACGAGCTGCTGGCCCGGGACATGCGGTACGGCTCCGCCCACGAGGCCCTGCCGCAGCGGATCGCGCACGCCGTCCTCGTACGGATGGAGGAGGCGGGCGAGGCGCCGGACGACCGGGTGCAGAACACCGTGGCCCGCAATCCGGCGGTGAAGGCGGCCGTCAAGGCGATCTGGCCCGCCGTCGACCCGGAGAAGCTGGTGCTGCGGCTGCTGGCCGACCCGGAGTTCCTGGCCGCCCACGCGGAGGGGCTGCTCAGCGCGGACGAGCAGAAGCTGATCCTCTGGGCGAAGCCCGCCCGGAGCGTGAAGTCGGCCAAGTGGTCGGCGGCGGACGCGGTGCTGATCGACGAGGCCCGGGACCTGGTGGCGCGTACGCACTCGCTCGGCCATGTCGTGCTCGACGAGGCGCAGGACCTCTCCCCCATGCAGTACCGGGCGGTGGGGCGGCGCTGCTCGACCGGCTCGGCCACCGTGCTCGGCGACCTCGCGCAGGGGACGACGCCGTGGTCCACGGAGAGCTGGGACGAGGCGCTGTTCCACCTGGGGAAGGCGGACGCGGTGGTGGAGGAGCTGACCGCCGGTTTCCGTGTGCCGCGCGAGGTGATCGCGTACGCCTCCCGGCTGCTGCCCGCGATCTCGCCGGGTCTTACGGCGGTGGAGTCGGTGCGGGAGTCGCCGGGGTCGTTGGTCGTACGGGAAGTGCCGGGCGGGGCGGCGGAACTGGACGCGGCCGTGGTCGCCGCCTGCGAGGAGTCGCTGCGGCACGAGGGGTCCATCGGGCTGATCGCCGCCGATGCCCGCATCCCGGCGCTGGGCGCGGCGTTGGAGGCGGCGGGGCACGCGTACCTGTCCCCCGGCGAGGAGACCACCGCCGAGTCCCGGCTGACGCTGGTGCCCGCGTCGCTCGCGAAGGGGCTGGAGTACGACTACGTGGTGCTCGACGAGCCGGCGGCCGTGGTGGACGGCGAACCGGACGAGCGGACCGGGCTGCGGCGGCTGTACGTCGCGCTGACCCGTGCGGTGTCGGGGCTGACCGTGGTGCACGCGGCGAAGCTGCCGGAGGCGCTGAAGTAGATGCTGAAGTAGATACGGCGAGGGGCGGGGCAGGGGCGGGACCTGGGCGGCTCCCGCCCCCTGCGGGATCAGGCGTCGAGCGCCTCGCGCCACTCCCGTACCGCCGCCGCGTCCACCGGTGCCGACCAGCCGGACGGGCGGGCCGCACCGCCGATGTGGAAGGCGTCGATCCCCGCCGCCCGCAGCTGCGGCAGGTGGTGCAGCTGGAGCCCGCCGCCCACCAGGATCTGCGCCGCGTACCCCGGCTCACCGCTGCGGGCGGCCTCGGCGAGGAGCGTCGGGATGCCCGCGTCGACCCCGTCCGGCGAACCCGCCGTGAGGAACGTGTCCAGGCCGGGCAGGTCCGCGAGCTGCTTGCGCAGGGCGTCACGGTCGGTGGCCCGGTCGATCGCGCGGTGGAAGGTCCAGGGGCTGCCGTCCAGCTGGGCGACGACCCGCTCGACGGCCACGAGGTCGGCGTGGCCGTCCTCGTCGAGGAAGCCGAGCACGAACTCATCGGCGCCGTCCGACCACAGCTCGCGGGCCCTGCGGGCCAGCGCCTCGATGTCACCGGCGGCGAAGCCGTCCGCCAGCCTGAGCATGACGCGCAGCGGGATGTCCACGGCGGACCGGATCGCCGCGAAGGTCTCCCGTGACGGCGTCAGGCCGTCCGCGGCCATGTCGGTGACCAGTTCCAGCCGGTCTGCACCACCTGCCTGAGCAGCGACCGCGTCCTCCGCGTCGAGAGCGATCACCTCCAGGACTGCACGGTTGCTCATGGGTCCCCATTCCTCCGATACCAGCTGTACGCAGCTATAGGTCTAGTCCAATGGCCAGCCTACGGGGCGGCCGAGTGACGGCACAGCCCTCCATCTGAACGCATGATCGCGGAGATACGCGAACCCGCCCCGCAAGCACCCTCCGGCGCGCCTTGCACTTCATAGGGGCGGGGGGTATACATGGGGAGAGGAAGAGATACCCCCTAGGGGTATCAAACCCCGCCCCGAGGAGGACCCCGTGCCCACGCAATCCGCCACCACCCCAGCCGTCGGTACCGGAACAGGCACCGGCACCGGCACCGTCGAGCTGGCCATCGGCGGCATGACCTGCGCCTCCTGCGCGGCGCGCATCGAGAAGAAGCTGAACCGGATGGACGGCGTGGAGGCGACCGTCAACTACGCCACCGAGAAGGCGAAGGTGACGTACCGGGGCGAGGACGTCTCCGTACAGGATCTGATCTCCACCGTCGAAGCCACCGGCTACACCGCCCAGGAACCGCCACCCCCGGCGACGGAGACGAGGGAGAGCGGAACGGCGGAGTCCGAACCCGACGACGGGCTCACCGCCCTCCGCCAGCGCCTGATCACCTCGCTCGTCCTCGCCGTCCCGGTCATCGCGATGGCGATGATCCCGGCCCTCCAGTTCGACAACTGGCAGTGGCTCTCCCTCACCCTCGCCGCCCCCGTCGTCGTCTACGCGGGCTGGCCCTTCCACCGCGCCGCCTGGACCAACCTCAAGCACGGCGCGGCGACCATGGACACGCTGATCTCGGTCGGTACGTCGGCCGCGTTCCTGTGGTCGGTGTGGGCGCTGTTCTTCGGCACGGCGGGGATGACGGGGATGACCCACCCGTTCGAGCTGACCATCGCGCGCAGCGACGGCGCCGGGAACATCTACCTGGAAGCCGCCGCGGGGGTGACCGCCTTCATCCTCGCCGGGCGCTGGTTCGAGGCCCGCTCCAAGCGGAAGGCCGGAGCCGCACTCAAGGCCCTCATGGAGCTGGGCGCGAAGGAGGCCACCGTCCTGCGGGACGGCGTCCAGGTCACCGTACCGACCGCAGAACTCCAGGTCGGTGACCACTTCCTGGTCCGGCCCGGGGAGAAGATCGCGACCGACGGCAGGGTCGTCGAGGGCAGCTCCGCCGTGGACGCCTCGATGCTGACCGGCGAATCCGTACCCGTGGAAGTCGGTACGGGCGACTCCGTCACCGGCGCCACCATCAACGCCGGAGGCCGCCTCGTCGTCGAAGCCACCCGCATCGGCTCCGACACCCAGCTCGCCCGCATGGCCCGCCTCGTCGAGGACGCCCAGAACGGCAAAGCCGCCGCCCAACGCCTCGCCGACCGCATCTCCGCCGTCTTCGTGCCGATCGTGATCGCCCTGTCCCTGGGAACCCTGGGCTTCTGGCTGGGCAGCGGCGCCGGACTGACGGCAGCCTTCACCGCCGCCGTCGCCGTCCTGATCATCGCCTGCCCCTGCGCGCTGGGACTCGCCACTCCGACCGCCCTCATGGTCGGCACCGGACGCGGCGCCCAGCTCGGCATCCTCATCAAGGGCCCCGAAGTCCTCGAAACCACCCGCCGCGCCGACACCATCGTCCTCGACAAGACCGGCACCGTGACAACGGGCAAGATGACCCTCCTCGCCGTCCACACCGCCGACAGCACGGACGAGAACGACGTCCTGCGCCTGGCCGGAGCGGTGGAGCACTCCTCCGAGCACCCCATCGCCCAGGCGGTGGCGGCGGGCGCCGTCGAGCGTCTGGGAGGAGCCGCCCTTCCCACCCCGGAGGACTTCGCCAACGTCCCCGGTCTCGGTGTCCAGGGTGTGGTGGACGGCCACGCCGTCCTCGTCGGCCGGGAGAAGCTGCTGGCCGAGTGGGAGATCCACCTGCCTGCTGAACTGGCGCGTGCGAAGGCCGAGTCGGAGAGCTCCGGGCGTACGGCGATCACCGTCGCGTGGGACGGGGAGGCGCGGGCGGTCCTGGAGGTCGCGGACGCGGTGAAGGACACCAGCGCCGAGGCCGTCCGGCGGCTCCGCGCCCTGGGGCTCACTCCGATCCTCCTGACCGGTGACAACCGGGCGGTGGCCGACGCCGTGGCCCGCGAGGTGGGCATCGACGAGGTGTACGCGGAGGTCATGCCCGAGGACAAGGTCGACGTCGTCAAGCGCCTCCAGGCGGAGGGCCGGAGCGTGGCCATGGTCGGCGACGGGGTCAACGACGCCGCCGCGCTCGCCCAGGCCGATCTGGGTCTGGCCATGGGTACGGGGACGGATGCCGCGATCGAGGCCGGTGACCTCACCCTCGTACGGGGAGACCTGCGGGCCGCCGCCGACGCCATCCGGCTCTCGCGCCGCACCCTCTCCACCATCCGGACGAACCTGTTCTGGGCCTTCGCCTACAACGTCGCCGCGCTGCCGCTGGCCGCCGCGGGGCTCCTCAGCCCGATGATCGCCGGGGCCGCGATGGCGTTCTCGTCGGTGTTCGTGGTCGGCAACTCGCTGCGGCTGCGGGGCTTCAAGGGGGCGTGAGGGTTCGTGCGGGGTTTCGCCCCGGCCCGTACGTACGGGGTTTCTCACGCTCGTACGAACCGCACCCGCGTTCCCGGAACCGCCTGCGCCGCCCTGGCGAGGGCGGTTTCCGGGACGACGCCGACGACCGGATAGCCGCCGGTCGTCGGGTGGTCGTTGAGGAAGACGACGGGGAGCCCGTCCGGGGGAACCTGGATCGCCCCCAACACCATCCCCTCGCTGGGCAGTTCACCCTCGCGGGCCCGTTCCAGGGCGGGCCCTTCGGTGCGGAGGCCGATGCGGTTGCTGTGCGGGGAGACCCGGTAGGCGGCGGTGGTGAGCGTGTGGAGGGCGGCGGGCGTGAACCAGGTGTCGCGCGGGCCGGGTTGGAGGGGCAGCACCAGTTCGGCGGGGGCGCCGGGCCAGGGGACGGCGGGACCGTACGGCGGTGGCTGACCGGCCGGTTCGCCCAGGGGCAGCGTGTCGCCTTCGCTCAGCGGGGCCGGGCCGAGCCCCGAGAGGAGGTCGGCCGAGCGGCTGCCCAGCACCGGTTCCGGCACCAGGCCGCCCGCGAAGGCCAGATAGCCGCGTACGCCGTTGAGCGCGGGCCCCACGTCCAGCACCGCGCCCGCCGGAACCCGTACGGGCGCGCCCCACGCCACGGGCCGCCCGTCGACGGTCACCCGGCACCCCGCACCGCCGACGACGGCCACCACGGGCCGGTCGGGGCGGACGGCGCACCCGGTGACGGTGGTCTCCAGGACGGCGGCGCCCGGCGGATTGCCCGCCAGCCGGTTGGCCAGCCGGGCGGCGGGCGCGTCCAGGAACCCGGCCCGCCCGACGCCGAGGTGGGCCCAGCCGGGGCGGCCCGCGTCCTGGATGGTGGTGAGGGCGCCGGGGCGGACGATGCGCAGGAGGCCGCCCCTCCGTACGGAGGTCATCCGCGCACCGCCGCTCCCGGTACGGCCGCCGCCGGAACGAACCGCACCCGGGTCCCCGGCCCCAGCAGCGCCGCCGGTTCCCGGGCCGGGTCCCAGAGAACCGCCGGGTCCACCATCCGCCCGATGAGCTGCCAGCCACCGGGCGAGACCCGTGGGTAGACCCCGGTGTACGGCCCGGCGAGGGCCAGCGCCCCGGCCGGAACCTTCGTGCGCGGGGTCGCCCGCCGGGGCACGTACAGCCGCTCGGGCAGCCCGGTGAGGTAGCCGAACCCGGGCGCGAACCCGCAGAAGGCCACCCGGAACGCGGTACGGGAGTGGAGGCCGGGCACCTCGTCGGCGCGGACGCCCCAGAGCGCGGCGACCTCCTCCAGGTCGGGGCCGTCGTAGACGACGGGGATCTCCACGGCGTCCTGTTCCTCGCGGCGCAGGGGCGGTATCGGCCAGGAGAGAAGGTCACGCGCGAGCCGGTCCCGGGCCGTGGGCGTGCGGCCACCGACCCGCTGACGGTCCTCGGCGCCGCCCGCCCCACCACGGTCCTCGATGCCGTCGAGCAGCACGGTCCGCGCGCCGGGGACGATCTCGCGTACGCCGGGGAGTGCGCCGCGCTCACGACGGCGGAGCAGCTCGGCGTGGAAGGCCTCCGCGTGTTCACCGTCGGCCAGTTCGACGAGGAGCGCGTACGGCCCGGCGGGCAGCACCCGTATCCCGTACGCCTCCGTACCGTCATCCCCCCGGCTCACGTGAACGCCTCCACCAGCACGCCCGCCCCCTCCAGCGCCTCCCGCACCCGGCGGGCGAGGGCGGCGGCGCCCGGGGTGTCCCCGTGGACGCAGAGCGAGCGCGCCTCCACGGGTATCCGGCCGCCGTCCGCCCCGGTGACCGCCCGGTCCAGCGCCAGGCCGACACTGCGGCGTACGACGTCGTCGGCGTCGTGCACCACCGCACCCGGTTCACCGCGCGGGACGAGGGTGCCCTGCGGGGTGTACGCGCGGTCGGCGAAGGCCTCCTCCACGGCGGGCAGCCCGGCGGCGGAGGCGTGGGCGAGCAGGTGCGAGCCGGGCAGCCCGAGGACGGTGAGGCCACCGCCCGCGAGCCGGACGCCCGCGACGACGGCGGCGGCCTGCTGCTCGTCGTGGACGGTCCGGTTGTAGAGGGCGCCGTGCGGTTTGACGTACGAGACGGTGGAACCGGCCGCCTCGGCGAACACCCGCAGGGCGCCTATCTGGTAGGCGACCTCGGCGGTCAGCTCGTCGGGCGGCACGTCCATCGAGCGGCGCCCGAACCCGGCCAGGTCCCGGTAGGAGACCTGCGCCCCGATCCGTACGCCGTTCACCGCCGCCGCGTCGCAGACCCGCCGCATGACGGAGGGGTCGCCCGCGTGGAAGCCGCACGCCACGTTGGCGCTGGTGACGCAGGCGAGGAGCGCTTCGTCGTCGGTCAGGGTCCAGCGGCCGAAGCCCTCGCCGAGGTCCGCGTTCAGGTCCATCTTCACGGGCGCACGGTAGTGACTGCACGACAGGGCGACAAGGGCCGTCCGACGGGCGGTCCGGGGGAGGGCCCGGGAGCAGGTCCGGGGGCTGGTCCCATGGGGCATCCCCCGTCCCGGCCTCTAAGGTCGTCCCATGACGGACAGCCCGCGCCCTCACCACCCGTACGACCCCGGCGACACCCGCTCCGCCCTGCCCGACCGCTGGCGGGACACGCTCCTCGCCGCCCGTTCCGGGGCGCC
The DNA here is from genome assembly GCF_042750035.1 of Streptomyces sp. NPDC059452. Taxonomy (NCBI): domain Bacteria; kingdom Bacillati; phylum Actinomycetota; class Actinomycetes; order Kitasatosporales; family Streptomycetaceae; genus Streptomyces; species Streptomyces sp. NPDC059452. The sequence goes on from NZ_JBHYVE010000041.1 coordinate 13,039, forward strand.
CGGCCCCGACCCCCTCCCGTACGCCGAGAACCTCCTGGCCCGCTGGGACGAGCCGCAGCGCCGCTACCACACCACCGCCCACCTGACGGCGGTCCTGGACCGGATCGACACCCTCGCCGGGTACGCCGCCGATGCGCACGCGGTGCGGCTGGCCGCCTGGTTCCACGACGCGGTGTACCGGCCCGACCGCACGGAGAACGAGGAGCGCAGCGCCGCCCTTGCCGAGCGCGCGCTGCCCGAGGCGGGGGTGCCGGAAGCGGTGGTGGCGGAGGTCGCGCGGCTGGTCCGGCTCACCGTGACGCACGACCCGGCCGAGGGGGACCGCAACGGCGAGGTGCTGTGCGACGCGGATCTGGCGGTGCTGGCGGGCGGCCCGCAGGAGTACGCGGCCTATGCGGCACAGGTACGGGAGGAGTACGGCTTCGTCCCCGACGAGGCGTTCCGGGCGGGGCGGGCGGCGGTGCTGCGGCAACTGCTCGCGCTGCCGAGGCTGTTCCGTACGCCGCACGGGGCGGCCGAGTGGGAGGCACGGGCCCGGCACAACCTGGCGACGGAGCTGGAGCTGCTGGGGCCGCCCGAGCCGGGGTGACAGCCCATCCACGACGGGCAACCGGTAAATGTTCGACAGGCAACCGGTAAATGTTCCGGTTCCTTCACGGTGTCGTCCCGGTCGCGCCCTGCCCCGGCCTGTGACACCTGATCACAGCTAACGTCTGGCATCGCAGTTGCACACACTCTGATGACTCCATGGGGGTACGACGACATGTCCAAGGGACTCGCGGGATACGGCACGACGGCCGGCAGACCTTCGCGGCGGCGAATACTCCGGCTGGCCGGGGGCGGTCTCGCGCTGGCGACCCTGGGAGCCGGAACGGTCGGCTGCGAGGACGATTCCATGACCGGCGGCGAGGGCAGCATCCCGCCGCCGCGCAGCACTTCCCCCGCGCCCCGCAAGGACGGGGAGGCCCCCGCGCCCCTATGGGTGAGGAGGACCTCGGCGGAGACCTACGGGGACAACGACGAGCTGGTGGCCGTCGGCGGTGTGGTGATCGCGAGCGGTGACCCGCTGGCCGCCCTGGAGGGGACCACCGGGGAGACCCGGTGGTCACTGGAGGGCGGCGCGGTCCCCGGTGCCCCGCTGCTGCTCGGCGACGGCGGCTCCACCCTGTACCTGGCCAGCGGGAAGTACGACGGCAACGTCATCGGGTACGACCCGTCCTCCGGCAAGGAGACCTGGCGCAGCCACCTGGGCAAGGAGTACCGGCAGCCGAGGCCGGTCGCGGTGGACGACGGGCAGGTGTACGTCATCGCCGAGATCCTGGAGGCCGACAACTCCTCCCGCACCAATGTGATCGCCGCGCTCGACAACCGTACGGGCAAGGTCGTCTGGAAGGAGCAGCGCGACCTCGGCACCCAGCAGAACGGCGTCCACGCCGCCGTACAGGGCCGCTACCTCGTCTACACCGACTTCAAGAACAACCTCACGGTGCGCGACACCGCCACCGGCCGGCAGGTGTGGACGCAGAAGACGACGAAGACGAGTTACGGCCCCTTCGCCGTCCACCAGGATCTGGTGATCGTCCCGCAGGGGCAGCGGCTCCAGGCCTTCGCCCTCTCCGACGGGTCCGAGAGGTGGTCCGTCGAGGCGGAGCAGTTCACCGCCTTCAGCGAGCCGGCCGTCCTGGACGGCGTGCTCTACATCGCGGACAGCGGCCGTACGCTCCGGGCGATCGAGCCGGGGACCGGAAAGAGCGTCTGGCAGTCGACGAGCCTCAAGAAGTCCGGCGGACAGGTGCCCCGGCAGTTCGTCCGCGTCGGCTCCACCCTCTACGGGGCCACCGACCTCGACGAGAAGGGCGGTATCCACGCCTTCGACGCGAAGACCGGCGACCTGCTCTGGACGTTCAACGACGGGTCCAGCGACCACCGCGCCTGGCTGGTGGCCACCGACGGCAAGCGCGTCTTCGCCCTGCACGGCAAGAAGCTGAACGCGCTGCCCGCCGAGTAGCGGCCGGCCGCCCGCCGAGAAGACCAAGGGCGGGGGCCGGGAATGCGCGGGTGTTCTCCGGCGTTGGGACGAGTCATGCCCGATTCCACCTCCCGCCGTCGCACGCCCATGCCCCTGGCCGTATACATCCTCGGTCTCTCGGTCTTCGCTCTCGGCACCAGTGAGTTCATGCTGTCGGGCCTGCTGCCGCCCATCGCGGACGACATGGACGTCTCGATCCCGCAGGCCGGACTCCTCATATCCGCCTTCGCGATCGGCATGGTGGTCGGCGCCCCGCTGCTCGCCGTGGCCACGCTGCGGCTGCCGCGCCGCACGACCCTGATCGCGCTGATCTCGGTCTTCGGCCTCGGGCAGGTCGCGGGCGCGCTGGCACCGACGTACGAGGTGCTCTTCGCCTCCCGGGTGGTGAGCGCGCTCGCCTGTGCGGGGTTCTGGGCGGTCGGGGCGGCGGTGGCCATCGCGATGGTCCCGGTGAACCAGCGGGCGCGGGCGATGGCCGTGATGATCGGCGGGCTGTCGATCGCCAACGTGCTGGGCGTGCCGATGGGCGCCTTCCTCGGCGAGCACCTCGGCTGGCGGTCGGCGTTCTGGGCGGTGGGCGTGGCGTCGGCGGTGGCGCTGGCCGGGGTCGTCACCCGTATCCCCCACATCCCGCTGCCGGAGAAGAAGCCGCAGCTCCGGCAGGAGCTGGCGATCTACCGGGACCGGCAGGTCTGGCTGGCGATCGTGATCACCGCGCTCGCGGCGGGCGGGGTGTTCTGCGCGTTCAGTTATCTGGCGCCGCTGCTGACGGATGTGGCGGGCCTGGATTCGGGCTGGGTGCCGTGGATCCTCGGCCTCTTCGGGGTCGGCGCGCTGATCGGTACGACGATCGGCGGCCGGGTCGCGGACGCGCACCTGTTCGGGGTGCTGCTCAGCGGGATCACGGCGTCCACGGTGTTCCTGGCGGCGCTGGCCCTGTTCGCCTCCAGCCAGGTCGCGGTCGTCGCGCTGGCGTTCCTGCTGGGCCTCTCGGCGTTCTTCACGGCCCCCGCGCTCAACGCCCGGATGTTCAACGTGGCCGGGGCCGCCCCGACGCTGGCCGGTGCCACGACGACGGCCGCGTTCAACCTGGGCAACACGAGCGGCCCCTGGCTGGGCGGCACGGTGATCGACGCGGACTTCGGCTTCGCGGCGACGGCATGGGCGGGCGCGGGGATGACGGTCCTGGCCCTGGCGGCCGTGGCGGTGTCACTGCGGCTCCAGCGCGGCGGGGGCGGCCTCTCGCGCTCGCGGCTGGTCGCGAAGGGCCCTGAACGGGAGGTCGCGATGGTCCCTGCCCCAGGGGAGGCCCCTATGACCGGCCCGAGGGAGGCCCCCATGACCGGCCCGAGGAGGACCCCATGACCACGCATGCCGCCCCTACGCCGCCGCTCGCCCCTACGCCGCCGGTCGCCCCTTCGGGCGCCGGAGCCCGGCAGCGGTGAGGCGGCGCACCAGCTCCTTCGAGCCGATCTCCCGCGCCCCCGCCCGTACGGCGTCCGCGTAGTACGCCTCCGGTACGTCGTAGTGGTCGCGCTCGAAGGCGCGCGGCGGGCAGCCGATCGCGGCGGCGAAGGTGTGCAGCTCCTCGAACGACACATCGCTGACCAGGTGCGACCAGAGACGGCCGTGTCCGGGCCAGGTGGGCGGGTCGATGTAGAGGGTCACCGCCGCAGTACCCCGCCCAGCTCCCCCACCGGCGCCACGGCCACCGCCGCCTTGACGCACACCCAGTGCGGGTCGGGCCCGAGCTCCGGCTCGACGTCCAGCGCGTGCGGCTCGTCCTCGGCGCAGGCGGGGCAGAGCGGCCACCGCCCGTACTTCTCCAGCAGGGCATCCTGGACGTCCTGGGCGATCAGCCCGGCGACGAACTCCGCTCCCTCGGGCCACTGCTCGACCCACCACCGGCGGTGCGTCACGGCGTCCTCGACGAGTGAGACGACGTCGGCCTCGGCGACATCGGACGCGACGAGATCGGCCATGACCAGCGCGCGGGCGGCGTGCAGCGCCTGCTCCAGGGGGTTCAGCTCCATGCCCCCCATTGTGCGCCCGCGTGCGCGAGGCGCTGCCAGAGGCAGGTACCAGAAGCAGGTACCAGAAGATGCCGACGGACAAGTACGAGGAGGGGTTGACGGACTCCCGGGGTGAAAATATCTTTCAGTTGTGACCCATGACGTGAAGGAAATTTTCAGCGGCGACTCCCCACCCGCCCCCGCGGCCCTCGCCGCCAAGGTGCGGACGCTCGCGCCCTCCATGACCCGCTCCATGCAGCTGGTGGCCGAAGCCGTCGCGGGCGACCCGGCCGGGTGCGCCGCCCTCACCGTCACCGGTCTCGCCGAGCTCACCGGCACCAGCGAGGCGACCGTCGTCCGCACCGCCCGCCTCCTCGGCTACCCCGGCTACCGGGACCTGCGCCTCGCGCTGGCCGGTCTCGCCGCGCACCAGGAGTCCGGCCGGTCGCCCGCCGTCACGGCGGACATCGCGGTGGACGACCCGATCGCGGAGGTCGTCGCCAAGCTGGCCTTCGACGAGCAGCAGACCCTCGCGGACACCGCCGCCGGGCTGGACACCGTCCAGCTGGGGGCCGCCGTCACCGCCGCCTCGACCGCCCGCCGCATCGACATCTACGGGGTGGGCGCCTCCTCCCTCGTCGGCCAGGACCTGGCTCAGAAGCTGCTCCGGATCGGGCTGATAGCCCACGCCCACACGGACCCGCACCTCGCGGTGACCAACGCGGTGCAGTTGCGTGCCGGAGACGTGGCGATAGCGATCACGCACTCCGGCTCGACCGGTGACGTCATCGAGCCGCTGCGGGTGGCGTTCGACCGGGGGGCGACGACGGTCGCGATCACCGGGCGGCCCGACGGGCCCGTATCGCAGTACGCGGACCATGTGCTGACCACGTCCACCGCGCGCGAGAGCGAGCTGCGCCCCGCCGCCATGTCGAGCCGGACGAGCCAGCTGCTGGTCGTGGACTGCCTGTTCATAGGCGTGGCCCAGCGGACGTACGAGACCGCCGCACCCGCCCTCTCCGCCTCCTACGAGGCCCTCGCCCACCGCCACAGCCCGCGCACCCGCTGACCGGCACCACTCACACCACCCGCCACCCGCCACCCGCCACCCGCCACCACCACTCACCACCCGCACCACCCGTACGCGTACGGCACCGAGAAAGCAGAGCGGCCCTCCCATGACCTCCACCACCGAAGCCTCCGGTACCGCCGACAGCTACGGCGAGCTCCGCGCCCACCTGGCCACGCTCACCACCGAGGCCTTCCGCCCCGAGTTCGCCGAGATCGACCGGCTGCCCACGGCGGAGATCGCGCGGATCATGAACGGCGAGGACGCCACCGTCCCCACCGCCGTCGCCGAGCGGCTGCCGCAGATCTCCGCCGCGATCGACGCCGCCGCCGAACGCACGGCCCGCGGCGGCCGGCTGATCTACGCGGGCGCGGGCACGGCGGGCCGCCTCGGGGTGCTGGACGCCAGCGAGTGCCCGCCCACCTTCAACACCGACCCCTCCGAGGTCATCGGCCTGATCGCGGGCGGCCCGTCCGCCATGGTGAAGGCCGTCGAAGGGGCCGAGGACAGCAAGGAGCTGGCCGCCGCCGACCTGGACGCGCTGAAGCTGACGGCGGACGACACGGTGGTCGGGATCTCCGCCTCGGGCCGTACGCCGTACGCGATCGGCGCGGTCGAGCACGCCCGGGCACAGGGCGCCCTGACCATCGGGCTCTCCTGCAACGCGGACTCGGCGCTCGCCGCCGCGGCGGAACACGGGCTGGAGATCGTCACCGGCCCCGAACTGCTCACCGGCTCGACCCGGCTGAAGGCGGGCACGGCGCAGAAGCTCGTCCTCAACATGATCTCGACGATCACGATGATCCGGCTCGGCAAGACGTACGGAAACCTCATGGTCGACGTCCGCGCCTCCAACGAAAAGCTCCGGGCCCGCTCCCGCCACATCGTCTCCCTCGCCACCGGGGCGTCCGACGCCGAGATCGAGGCCGCGCTCGCCGCCACCGACGGCGAGGTCAAGCACGCGATCCTCACCATCCTCGGCGGGGTCGACGGCCCCACCGCCGCCCGGCTCCTCGCCGAGTCGGACGGCCACCTCCGCGCCGCCCTCGCGGCCGTACGCACCACCTGACCAGCCCTTCCCACCCCCTCCCACCCCGGGGCACCCCTCCCGCCCCGGACTCAACAGGCACCCCGGGCACCCCTCCCACCCCGGAGCACCCCTCCCACCCCGGGCACAACAGGCACCGCAGGCACCGCAGGCACCACACCCCCCGCACAGCAAGGCACCCCGCACCATGGCCACAGAAGACAAGAACCGCGCCACCGCCGCCGCGATCCTGCCGCTCGTCGGCGGCGCCGCGAACGTCAGCTCCGTCGCCCACTGCATGACCCGCCTCCGCCTGGGTCTGCACGACCGGTCCCTCGTCGACGACGAGGCCCTGCGGGCCCTGCCCGCCGTGATGGGCGTGGTCGAGGACGAGACGTACCAGATCGTGCTGGGTCCGGGCACGGTCGCGCGGGTCACGCCGGAGTTCGAGCGCCTGGTGGCGGAAGCCCGCGAGGCAGCACCGGAATCCGTCACGGCTCCCGTCTCCGCCGATGATCTGGCGGCCCAGGGCGCGGCGATCAAGGCCCAGCAGAAGGCGAAGAACGCCACCCCCTTCAAGCTGTTCCTGCGCCGGATCGCCAATATCTTCGTACCGCTGATCCCGGCCCTCATCGGCTGCGGGATCATCGCGGGCCTCAACGGCCTGCTGGTGAACCTGGGGTGGCTGCCTGCCGTGACGCCCGCGCTGGCGGCGATGGCGTCCGGGTTCATGGCGCTGATCGCGGTGTTCGTGGGCTACAACACGGCGAAGGAGTTCGGCGGTACGCCGATCCTGGGCGGTGCGGTGGCGGCGATCATCGTGTTCCCGGGCGTGGCGAAGATCGACGCCTTCGGCCAGACCCTCTCGCCCGGCCAGGGCGGTGTGCTCGGCGCGCTGGGGGCGGCGGTGCTGGCGGTGTACGTGGAGAAGTGGTGCCGGAGGTGGGTGCCGGAGGCGCTGGACGTCCTGGTCACCCCGACCCTGACGGTGCTGATCTCCGGCCTGGTGACCATCTTCGGCCTGATGTACGTGGCGGGCGAGGTGTCGTCCGCGATCGGTACGTTCGCGGACTGGCTGCTCTCCAACGGCGGATCAGGCGCGGGCTTCGTGCTCGGCGGCCTCTTCCTGCCCCTGGTCATGCTGGGCCTGCACCAGGCGCTGATCCCGATCCACACGACCCTCATCGAGCAGCAGGGCTTCACGGTCCTGCTCCCGATCCTCGCGATGGCCGGGGCGGGCCAGGTCGGCGCGGCCATGGCGGTGTACTTCCGCCTCCCCCGCAACGAGTCGATCCGCCGCACCATCAGGTCCGCGCTCCCGGCGGGGCTGCTGGGCGTCGGCGAGCCCCTGATCTACGGCGTCTCGCTCCCCCTGGGCCGCCCGTTCATCACGGCGTGCGTGGGCGGCGCGTTCGGCGGCGGCTTCGTCGGCCTGTTCCACCAGCTCGGCGACACGGTCGGCTCGACCGCCATCGGCCCGTCCGGCTGGGCCCTGTTCCCCCTCCTGGACGGCAACCACGGCCTGGGCTCCACGATCGCGATCTACGCGGGCGGCCTGCTCACCGGGTACGTGGCCGGGTTCCTCGCCACGTACTTCTTCGGCTTCAGCCAGGACCTGCTGACGGAATTCAACGTCTCCCAGGCCCCGGCCCCGTCCACGGTCGCCGCCACGGGCGGCCCCCACCCGGCCCAGGACAGCGCCCCGACGGGAGGCCCCGGAGGCTCCGGGAACACCGGCGGCCCTGGTGGCCCCGGTGGCCCCGATGGCACGGACCCCGGCTCCCAGGAGAAGGCTCCGGCGGGGGTCTGACCTCCCGCTCCTGCCCCCGCCTCCCGCCTCTGCCCCCCGTCTCCCGCCTCCGCCCCCGGCTCCCGCTCCGGAGCTAACGCGACAGCGTCGGGGCCGACCAGGGCTCGGCGGGGGCGACGGTCCTCGCCGGGCCCTTGATCAGCACCCCTCCGAGCAGCGCCGCGACCGCCAGGACCCCGGCCGCCGCGTAGAAGATCGAGGGGTTGTCGTCCGACAGATGGAGAATCCCCCCGCCGAGCAGCGCGAACGCGAGCTCACCGCCCATGTTCTGGTGCACCATGACGAGGCCGCCCCGGCCGCCGACGTCTTGCGCGGCGATGCCGTCGGTGATGGTCGAGTAGAGGACCGTACCGGCCATGCCCAGGCCGAGGCCGACACCGACCATGCTGGGGAGGGCGCTGGAGACGGAGTCCTCGGCCAGTTGGACGGCCAGCACCCCCACCGCCACGAGCAGCAGACCCGCCACGAGCAGGACACGGGGGCCGAGGCGGGGCAGCAGCCGGGCGGAGACGGCCAGGGCGCCGATCAGGAACGCACCCGTCATCACCACGAAGGCACCAAGGGACGCGGGCGGGGCGAGGGACATCAGGAACACCCCGAGGAGTGACGTCACGGGCGCCAGGGCGAGCCCGGTCAGGAACAGGGTGAGCGAGGCGCCCAGACGGTCGCGGCCCCGGCCCGCGTACGTCGGCAGGATCGGGCCTGCCGCCCTCGACTGCTGCCAGGCGAAGGCGGCCAGCAGGACGGCACCGAGGACGAGGGCGGGGACCATCAGAGGCTCGCCCCACCGGCCCCAGCCGCCCAGCGCCTGAGCCAGGCCGAAGACGAGAGCCGCGGCCCCGAGGGTGCTCAGCAGCGCACCGGGGCCGTCGAAGCGGGCCGGAGTGCGGCCGCCCCGGTCGCGGACCAGGGCGGCGGTGCCGACGAGGGCGGTGAGGGCGAGCCCGGCGGTGATGTACAGGAAAAGGCTCCAGGCCGTCGACAGGGCGAGCGGCACGGTGATCAACAGGGCCAGGGCAGAACCGCCGAGGCCGACCACGGAGAAGATCCCGAGGGCCTTCCTGCGTTCCTTCGCCTCGGTGAACTGGGCGGCGACGAGGCCGAACGAGGCCGGGGCGATCAGGGCGGCGAAGACACCCCGCAGGACGACGCTCACCATCAGCGCATCGGGCCCGGTGGCCGTGGCGCCGACCACGACGGCCACCGTGAAACCGGTCAGGCCGATGAGCAGCGCCGTTCTGCGGCCGATGAGATCCGCGATGTGCCCGCCCACGAGCAGCAGCGAACAGAAGGCCAACGCGTAGCCGGCGTAGATCTGCCGCACGTCGTAGGCGGCGAGGCCCAGGTCTCCGACCATCTCGTACAGCAGCACGGACGTGCTCGACGCGTCGACCCACACGACCAGTTGCGCGAACGCCGCCATCGCCAGGCCCCACCAGCGCCGGGGGTTCGGCGCCCCACCGTCCCCCGCCGTACCGAGAGGCGCCGGGGCCGCCGGCGGGGTGGCGGGCGGCAGGGGGTACGAGGTCGGGAGGGGGTACGAGGCGGGCTCGGGACGGGTGCCCGGGTGAGCGGTCCATGCGCGAGGGTCGGCCTGCGCATGCGGGTCGGTCTGCGCACCGTGCACACGCGGGTCGGCCTGCGCACCGTGCACACGCGGGTCGGCCTGCGCACCGTGCGCGCGCGGGTCGGCCTGCGCGCCCCGCGCCTCCGGGGCGAAGTCCAGCAGTTCCGCTGCTTTGCGCCCGAGCTGGGCCAGCACCGAACCCGGCAGCCACTCGCCCGGCCGGTCCGTCGCCGTACGCTCGATCACCTGAGCCGTGGTGGGCCGCCGGGCCGGGTCCTTGTGCAGGCAGGCGCGTACGAGATCCAGCAGGGAGTCCGGTACGCCGGTCAGGTCGGGTTCTTCCTCCGCGATCCGGAACAGGTGCGCGTTGAGCCCGGTCTCCGTGGCGCCGAAGAGGAGGCGTCCGGTGGCGGCGTACACGAGGACCGCCCCGAGGCAGAACAGGTCGTTGGCGGGGGTGAGTTCATGGCCCCGCACCTGCTCCGGCGACATGAAGCCGGGGGATCCGATCAGCATGCCGGTGCGGGTCAGCAGGCTGTCGCCGCCGACGCTGTCCAGCGCCCGCGCGATGCCGAAGTCGATGACGCGGGGGCCGTCGACGGTCACCAGGACGTTCGACGGCTTGAGGTCGCGGTGGATCAGCCCCGCCCCGTGTACGGCCTGGAGGGCGAGGGCGAGGCGGTTGGCCAGGGTGTGGACCGAGTGTTCGGGGAGCGGGCCGAAGTCCTTGCCGACCACGGTGGTCAGGTCCGGGCCCGGGATGTACTGCGTCGCCACCCAGGGCGTCGCCGCGTCGGTGTCGGCGTCGAGCACGGCGGCCGTCCACTCCCCGCCCACCCGCCGGGCGGCGGCGACCTCACGGGCGAAGCGCCTGCGGAATTCCAGGTGCTGGGCGTGTTCGGCCTGCACGACCTTGACCGCGACCGTGCGGCCGAGATCGGACCGGCCCAGATAGACCAGACCCATCCCGCCCTCGCCGAGCCGGGCGATCAGGCGGTAGGGGCCGATGTGGGTGGGGTCCTGCCCCGTCAGTTGCTTCACGGTGGCGGGTTCAGCCCTTCGGGCCGGTCTCGGTACGGCTGTGCTCGAACTGGTCCTTGGCCATGTGACGGTCCCCCCGACGAACTACGGAGGTTCCAAGGTAAAGCAGTGATCCAAGGCGTCGGCAGGAATTGCCGAGAAGGCCAAGAAGGCCGAGAAGGCCAAGAAGGCCGAGAAGAAGGCAGCCGACTCCACGGGCCGCCCCTCCCCTCCTCTGCGTTCGGGGCCGATCGGACCCGATCCGATCGCACGGCTCGTCCGACCAACGGACTACGCCCCGGGTCCCGGCCCGCCCCCGCCTCCGGCCCGATCCGCCCCAGCCGCTCCGCTGGCTAGCGTCGTCCTCATGCGTATAGGACTGCTCGGCACCGGACATGTAGCCCGCGCCCTCGCCCACGGCTGGCGCGCCGCAGGACACGACGTCCTCCTCGGATCACGCCACCCGAAGGAGCGCACCGACCTCGGCCTCCCCGTGGGGAGCCTGGACGAGGTGGCCGCACACGCGGACGTGCTGGTCAACGCCACGCCGGGAGGCGTCTCCGTGGAGTTGCTGCACTCCATCGGGGCTCCGGCGCTGGCCGGGATCCCGCTGATCGACGTCGGGGTGGGCCTCTCCGACGACTTCACCGAGCTCACCCACCCCAACAGCAGCCTGGGCGAACTGATCCAGGAGGCCTTCCCGCTGACCCCCGTCGTCAAGACGCTCTGCACGATGGACTCCACCGCCATGACCGCCCCGGGCGAGCTCACCGAACCGGGCACGGTCTTCCTCTCCGGCGATGACGCCGAGGCCAAGCGGACCGTCGGCGGCCTCCTCGCGGACCTCGGCTGGCCGCCCTCCTCCCAGCTGGACATCGGCGGCATCACCACCGCACGCGGCCAGGAGCACTTCGCGTTCCTCTTCATGGGGCGGGCGGGGTGGGGTCCCACACCTTCAACATCAAGGTGGTGACGCGCCCGGATCTCCCCTAGCGGGTGTCGTCAGTGCAGCGCCGGTGATCAGCGTGGCGATGTCGCCGCTCCGGAACGAGGCGATGGAGAACAGGCTCACGTCCATCAGCCCCCGGTCCGGGTCACCGGCCCGGCCGAGGACGATCTGCCGCCGTACGAACGCGAAGAGGGCAGCCGCCTACGGAGCGGTGGGCCCCGGGAACTCCCCGGTCGGGAGCGACACGTCGAAGGGCGCCGGAACGTACAGCGGCTTGCCGAACGGCACCGCGTCCGCGCGCTTGAACGTGCCGTCCTCGTTCGGCTCCGTGAACAGCGTGGACATCGGGCCCCGCGTGTCGAACCGGTCGATCAGGAGGTACATCGGGACACCCGCACGCGCGTACGCGCGGTACTTCTTGGTCCGGTCCTCCCGCGCGTTGCCCTTGGACGTGATCTCGACGACGAGCAGCGCCTCGGCGGCGTCGAGCGGATCGCTGGTCTCCGGATCGGCCGTGTCGATCAGCTCGGTCGGCATGACGACGAGGTCGGGGACGTACAGCTTGCCGAGCGGTGCCACGTGGACGCCGAGGGTCTGGTAGATCCCGAGTCCTTCGGGAAGCCCTCGGTAAAGGCGTCGCTGCACCTTCTCCGCGATGCCGTTGTGATGCGCGTGCGGCGGTGGTACCAAGACGATCTGCCCCTCGTCGATCTCTGCGCGCCACCCCTCGGGCACGTCCAGTTCTCGCCATGTCTGGAGCAGGTAGTCCCACGCGCGCGCACCCGGTGCGTGACTGTTCTCGACGAACGCTGCGGTCATCGCGTGTCCCTTCTTCAGTGGCCTTGCCGAGAAAGCTAGATCGGAGGCTTCGCGGCCGTACGCCGCTTCTCCCAGCGTCCCACGAACGAGTGGCCGGGCACAGGAGAGCACACCCACCCGTGATCCCTCCCACGGCATGAATTCCGGCCCGCCGGTCATACTGGCCGAGGACGGAGACGAGACGGCGGCGGAGGGCGGGGACATGGTCGACGACACCTGGTCCGGTGCGCTGCACCGGCTCTGGCAGGCGGCTTCGCGGGCCGAGGAGGTCGCGGCGCTGGCGGACGACGTCTACGCGCCGCTCCTCGCCACCCCGGGGGCCCTCCTCGTCGTGGGCACGCGGTGGGACGAGAAGCAGGTCCTGCGGTACATGCGGGCCCTGAGCACCGGAAGCGACGCCCCGGTGATCGTCGCCACCTCGCGGTCGATGCCGGAGGCGGCCGTACGGGAGCCGGGCGACGAACCCGTGGTGACCCGGGCGGCCGTGGCCGGGCTGGACGACGCGGTGTGGCCGGAGGCGGAGTTCCTGCGGCAGGCGCCGGGGGCCTCCGTCGTGGCCTGCACGTTCCGGCTCGACCACCGGGGCTGGGCCACGCTCGGCGTCGCCGTGGACGCCTCGGCCGACCTGGCCGTGGTCGAGAGCCGGCTGACGCAGGCCGTCGACGTCATCGTGGGCTGCCACACCGGCATCCTCCAGCGCGGCCGCGAGGTCCGCCGGGGCGCGGACGACGCGCTGCTCGCCGAGGCCTCGCTCCAGATGGACTCGTCCCTCGACGTGGAGGACACCCTGCGGCGGGTGGCCCGGATCGCCGTTCCGGCCGTCGCCGACGGATGTCTCGTACATCTGCTGCGCGGCGAGGGTCCGGAGTTCGTCGCCGCCACGCACGTCGCCGTCCAGCAGCAGCGCGCCCTGGAGGAGGCGGGCCGCGACGACCCGTGGCTGGCGGCGCTGCTCGCGGGGCGGGGCGAGGACGAGGACACGGTGTTCCTGAGCGGCGCCGCCCTGGACGGCTCACCCTTCGCGGATGCGGGCGGGGTGGGCGGTGCGGGTGGGACGGCTGGTGCGGTCGGCACACCCAGCGCAGGCGGCACACCCGGCACAGGCGGCGCCCCCGGCACAGGCGGCACAGGCGGCACACCCGGCACCGGGCTGCCCGGAAGCCCCAGTGGTCACCCCACCGTCGTCAGCGTCAGCGCGCTCCGCGCCCGGGGCCGTGTGGTCGGCAGCATCACCTTCGTCTACCAGCGGCCCGAGGCCCGGCTGCCGGACAGCGCCTTCCTCCGCAGCCTCGCCACCCGGGCCGCGCTCGCCATCGACAACGCCCTCCTCTACGAGCTCCGCCGCCACGCCGTCCTCTCCCTCCAGGAGCACCTGCTCCCCTCGCAGCTCCCAGTCACCGACCAGTGGGACCTGTCCGCGAGTTACGAGGTCGGCGACCCCATGCTCGACGTGGGCGGCGACTTCTACGACGCCGTGCCCAGACCCGACGGCAGCATCGCCCTCCTGATCGGCGACGTCTGCGGACGCGGCGCGGAGGCGGCCGCCCTCACCGGACTGGCCCGCCACACCCTGCGCACCCTGCTGGAGGAGGGCACCGACCCCGGCACCGCCTTGAGCCGGCTCAACCGGGCCCTGCGACAGGAGCGGGCGAGCCGCTTCCTCACCGCGGTCGTCGCGACGCTGACGCCCCGGGCCGACGGCACGGCGCTGCTCACCACGTGCAGCGCGGGGCACCCCTCGCCCCTGGTGCTCCGCAGCGACGGCACGGTCTCCGAGGTGCTCTCCGGCGGACTCCTCCTCGGCGTCCTGGACGACGTCTCCTACGAGAGCCACGAGGAGCGACTCGCCCCGGACGACACCGTGGTGCTGTTCACCGACGGGCTGACGGAGTCCCGGGAAGCGGACGGCACCTTCTTCGAGAGCGTCCTGCCCGGCCGGCTCGCCGCCCTCCGCGGCTTCGGCGCCGCACACATCGCGGAGAGCCTGGCCCGGCAGGCCAAGGTGTTCCGCGCCTCCGGTCAGGATGACATCGCCCTGCTCGTGGCCCGCTGGACCGGCATCACACCGGACACCGGCCTCCTCCCCCACCACCTCCACCTCGAACAGGCGGCCCTGCGATGAACACCCGTACCGGCTGGGCCAGGCCCGGCACCCGTACCGGCGGACAGGCAGGGCACCGATGAACAGCGACGGACTGATCCTCGTCGTGGAGGACTCGGAGGAGGACACCGAGGCCATCCAGCGGGCCCTGGCCCGCTCCCACCCCTCCCTGCACGTGGAGTTCGCCCCCCGCAGCGACGCCGTCGTGCCCCGCCTCCTCGACCCCGCCGCCCGTACGCCGGACCTGGTGCTGCTCGACCTCAACATGCCCGGCATGAACGGCCTGACGCTGCTCTCGCACCTGCGCGGGCACGCCGCGTGCGCCTCCCTGACGGTGATCGTCTTCACCTCGTCCACCTCCTCGGCCGAGGAGGACGCGTGTTACGCGGCGGGGGCGGACAGCTACATCTACAAGCCGGTCAACTTCGAGCTGTTCCAGACGGTTCTGCGGGGTGCGGTCGACTTCTGGATGACGCAGAAGACGGACGGCGGGCCGCCCGCCGGGTAACCCACGCCCCCGTCACTCACCCGACGGGGAATCCGCCCCACCCAGCGTGAACCACACAGCCGTCCCCGGACCGCCACCCTCCGTAGCCGGAGCCGTAGCCGTAGCCGTAGCCGTAGCCGTGGCCGGGCTCTCCAGCCACAACCGGCCCCCATGCCGTTCCACGATCCGCTTGACCACGGCGAGGCCCACGCCCGAGCCGCCGCCCCGCTCCTCGCGGCGGTGCAGCCGACGGAACAGCTGGAGGACGTCCTCCTGCTGCTCGGGCGGGATCCCGATGCCGTTGTCCCGTACGACGACGGCCGTCTCCGGCCGTCCCTCCTCACCCGGCGGCACCACGGAGACCGCCTCCACCCACACCGACCGCTCCCCCGCACCCTCGTCCGCCGCGTACTTGGCCGCGTTGACGAACAGGTTCTCCAGCACCTCGCGCAGCCGCTCCCGGTCCGCGCGCAGCCGGGGCAGGGCGGCCGGGCGCACCACCCTCACCCCCTGCTCGGCCAGCCGGTCCCCGGCCACGAGCAGCGCGTCGTCCACCACCTCGTCCAGCGACAACTCCTCCCGCTCCAAACCCACTTGACCAAGGCGCGAGAAGTGGAGCAGCGAGTCCAGCAGCCCGTCCATGCGCTCCGCGAGCCGCCGAACCGTGGTGAGCCGGCGCAACGAGGTGGCGTCCAGTACGGAACCGGCGTCCTCGACGATGAAGGCGGCCGCGTTCGAGATCCCCCGCAACGGCTCCTTCAGGTCATGGGCCGCCGCGTGCGCGAAGGAGTCCAAGTCCTCGTTGGTCCGGGCGAGTTCGGTGTTCCGCGCCTCCAGCTCCGCCAGGTGTCGGCTCAGCAGGCCCGACATCTCCCGCCACAGCTCCCCGGCGGCGACCCGCTGCGCAGGCGTCCACGGCTCGCTCCGCCCGCGTACGGTCGCCCGGTAGACGGCGGCGGAACCGCGCGGGGTCAGCCGCTCACCGCCCGGCCCCGTCCGCACCGGGCGCGCCGGATCGGCGGCCCACTCCCGGGGCGCGGGCCGTTCACGGCGCCACCACGCGAGCAGGCCGCCGTCCCGGTTGAAGGGAAGGAAGAGGAGGCCCGCGGGCAGCCCCTGCGCCTCCGCGTCCGCCGGATCGAGCCCCAGCACCTCCGGCACCCGGTCGCTGCTCCACACCTCGCCCACCGGACCCACGCCCGCCAGCCGCTCCAGCAGTCCGGGCAGCCCGGTGGGGACCGGGTCCCCCGTCGTCAGGGTCTCCGTACCCCGGAGCAGCAACGCCCCGTCGGCGTTCAGGAGTTCGGCCACTCCGGAGCCGGGGCGCATCAGCGCTTCCGGCGCCTGGGAGGTGAGCCGGACCAGCAGCGTGGCGAGCGCCCGACGGTACCCGGACAGCTCGTCGGCCTGCTCGCGCTCGGCGACGGCCGCCAGTTGCAGGGACAGCGCGATCCCGAAGAACTCGCAGGCCGCCCGCACTTCGGGGGTCAGCCGCCTCGGCTCGTCGCCGTGACAGGCGATCAGCCCCCACAACTCGCCGTCGCGCAACAGCGATACCGACATGGACGAGGCGACACCGATGTTGCGCAGGTACTCCAGGTGGTAGCCGGAGACCGTACGGAGTGTCGAGCCCGACAGGTCCAGCGGCTCCCCGGTCCCCTCCCGCCGCTCGGGCAGCAGCCCCACCGTCGCGTCGTCCACGTCACCGATGACCCGGATCCAGTTGCGGGCGTAGAGGCGGCGGGCCTGCGGCGGGATGTCACTGGCCGGGAACCACAGCCCCAGCCACGGCTCCCGCCCCTCGGTACGCGCCTCCGCGATGACCTGACCGGGCCCTTCGGCGCCGTCGAACCGGTACGCCACCACCCGGTCGTACCCGGTGAGCGCCTGCACCTCCCGTACGGCGGCCGCACAGCACTCGGTGACATCGGCGGCACCCTGGAGCCGGTGCAGGGCACGCCGCACCCGGGGATAGAAGTTCTGGAACACGAACGGCCCCTCCGCCGCCCGCGGTTCGAACTCCAGCACCAGCAACTCCGCCACCCGGTGGACGGTCACGTCGAAGAGCCGGGCCCGACCGTCGCCCGACTCCAGCGAGAGGGACAGCACCCCGGAGGCAGCGGGCCCGTCCGAAGAGCCGGCGGGCCCCTCCGCCTCCGTGCTCTCCCGCGCCAGCGCCCACTGCTCCTCCCCGATCAGCTCCGTGACCGGCCGCCCCACCAGCTCCTCGGCCGCCCGCCCCAGCACCTCCCCCGCGTTCCGGCTCACCGTGTCCACCACGGAGTCCCGCAGCCGGGCGGCGACCAGGGCGCCGTACGACTGCACGCCGCCGAGCAGATGGATGGGCTCCCGCACGCACTGGGAGAGGTCGAACTCCTGGCTCACACCGGCCTCGGCCGCCACCGCTTTCGGGGAGAGCCATCCCCGTACCTCGTCGGATCCCCGTACCTCGTCGGACACTGCCATCCCTCCGTCCCGGCGACCGTCGCCCCGCTCGTGCCTTCGCTCACGCCTTCCTACCACGTGAAGAAAAAATAAAAACGATCGACGGCTGCGGCGTGTAGGGAAAGGGATGCCGGGAACCTGATTTTCCGGAGGTTGATAAAAATGGTTCCCCTGATTCTCGTTCTTCTGCTCATCCTGCTTCTCTTCGGCGCCGGATTCGCCCTTGACCTTCTCTGGTGGATAGCCGTGATCGTCCTGGTCGTCTGGATCGTGGGCTTCTTCGTCCGGCCCGCCGGAGGTGGCGGCCGACGGGGTCGGTGGTACCGCTGGTAGGCATTTCCGACCAGCGTAAACGGGGCTGGGGCCGGGCTGATGCCCGGCCCCAGCCCCGTCGGTGCCACCTCGGAGAACCGCCCATGTGTAGGCCGGGATTCCCCGGGCACACGAAACTCAGCGGACCTGTCAACAATTCACCGACGAACCGACGAAACGCACGAACCAACGATACGCACGAGCCGACGCGAGCCATTACGAGCTGAATTGACCTTCGCGAAAGGGGCCACAATGAGCGACTCCCTGTGGGGCTACCAGCCGTCGAGCGGTCACACCGCGGGCGCCGATCTCTCCGGATATACGGTGGAGGCGACCGACGGCAGCATCGGCAAGGTCGACAAGCACTCCGACGAGGCCGGTTCCGCCTATCTGCTCGTCGACACCGGGGTATGGATCTTCGGCAAGGACGTCCTGCTCCCGGCGGGCACGGTCCGGCACATCGACACGGAGGACCGCAAGGTCTACGTGGACCTCACCAAGGACCAGGTCAAGGACTCGCCGGAGTTCGACCGCCACCGGCAGACCGAGGACCCGGGCTACCACGCCCAGGTGTCCGCGTACTACCTGGCCTTCCGCATCATGTGATCCACCGACCCACGTACACCCGCGCACGCACGCGCACACCCGCGTACGCACTCGTACACCCGCGTGCACGCGTCCCGCTTCCCGCTTCCCGCTTCCCGCGACGCGCGTTCGCCCCCGAACGGCGGCGGGCCCGACCCCGAGAAGGGGCCGGCCCCGCCGCCTCACGCGCGCGCCCACCAGTGCCCCCCCCCAGAGCTCAACGCGGCAACTGCCCCTCCCGGTTGATCTCCGTCACCCGGGCCCGCAGCACCACCCCCGGCGGCGCCGGCCGAACGGACTCCGACGGGCAGGACCACTCCGGCCCCCCGCCCGGCGGCCGCAGCCGCACGTCCTCACCGGCCAGGCCGATCACCCGGCCCACGCGCCCGTCCCGGCCGTCCACCGCGAACGCCCCCGCCTCGGGCGTACCCGACTGAACTCCCTCACCCGCCATGACCGCTCTCCTTCTCCGCCAGCACCTCGCACAGCCGCAGCGCGGTGTCGATGTTGCAGCGGCCCAGCTCGACCAGGGGCGTCGGCTCGTTGCCCGCGCACGAGACGGGATCGACCCGCAGCGAAGGCAGCGTCACACCCACTCCGGCGAGCCCTTCCTTCAGCTGTGCCACCGCGTCCTCCGCCGTCCGCACTCTCTCCGCCGCCGCTCTGCGCCGCTCCGTCGCTTCCATGCTGCACACCTTCCACTCTGAGTAAGGGCCATGCCTACCCAGCGTGTCCAACGCTCACCGGGCCAGGAAGAGGCGCCCATTCCGCTTGAAAGCGCTCTCAGCGGTGCCACCGCCCCGGCGCTAGGCTGTAGACGATCCGGCGACGGCACGGCCTGCCCCACCCGCGCGTGCCGCCGCCCCCGTCGACGAGGAGCGACCGCCTTGCCCGAGCAGTCCCCCGGGTCCCGGCCCACCCTGGAAGCCGTCGCGGCACGTGCGGGGGTCTCCCGGGCCACCGCCTCGCGGGTCGTCAACGGGGGCGACGGGGTCCGAAAACCGCTGGTCGACAAGGTGCTCCGGGCGGTCGACGAGCTCGGCTACATCCCGAACCACGCGGCCCGGACCCTGGTGACCCGGCGGACGGGCGCGGTGGCGGTCGTCATCGCGGAGCCGGAGATACGGATCTTCTCGGACCCCTTCTTCTCGCAGCAGATCCGGGGCATCAGCAAGGAGTTGACCGCCCACGACACCCAGCTCGTCCTGCTGCTGGTGGAGGGGCCCGGCGACTTCGAACGGATCGCGCGCTACCTCTCCGGCGGCCACGTGGACGGCGCGCTCGCCTTCTCCCTCCACACCGACGACCCGCTGCCCGCGATCACCCGGCGGGCCGGGATTCCGACGGTGTACGGGGGCCGGCCGAGCTGGACCGCCGGCCCCGGTGACCAGGCCGTTTCCTATGTGGACGCCGACAACCGGGGCGGGGCGCGGGTCGCCGTGCAGTATCTGCGGGACCTCGGCCGGGAGCGGATCGCGCACATCGGCGGGCCGCCCGACCAGACCTCCGCGATGGACCGGCTCGACGGCTACCGGGACGTGCTCATCGACGTGGACCCGACGCTGGTCGTCGAGGGCGCGTTCACCGTGGAGAGCGGGGCGCGGGCGATGGCCGCACTGCTGGAGCGGCGGCCCGACCTGGACGCGGTGTTCGTCGCCAACGACCTGATGGCCTCGGGCGCGCTGCGGGTCCTGCGGGAGCGCGGGGTGGCGGTGCCGGAGCAGGTGGCGCTCGTCGGGTTCGACGACATGGCCGGGGTGGCCGAGGAGACCGACCCGCCGCTGACCACCGTCGCCCAGGACATCGAGGGCCAGGGCCGGCTGATGGCCCGGCTGCTGCTGCGCGGCCTGGACCGGGTCAGGGACCGGGACCGTACGGGGAACGGCTCGGCACCGGACTCGGTGATCACCCCGACGACGCTGGTACGACGCGCCTCGGCGTAATCCCCTGAACGAGTACGGCGGGCCTCCGCCCTGAGGAGCCGGAGACCCGCCGCACCGATCGTGCCCGTACATCGACGTCTTACGCGTACGGGACCGCGCACCCCTGTACGTACGGGACCGCGCCCCGCACGTACAGGGTCGGACGTCTCACACGTACAGGGTCAGACGTCTCACACGTACGGGGTCAGACGCCCCGCACGTACAGGGTCGGACGTCTCACACGTACGGGATCCTCAGCACCGCCGCGTCCGTCCCCGTCTGTACCCGGGACGCGCCGTTGCCGAGCGCGTTCCAGATCTCCAGGCGGACCGTGCCGTTCCTGAGTTCGCCCAGGCTGCCGGTGGTCGCCTGCGCGCCGACCGCCTGCGTGTACTCCTCCCACCCGTTGACCGGGTCGGTCGCGAAGTAGCGGAAGGTCTCGGTGCGGTCGAAGGTGCCGTCGCCGGTCAGGTCGTAGCTGACCCGGACCTGCGGGGCGAGCCCGACCGTCGTCCCCGCGTCCACCCGGAGGCGGAACGCGGTGGCGGCCCCGGCGGAGACCTTGCCGTTGACCTGCTTCACCTCGTAGACGGTCGGGCGGTACGGGGTGCCGTCCCGGTTCACACCGTCGGCCGAGGCGATGGTGTCCGCGCCCGCCGGGTCGGTGGTGGCGGTGGTGAGGACGCCGCCGGTCTTCAGGCGGAAGGTGTTGCCGGTGGACGGATTGCCGGGCTCCCCGGGCTCTTCCGGGTCGGGGTCGGACCCCCCGGGTCCCGTACTGACGGCCGCCGAACGGGCCGGTACGGAAAGGGTCTTGCCGTCCGAGAAGGTCACCGTACGGGTCGAGGAACTGTGGTTGTGGGCGGTGTACGTACGGGTGCCGTTCTTGGCGAAGACGGCGGAGGTCGGCAGATCGCCGCTGACCGTCATGTCCGGGGCGCCGAGCGTGTTGAGGGTGTTGATCCAGTGGTACGTATGGGCCTTGGACTCACCCTCCTCCGGGGTGTAATTCCCGTTCGCGCCATCCCACTTGGCCTTGGCCGACGCCGGGTCGGAGAGCGCCTCGAACTCCCAGAGCAGGTCGCGCCACTCCTGGGCCGGCCCGCCGTTCTCGCGCTCCATCTCGGCGATGTTCCGCTTGATGGCAGCCTTCTCACGGGCCAGGTGGAGTGAACCCCCGGTCACCGGAAGGACGTTGATGCCGTGGATCTCCTCCGGGTTCGCCGTCCACCAGGTGGAGTACGAGGCACCGCTGCCCCAGACCATGCCGACCGTTCCGTACCGGTACGAGGCGGGGAAGACCTGCTCGTCCGCGTCGAACCAGTACTGGGTGATCGCCTCGGACTCGGTCGTCAGCAGGTAACTCCCCAGATCGCGCAGGGCGTTGTCACCGGTCGCCGCACCCCAGAGCACGAGCCCGGCGCTGAGGTTGATGGACTCCGACGAGGACTCCTGGTTGTTGCCCGCCGCGAAGCCCTGGTGGCCGGAGGCCCAGCTGTGACCCGCGTACACGTCGAAGCCGCGCAGGAAGGGGTAGGCCGAGTCGGTGCGGCTGGGGTTGGCGGTGTCGCGGATCAGGTGCTTGACCATCGTGCCCCAGGCCGAGTCGGCCGCCCAGGCCTGGTCGTACTGGGCGATGATCGCCGCCGCGTAGACGTAGTAACTGTAGTGGAAGTGGTGGTCGTTGAGCTCGGTGTCGCTGCCGTACGAGGCCGGGTAGCCAGTGAGGGTCTTCCAGTCCTTGTCGTAGCTGAACTCACTGGCCCCGCCCGCCGTGAACCACTCCTGCATCCGGCCCTTCATCAGGCCGAGGAGCTTGTCGCGGGTGGCGGTCTCGCCGATCTGGTCGGCTATGGGCACCAGTTGGGCGAGGCGGCCGAGCGCCTTGCCGGTCCAGTACGTGTCCGAGGCGCCCGAGAACGGGTCGGAGGCGTTGGCCACCTCGTTGAGATAGCCGGTCAGCCGGGCCTTGTCGACGCCGCTGGAGGCGGGCAGGGCGGGCACCACACCGTTGTTCCGCTGGCTGGTGGTGAAGGAGGCGGACTCCCGCACCTTCATCGTGCCGCGCGGTGAGACGTACGTGTACGGGGTCAGCGCGTCGGTGGTGTGCAGCCACTGGTGGCGGTACAGGGCCTGGAGCGTGCCCCGTTCCGTACCCTCCCTGGCCTCCGTGGTCAGGGTGTAGGTCGCCCGCACGTTCCCGCCGGTGGTCTGCCAGGCCACCTGGGAGCCGGTGACGAAGCTGAAGGCGTACTTGCGGTAGGTCGCGAGCGCGTCCGTGGAGGGCAGGACGGCGAGCGAGAAGTAGTCCTTGCCCGCGAGCCCGGCGGTGATCGTGGTGCCGGAGATGTTCCAGTCGGCGCCGGTCGGGGCGAAGAGGGCGTAGTGGTGTCCGGCGACGGTGATGCCGAGGACGTTGCCCTGGTCGGCGAAGACCGTGGGCGCGGAGGCGGTCGTGACGCGGGCGTCGCCGCCGGACCCCTTGGCGTACACGAACGGCATGCCGTGGCCGATGGTGGCCCGGAAGGTGCGGGAGCCGTCCGCCCAGTACGGGGTGACCGTCCAGTCGGACCAGTCGTCGGCCTTGGTGTCGGGGGAGTTCAGGCCGGTGAGGCCGATGGTGAGGTCGGCCTTGTGGGCGTACTCGTACTGCCGGCCGTCCCCGACGATCGCGGGCGTGGTCGGGTAGCCGACCTCCAGGCCGCCGGAGGTCGCCTGGTAGGTGAGGGGGTGCCCGTACATGGGGGTCGAGTACGGGTTGTCGCCGTAGCGCTGGAAGGCGAGCGAGGACCACCAGTCGTTGGTCGGGACCGGCTTGTCCCGGGCGGCGGCGGTGACCTTGGGGGTGACGGGCGCGCCGGTGTTCGTCGTGGGTCCCGACGTACCGGCCGGGCGGGTGTCGGTGTAGCTGCCGGAACCCGCGGGGATGGTGGCGGCGGCCGCGGGGGAGGCGGCCGGGCCCAGGCTGACGGCGGCCAGGGCGATGGCCAGGAGCGTCGCCGCGGCGAGGCGGGGAGCGGACCTGGGGGCGGATCCGGGGGCAGATCCCGGGGCGGACCTGGAGGCGAGTCCGGAGAGGGAGGCTTGCACGAGCAGCACCTCGATCTTGTTCATCATGGGGGGGGCGAAGAGCGCTTCCGGGACCTTCGGGACCTTCAGGGCCTCAGAACCCTTCGAGAGCGCTCTCAAGTGCCATGGAACGTAAAACTCCTGAAACCTCAGTGTCAAGAGAACGCACACAGAAGCCAGTTGGGCGGGAGCCGGGCGTAACACCAAGCTGTTATGCGTTCGAGTCTTGACGGCGAGGGGGCGGTGGGGGACGCTCCAGACGCAGGATTTGAGAGCGCTCTCAATTGCGCTCGGTTCATCCCGAAGCCAAGGGAGGCTTCCCATGCCCATCGCCCGAGCCGCCAAGCGGGCCACCCTCCGCCTCGGCGCGGTCGCCCTTGCCGGGGCGCTCCTCGCCGCCTGTGGATCCGGTACCTCGTCCGACTCCGACTCCTCCGACAGCGCCGGCGGGAAGGTCACGCTCACCGTGGACCTCTTCGGCTCGTTCGGCTTCAAGGAGGCCGGGCTGTACGAGGAGTACCAGAAGCTCAACCCGGGTGTGACGATCAAGCAGAGCGACACCCAGGACGAGGCGGACTACTGGAAGTCGCTCCAGACCCGCCTCGCGGGCGGCGGCGGTCTCGCGGACGTGCAAGGCGTGGAGGTGGGCCGGATCGCGTCGGTCACCCAGCAGCAGTCCGACAAGTTCCAGGACCTGAAGGAGTACGGGGCCGACAAGCTCAAGGACGAGTTCGCCGAGGCCAAGTGGTCGGCGGCGACCACGAAGGACGGCAGGATCCTCGGCCTCGGCACGGACGTGGGCCCCGAGGCGATGTGCTACCGCACCGACCTCTTCAAGCAGGCCGGCCTCCCCACGGACCGCGAGGAGCTGGCGAAGAAGTGGGCCACGTGGGACGGCTACCTGGAGCTGGGCAAGGAGTACAAGAAGAAGGCCCCCGCCAAGAGCGCCTGGCTGGACAGTGTCGCCTCCCTCTACGGGATCATGATCGGCCAGGAGAAGGAGCGGTACTACGACGCCTCCGGTGAGCTGATCTACGAGAAGAACCCGGCGGTCAAGGAAGCCTGGGACACCTCCGTGGAGGCGGCCGAGGCGGGCCTGAGCGCCAAGCTCGACCAGTGGTCCCCGCAGTGGAACCAGGCGTTCGCCGCCGGTTCGTTCGCCACCATCCCCTGCCCGGCCTGGATGCTCGGCTACGTCAAGGGCCAGGCCGGTGACGGCGGCAAGGGCAAGTGGGACATCGCCAAGCTGCCGGGCGGCGCGGGCAACTGGGGCGGCTCGTACCTCTCCATCCCGCGTGCGGCCAAGCACAAGAAGGAGGCGTA
Organism: Streptomyces sp. NPDC059452; assembly: GCF_042750035.1. Classification (NCBI taxonomy): domain Bacteria; kingdom Bacillati; phylum Actinomycetota; class Actinomycetes; order Kitasatosporales; family Streptomycetaceae; genus Streptomyces; species Streptomyces sp. NPDC059452. Next base: position 37,585 of record NZ_JBHYVE010000041.1, read on the forward strand.
CCAGCTGATCGAGTGGCTGACCGCCCCCGAGCAGCAGGCGAAGGTCTTCCAGAAGCAGGGCAACTTCCCCTCCTCGACGGGCGCCATCGAGAAGATCGCGGACGCGAAGGACGAGTACTTCTCCAACGCCCCGATCGGCCAGATCTTCGGTGACGCGGCCAAGGAGTCCCCGGTGCAGGTGCTGGGTGTGCACGACCAGAACGTGATGCAGCAGATCACGAACGCGCTGAGCGAGGTCGAGCGCAAGGGGGTCTCGTCGGAGAAGGCGTGGGGGACGGCGAAGAAGGGCGTGGCGAACGTGATCGGCTGACGCCGAGGCGTTCCGCTCCCGCTCCCTGGGGCCGGACCACCGCTCCCCGCCCCTGGGGCCGGACCACCGCTCCCGCTCCCTGGGGCCGGCCCACCGGTGCGCACCACGGTGGCCCGGCCCCACCCCCGTACCCCTCCGCGTGACCCGTAACTCCGCCCCCTCCTCCTCGTAACTCATCGCTCCCCCGACCCCGAAGGGCCGCATCGTGTCCCTCACCGCCACCGCGAAGGCCGGGCCCCGCCGCCCGGCCGGAACCGGACCCGGGCCCGACGACGGTCGGGCAGCAACGCTCCGGCGTACCTGGCGCAAGGCATCGCCGTACGCCTACATCGCCCCCTTCTTCACCCTCTTCCTCGCCTTCGGCCTCTTCCCGCTCCTCTACACGGCGTTCGTCTCCCTCTACCGGGTCGAGCTCCAGACGAGCGGCGAGATGGAGTGGCGGGGGCTCGCCAACTACACGGCGCTCTTCTCCGACGAGTTCTTCTGGATCTCACTGCGGAACACGTTCACGATCGGGGTGCTGTCCACGGTCCCGCAGCTCGCGATGGCACTGGGCCTGGCCCACCTGCTCAACTACAAGCTGCGCGGCCGGACTTTCATCCGGACGGCGATCCTGCTCCCGTACGCGACCTCCGTCGCCGCCGCCACGCTCGTCTTCGCGCAGCTCTTCGGCCGGGACTTCGGGCTGATCAACTACGTGCTGGGGCTGGTCGGTTTCGACCCGGTGGACTGGCAGACGGGCACGGTCGCCTCGCAGATCGCGGTGTCGACGATCGTGATCTGGCGGTGGACGGGGTACAACGCGCTGATCTACCTGGCGGGCATGCAGTCGATCCCGCACGAGCTGTACGAGGCGGCGGAGATGGACGGGGCGTCGCGCTGGAGCCAGTTCATCCACGTCACCCTCCCCGGGCTGCGCCCCACGATCATCTTCACGGTCATCATCTCGACGATCGGCGCGACCCAACTGTTCGGTGAGCCGCTGCTGTTCGAGGGTTCGATCTCGGGCGGGATCTCGCACCAGTACCAGACGCTCGGCCTGTACATGTACGAACAGGGCTGGGGCTTCTTCCACTTGGGCCGGGCCGCGGCCATCGCCTGGGTGATGTTCGTCCTGATCGTGGTGATCGTCGGGGTCAACGCCCTGATCGGGCGCCGCCGTTCACGCAAGGAGACCGGCCGATGACCGCGCTCGCCGCACCGCCGACCGCCCCCGAGGCGGGCCGCCCGCCACAGGACCCGCCCGGGAAGCGCATCCGGTTCCGCAAGGCCGGGGGCGCGGGCCGGACGATGAAGGGCGGCTGGCTCTCGTACGTCATCCTCGGCTTCGCCCTCCTCATCTCGGCGTTCCCCTTCTACTGGACGATCGTGGCGGCCAGCCGGTCCAACGCGGACATGGCGAAGGTGCCGCCGAGCCTGCTGCCGGGCCCGAACCTGATCAAGAACTTCGAGCAGGTCCTCGAAGAGGCGGACATCGGCAAGGCGCTGCTGAACTCGCTGATCGTGTCGTCGTCGATCACGCTCGGCACGGTGCTGTGCTGCACGCTGGCCGGATTCGCCTTCGCCAAGCTGAAGTTCAAGGGCCGGAACGCTCTGCTGGCACTGACGATCGGGACGATGATGATCCCGCCGCAGCTCGGTGTGATCCCGCTCTTCATGCTGATCGCCGAACTCCAGTGGGTGAACCAGCTCCAGGCGGTGATCCTGCCGGGCCTGGTCTCCGCCTTCGGGGTCTTCTTCATGCGCCAGTACCTGGTGCAGTCACTGCCGGACGAGCTGATCGAGGCGGCCCGGGTGGACGGCGCGTCCACGGCCCGCATCTTCTGGTCGATCGTGATCCCGGTCGCGCGGCCGGGGATGGCGGTGCTCGGGATGCTGACGTTCATGACGGCGTGGAACGACTTCTTCTGGCCGATCATCGCGCTGTCCTCGCAGGAGCCGACCGTGCAGGTCGCGCTGAGGCAGCTCGGCGGCGGCTATGTCAACGACCAGTCGGTGATCATGGCCGGCACGCTGCTCGGCACGCTGCCGGTGCTGCTGGTCTTCGGCCTGCTGGGCCGGCAGATCGTGGGCGGGATCATGCAGGGCGCGGTAAAGGGCTGACCCCCGCAACACCCCTCCGCCCCACCCCACCGATCTCCCCCTCCTTCCCTTCCTTTCCCTCCTTCCCTCCCCTCCTCCCCTTCCCCTCTCCTCCCCTCACTTCTGGAGTGTCCGTCTCATGACCGCTGTCGACGCCCGCCCCCAGACCGGGACGGGACTCCGCCTCCCCACCGGGCTCCGCTTCCCCACCGGCTTCCGCTGGGGAACGGCCACCGCCGCGTACCAGATCGAGGGTGCGGCCACCGAGGACGGCCGTACGCCGTCGATCTGGGACACGTTCAGCCGTACCCCCGGCAAGGTCCACAACGGCGACACCGGTGACATCGCCGCGGACCACCTGCACCGGATGCCGGACGACGTGAAGCTGATGCGGGAACTCGGCGTCACGGACTACCGGTTCTCCGTCTCCTGGCCCCGCATCCAGCCGACCGGCCGGGGCCCGGCCGTGGAGCGCGGCCTGGACTTCTACCGCCGCCTGGTGGACGAGCTGCTGGGGGCGGGCATCAGGCCGGTCGTCACGCTCTACCACTGGGACCTGCCGCAGGAGTTGGAGGACGCGGGCGGCTGGCCGGAGCGGGACACGGCACACCGGTTCGCGGAGTACGCGGGCCTGGTGGCCGGGGCCCTGGGCGACCGGGTGACGACGTGGACCACGCTCAACGAGCCCTGGTGCGGGGCTTTTCTGGGGTACGGGAACGGGGTCCACGCCCCCGGCCGCACCAGCGACCTCGCCGCACTGCGCGCCGCCCACCACTTCAATCTGGCCCACGGCGCCGCGACCCGGGTCCTGCGCGACCGCCTCCCCGCCACGACCGAGGTCTCCCTCACGCTCAACGTCCACGCCCTGCGCCCCCTGACGGACACGGCGGCGGACCGGGACGCGGTGCGCAGGGTCGACGCGGTGGCGAACCGGATCTTCCTGGACCCGGTCTTCCACGGGCGGCTGCCGCAGGACCTGGTGGAGGACACGGCGGCGGTGACGGACTGGTCGTTCGTGAAGGACGGCGACCTGGAGGTGGCGTCCACCCCCATCGACTCACTGGGCATCAACTACTACTCCCCCAGCGTGGTTTCGGCGGGCCGGTCCGCATCCCCCTCCCCCTGGGCGGGCGCCGAGGAGCATGTGGCGTTCACCCCGGCGGCGGGCCCGCGCACGGCGATGGACTGGCCGGTGGACGCGAACGGCCTGTACGAAGTGCTGACCCGCCTCCGCGACGAACTCCCTTCACTGCCCCTGCTGGTGACGGAGAACGGAGCGGCGTACGAGGACTACGCCGACCCGGAGGGCCAGGTCCACGACCCGGAGCGGGTGGCGTATCTGGACGCGCACCTGAGCGCCGTACACCGGGCGATCGAGGACGGGGTCGACGTACGCGGCTACTTCCTCTGGTCGCTGCTGGACAACTTCGAGTGGGCGTACGGCTACAGCAAGCGCTTCGGCATCGTCCACGTGGACTTCGCCTCCCAGCGCCGCACGGTGAAGGACAGCGCGCGGTGGTACGCGGGGGTCATCGCACGGGGCGGGCTGGAGAGGGGGTGAGGGGGTGAGGGGGTGAGGGGGCGGACCTGCTCACGCCTGCGGCCCTGGGGGCCACTCGGGGCTGCGACGCCTCTTCGACGCACATCGGCCCGGCCCTGACTGCCGGCCGCGAGGCGTCGCGGGTGGGAAGGAGAAGGAGTGTCCATTGCCGGAAAGTGATGGAGAACAGGCCCCTGACCGCATAAAATCGCAGGCCAGGAGCTACGGCCCCGCACGTTCGGGGATGTTCCCGACTTGCACTTGGTGCACGTTCGTCTGATGCGATGGTCCCTGCGTGTGCGGGGGTGTCCCCTGTTTGACCCAGGCCGTGCTGGTGTACCAGGGGTGGTCCTCGCGCGTGCGGGGATGATCCGAGGTTACGGTTTGTTGCGACGGCGATCTGGTTGTGGCCCGCCCATGCGGGGATGGCCCCGAGTTCGCCGGGTCCGCTCTGCGGATCGCGATGTGGTCCCCGCCCCAGCGGGGCTGACCCCAACGGCCGGGCACGAGCGGCCACACGACCGCCCGGCACTCAGCCGCCCCCACGCACCGAGCGGCCTCTTTCCGATTTCCGAAATCCGAAATACGCGGCCCGACCCACCCGGCCCGGCAACCCCCTCACCCCGCCCACCGCCCCGTAAGAAACGCCAGGGCCACCAGCGCACTCACAGGCACCGCCACGCACAGGTACGCCGTCCTGAACCATGGGCGGCGCAGGCTCAGGGCTGCCAGGGCCGTCCACAGGGGCCACCACAGCAGCGTGGCGCGGGGGACGGACGTGTACCAGTACGAGGTTCCCAGGGCCCACAGGCTCAGGGCCACGTACGCTGCCTCCGGCCAGCGGCGGTTCCGCAGCAGCAGGGCGGTCAGGGCCAGGCCGAGCAGCATCGCCGCCAACTCCGCCTGGAACATCACCGCGTAGCCGGTCGCATGTACGCCGCCGAACGCCGCGTCCCATGTGTTCGTCCACGCCTCCCACGGCGCGTGGAACTCCCGGTACCAGCCGCGCTCCTGGGCGTGCTTCCACGCCATCCAGTCGCCCGTCTGGGCGTGCAGGTACCAGCTGTACGCGGCCGGTGGCAGCGCGGGCAGTGCCAGCCAGGCCACCCCGCGCCAGCCCTTTCCCGGCCGGGCCGAGAGCGCGGTGAGCACGAACAGCACCGCTATCGCCGCCGCCAGGAACAGGCCGCTGACCCGTACCGTCGTCGCCAGGGCGGTCAGCGTGCAGGCCCACGCCCAGTGGTGGCGCTGCGCGGCCAGCCAGGCCGGGAGCGCGAACGCCAGGAACAGCGCCTCCGTGTAGCCGACCGCCAGGAAGACCGCGCACGGGGAGAGCAGGAAGAACAGGACCGTACGGTGGCCGTCGGCGTCCTCGGGGACGTACGAACGGGCTGTTCGGGACAGCGCCAGTACGGCCACCGCCCCCGCGACCAGCGAGATCAGCAGGCCCGCCGCCGTCCAGTCCGGGACGATCACGTGCACGGCCCGCAGGAGGAGCGGGAAGCCGGGGAAGAACGCCTCCCTGTTGTCCCAACCGCTCGTCCAGGGGCCCGTGTCCGCCGGGAAGTAGCCGTCGCGCGCTATGTGGAGGTAGTGGTTCGCGTCCCACTGCTGGAACGGCGCGAGGAGCGGGGCCGCCTCCCGTACGTCCGAGCCCCGGGGGAAGAGCCACCGGGCGCCGTGGGCCGTGATCCACAGGGATATGCGGGTCAGGAGGTAGAGCCAGAGCACCTTGCGGTCGGCGGGGGTGAGCCAGGCTGCCACCCTGCCCGGCCGAGTCGCCTCGGGCCCTCGCGTTACGGGCCCGAGGCGGCCCGGTCGTGACGCGGAGGTGGTGCCGGGCCGTGGCTCGGTCGGACGCAGACCGGGGGACAAAGTAGACACTCAGGCACCTTTCGGACACGTCAAGGCGTGCGGGATCACCCGGTGGAGCCGCCGGGACGCGGGAGGGCCGACCGGACGAGGGGAAGTCGACCGGACGAGGGGGGAGAGTGCGTACGGGGAGGGGGCGTAAGGGGAGTAGGAGGAGGGGGCGTAGGGGAGGGGGCGTAGGGGCCCCAAGGCCACCGCCGCCCGCGATCACGGCACCGACGTCGCCCCAGTGGTCGTCGGCGACGTCGAGGCCGACGACGCCGACGACGTAGCCGTCGGTGCCTCCGTCGTCGGCATGCCCCCCGGCGCCGACGGCTCCGTATCGGAATCCGGCGCCCCCGGGACCGTATTGCTCGGCGTCGGCGGCTCCGTCAGGGTCCCGGCCGGAGGTGGGAGCGGGGGTGGGGGTGAGGGGGACGGGTAGCTCGGGGACGGGCTCGTTGCCGGCGGGGCGGGGGTCGGGGTGACCTGGTGCAGGCCGATCGCCGCCGCGCCGCCACCGCCGAGCACCAGGCACGCCCCCACCGCGAGCGCCGCCATCCGGCGGCGCTGGGCGCGCCTGCCGCGTTCGACGACGGTCGCGGCGGGGTCAGCGGCCGAGCGGCCCTGCCCGAACTCCCCGGCCTGCTGGAACAGGGACCTCAGCGGATCCCCCGAGCCCCGGGACTCCTCCTGCCCCGACGGGTCCCGTGGTTCAGACATCAGGAGCCTCCTCCATGCGGGGGTCCTCCAGACGGTGGGCGAGCGCCGCCCGTCCGCGAACCAGATGCGTCTTGATCGTGCTGGTGGAAAGCCCGGTCTCCCCCGCGATCTGCTCCACCGTGAGGTCGCACAGGTAGTGCAGGGTCAGCGTCCGCCGCTGCTGGGCGGGCAGCTCCCGGAGCGCGTCGACCAGCACCACGTGGTCCGGGTCCGGCGGCGCCACGTGCTCCGGCGTACCGCTCCCCCGGCCCCAGGCGTCCGCCGAACGCCGCCGGAAGCGCCAACGGCTCACCGCCAGGCGCCACGCGACCGTACGGATCCACGCCTCGGGCTGCCCGTCACGCTCCAGCCGCCCACGCCGGACCCACGCCTTGACGAACGCTTCCTGTACGACGTCCTGCGCCTCCTGGAGGTCGCCGGTCATCACGTACAACTGGCCTGTGAGACGCGCGACCGCCTGGGCGTAGAACTCTTCGAACTCCTCGACGGTCAAAACTTGCTCCCGGATCTTTCGCTTCACCGGGTATACGCCTGCCGCCGGGCATCCGGTCTACAGCACCGGCGAGCCATCGGAGTGATCGTCGTCACGTACCTCGGCACGGACCGCGTCGAGGGCCGGCAGCCATCGCCCCCAGCGGGTCACACCGGGTGCGGCAGGTCCATGAGCGCGAGTCGGGCGGGGTCGTTCACCGCGGTGATCCCGGTGATGCGGCCGTCGGCCACGGTGAAGGCGAGCACGGAGAGGGGTGTGCCGTCCTCGTTCCAGGAGATGACGCCGGGCCGGCCGTTGACGGTCGCCGCATGTCCTCGGGCCGCGCCGGCGGCCAGGCGCGCGCGGGTGGCGACCTCGGTCGACCCGAGTGTGACGAACCGGCCGTCCGGGGAGTGGACGGTGAGCTTCACCTCGGGATGGAGGACGTGGAGCAGCTGCTCGAACCGGCCCTCGGCGGCAGCGGCCAGGAAGGCCTGCACCACCTCGCGCTGCTGTCGCCCGGTGCCGGCCGGCTGCTGGGCGGCCCGTACTTTCCTCCGGGCGCGGCTGGTGAGCATTTTGGTCGCGTCGGCGGACTTGCCGAGAATGGCGCCGATCTCCCCGTGGGGCACGGCGAACACGTCGTGCAGCACGAACGCCAGCCGTTCGTCCGGGCGCAGCGAGTCGAGGACCGTGAGGAGAGCGAGGCCGATGGCATCCCCCAGCGCCACGAGGTCTTCCGGAGCCGGGCCCTTGTCGAGCGTCACCGTCAGGTCGGACAGCTGGTCGTCGAGGGGGACCGTCGGGCGCGTACGGCCCGAGCGCAGGAGATCGAGGCTGATGCGGCCGACCACCGTGGTCAGCCAGCCGCCGAGATTGTCGATGGTGTCGGCATCCTGGCGGGACAGCCGCAGCCAGGTCTCCTGCACCGCGTCGTCCGCGTCGGCGTGCGAGCCGAGCACGCGGTAGGCAACGGCTGTCAGCCGGTCGCGGTGGTCCTCGAAAGCCTCGACGAGAGGACGGTCGGGATGGGCGAGGTGGGCGGGGTGGGCAGGCTGCGCGCCGGACATCGTGTTACCTCTCTGGAAGCTGCTCCGTCATAGGGGTGACGGGCACCAGCCCCGCAACGTAACCCCCAGCAGAGGAGAGCTCCTGCCATGCGGAACCGACTCAAGAACGAGGACAAGAACAAGAACACCGACAACCCCGACGTGTGGAAGGCGGTCGGGCATCTGCAGAAGGCCATCGCCGCCGGAGGCGTCGACCCCCGGCTGCTCGCGCTGGTGCACCTGCGCGCCAGCCAGATCAACGGCTGCTCGGCGTGCGTGTACGCCGGTGTCGCCGGAGGGAAGAAGGCCGGGGAAACCGACGAGCGGCTGCACAACGTGGCAGCGTGGCGTGAGGCGCCCTTCTACACCGACGCCGAGCGCGCGGCGCTGGCGCTGACCGAAGCGGCCACCCGGTTGCAGGACGGTGCTGAGGGGGTCACCGATGAGATCTGGGAAGAGGCCAACGCCCATTTCACCGAGGAGGAGATCGGCGCCATCAACCTGGAGATCGCGCTGACCAACTTCTTCAACCGGATCAACCGCACCATCAAGGAGCCGGCCGGACAGACCTGGGGCTGACCCAGGCCCGGCGGCCGGAATCCCAGCCCGGCCCGGCACCCGGCCCGGCGCTCAGCCCGCCCCCACCCTCTTCTCCAGCAACGTGACCCCGTAAGTCCGCCCCCCGTCCCCCTTCTTCCCCGCCTGCTCGCCGACCACCACGTACCCCGCCTCCTCGTAGTACCGACGGAGCCGGGTGTTCGACGTCAGGCAGTCGAGGCGGCACAGCTCCCTCCCGTACGCGGATATCCGGCGCTCGGCCTCCGCCAGCAGTGTGCGGCCCGTGCCGGGTGGGGCGGTCCGGCGGTCGGTCATCAGGCGGTGGACGTAGCCCGCGACCGGGGGCTGGGCGCCCCAGGCCGGTTCGTCGTCCCACCACAGCTCCCATGCCCCGGCGCTCGGCCCGTCCGGGCCGAGCGTGGCGATCCACACCTCGCCCGTGCGCAGCCTCGCCCGGAAGTGCTCCTGGTCCAGTTCCCCGGGCTTCCACTGGTCGATGCCCTGCTCGATCTGCCACCGCGCGGCCCCGTCCCGCAGGCGTACGAGCTCTGCCAGGTCATCACCCGGTTCCACCGCCGCCTGCCGGAACGACAGCCCTGCAAACGGGAGTGCGGTAGGGGGAAGGGGAGAGGGAGGGGGAGGGGGAAAGCTCGTGTTCGTCATGGTGTGATCCTGCCTCAGCAGCTTTTCCGGTACGCGACCGTCCGCAGGTACGTTCCCCACTCCTCCCTGGTCAGCCCGCCACCCGCCCTCGCGCAGACCGCCCCCGCCGTCCGTTCCGGGCCGAGTTCGTACGTACGGACCGGGGTGTGCGGAGTCGTCACCCGCAGCCGGGAACCGTCCGCGCCGAAAGCCAGGGCGAGGACCGGGCCGTCCGCCGGTGGAAGCGGTGAGCCCGCCGAGCGGGGGGCGTCGGTGGGCCAGAAGCGCAGCTCCCCGTCCGCGTCGCCCACCGCCAGCCACCGCCCGTCCGCCGAGAACGCCAGCGCCGAAGCCCGCCTGTCCGCTCCGGCCCGCCCGGGGCCCGCCTCCGCACCGAGGGTGAGGACCGCCAGCCGGGTCCTGCCGTCGCCGTCCCACAGCGTTACGCGACCGTCGTGGTCGCTCATGGCCAGGTGGCGGCCGTCCGGGCTGAACACGGCCTCCGCCGACGGCCCTTCACCCCGCATGACCCGCACCACCCGCGCCGGGCGCTCTCCGTCCCCCGGGTCGATCAGTTGGCGTTCGTCGGTGATGAGCCTGCCGTCCGGGGCCCGGTCGCGGAGCGAGCCGTACCGTTCGCGGGGCAGGGCTCGGCGGGGCTCCCCCGGGGCCAGGAACTCGACCCCGTACGACGTCCGGGTCACGACCACCGAGCCCCGGTCCCCGGTCGCGATGCCGTCGACTCCGGTACGGGAGGGGAGCGAGGTCACCGTGGGGTGCGGGCCGAGCGTCCTCAGGGTGACGGTGTCCGGCGCGCTCAGGTGGGCGAGCGTGCGGCCGTCCGCGCTGAAGGCCGTCGGCGGTACGGGCGGGCAGTCGGCGCACGACGGGGCGGCGAACGTATCGCGCAGTCGGCCCGTGTCCCCGTCGCGGAGTTCGATCCTCCCGGGGTGTGCGGTGACCAGGCGCGTGCCGTCCCGGTTGAACCTGGCACCGCTGAACGGGCTGCCGCCCTGCCACCCGCCCCGTTCCGTACCGGTGAGGGAGACCGTGCGCACCGCGCTGACCAGGTTGTTGCCCTCCGTGAAACGGATCGCCCCGCCCTCCAGGTCCAGGGCGAGTTCGCTCCCGTTCGACGTGCCGACCCGGTGCCGGAACCGCGGGGTGGACGGGTCGGCGGTGCGCCAGAGCCGCAGCTCGCCCCCGGCCAGCGTCGCCACGTGCGAACCGTCCGCGCTGAACGCCGCGTAGGGCCGGGCCCCCGTGACGATCCGCGGGCGCTCCCGCCCCGACCGCACCTCCCAACTCCGCAGCGCGGACGGGAATCCGAGCATCAGCGCCCGTCCGTCCGGCGTGAACCGGAACCCCTCCTGCCCGCACACCTCCGCCTCCGTGGCCCAAGGTGTCGGCAGCCTCCGGCCCTCGCGTACGTCCCACACCTGGAACTCCTCGCTCTCCGGGCAGAAGGCGAGCAGCCGCCCGTCCGGAGCGAGCGCGGCGGTACGGATGTCCTCCCGTCCCCGCCCGGTGTCGAGCAGGAGACGGCCCCGGACCGCGTCCCACACCTGGAGCGGTCCCCCGCGTCCGTGCACGGCGACCGTACGCGAATCCGCGCCGAACCAGACGCGGACGTTGTCGTCCGGCGGACCGAACACTCCCCCGGTCGGCCGCCCGGCCACCAGGTCCCACAGCCGCACCCCCTCCGGGCTCAGATACGCGACCGTGCCGGTGTCGGGGCTGACCTCCACGATGTCCGCCGCCCACCGCCCAAGACCCGGCAGATCGGGCAGCGGGCGGCCCGCCGCGACGTCCCAGCGCCGGGTGCGGTCGGGCCCCACCACCGTGAGCGTGCGCCCGTCCTGGCTGAGGCGGCGCCAGGTGTCGTTGGTCTCCTCGGCCAGCTCGGCGGAACCGGCGGTGAGCAGGTCCTGGTCGCGCTGGGCAGCGGCCCCGTACAACGCTTCCCTGGTCTCCGGAACGTCGGCGATCCGCCAGGCCGCCACGCTCAGCCGCAGCGCGGTACGGGGGTCCGACCGGCGCAGGGTGTCCGCGACCGCCGCGACCCGCCGCGCCTCCGCCTCGGTCGCCCGGCGCTCGGCGGTACGGCTCTGCTGCCAGGCGGTCAGCCCGGCGACGACGGCCAGGCAGAGCAGTACGGAGAGGGCGGCGACGAGCCCGCGCAGGGTGCGCGCCGTACGCACCGCCGTGCGCCGCTCACGCTCGTACGCGGCGATGCTCGCCTCCAGGAACGCCCGCTCGGTGGAGGTGAGGACACATCCAGGGTGTGACGAGGACGAGGACGAAGACGAGGAGGTGAACTCCCGCCTCGCTGACTCCAGTTGACTTCCCCGGTACAGCGCCCCCGCGTCCCGGCCCAGCGCGGCCCACACCTCCGCCGCCTCGGTCAGCCTCCGCTGCACCCGCAGCCGTTCGCGGTCGGCCTCGATCCAGGACCGCAGCCTCGGCCACGCCCCGATGAGCGCCTCATGGGCGAGGCTCACCGTCCCGTCGTCGACCGTCAACAGCCGTGCCCGTACGAGCTGTTCGAGTACGTCCTCCGCGTGGCCCAGGCCGTCCAGATCCGCCAGCTCGCTCCTCGTGACCGGGCGGCCCGTGTCCTCGGTGCCGCCGCCCGGTGTGACCAGCCGCAGCAGCAGGGCCCGCGCGGTCCGCGCCCGTACCTCGTCGAAGCCGGTGAACAGCGCCTCGGCGGTGTGGGCGATGGCTCCCCGTACGCCGCCGATCGCCTCGTACGCGGCGAGCGTCATCGTCCGGCCCCGCCGCCTGCGCCAGGTTTCCCGCAGGGCGTGGGCCATCAGCGGGAGGCCGCCCGGCTCGTCCTCGACGTCCGCAACGATACGGGCGGTCAACTCCCGCTCCACAATCAGGCGTTCCGCGACCGCCGGGCCGACGATCGCCTGCCGCAGCTGCTCGGGCGCCATCGGGCCGAGGAGGAGGGTGGCGGGGCGCAGGGCGGCGGCCAGGGCCTCGTGCTCGGCGCACCGGCCGTAGAAGTCCGACCGTACGGCGATCACCACGCGCGCCCGAGCGCCGGTCAGCAGATCGATGAACTCCGCCCGCTCCGAACGGTCCTGACAGAGCGTGAACAGTTCTTCGAACTGGTCCACCAGCACGACCGCGCCGCCCGAACCGTCCGGACCGTCCGCGCCGTCCGGACCGCCTGGACCGCCTGGACTCTCCGCGCCGTCCGCGCCGCCCTCGAACAACAACCGGTCGATACGGGACGGGTGCTCGCCCGGCGTCAGGATCCTGATCGCCGAGGGGGCGCCCCCGCCCCGCCCCTCCCGCAGCGCCGGTACCAACCCCGCCCGCAGCAACGACGACTTGCCGCTCCCCGACGCCCCCACCACCGCGACGAACCCGTGCCGCCCCACCAGCTCCACGAGGTCGTCCACCACCGCGTCCCGGCCGAAGAACCGCTCCCGGTGCTCGGGTCCGAACCGCCCGAGCCCCGGGTACGGCGCCGAGGCCCCGTCGCCCTCCCGGGACCGGCCCCGGAGCTCCTCCTCCGCGGCCTCCGCCCGCCGCCGCTCCCACTCCTCCGGGTCCCCGCCGCACGCCCGAACGTAGGCACGGGTCACCGCCGGGGAGGGCAGCCGGTCTCCTGCGGCGGCGGCCGACAGCGTCGGAGCCGCGTACGACACCTGCCGCGCCATCGCCCGGTACGTGGGGCTGCCCGCCTCCTGCCGCAGCAGCCGCAACTCGTACGCGAACCGCTGTACGGGACCGGATGCGGGGTCCACCGGCTTCTCCGAACGCCCCACAGCCACCGCCCCGCTTCCCCCGGCCCGCTTCCCCTCAACCCCTCAATCCCGCAACCAGCGCACCCGCGAGCGTAATTGATTGGTCCGGCGGGAGCGGGCTGACCATCAATCCGCCGAAGGCTGGACTCGGGTGCGTACGCCGTCCACCCCGCCCTGCCACCGGAGCCGGTCATCACCACCGCACTCACCGCGCCCACCGAGCCCGCCTCGCCCACCGCCCGCAAGAAACCCTCCACAGCCGCAGTCCGACCGCCACGCCCCGCTCACCTGATCGCCCCCGCCGCCACCGCACTCGTCATCGGCCTGTGGGGCATCCGGCGGCAGGGCACCCTGTGGAGCGACGAGGCCGTCACCTACGAAGTCGCCCACCGCGGTACGTCGGAGATCTGGCGGCTGCTGGCGGAGGCCGACGTCGTACACGGCCTCCACTACTTCCTCCTGCACGCCCTCTTCGCCTCCTGGGACGGCGGCCTGGTCGCCCTCCGCCTCCCCTCGGTCCTCGCCGTCGCGGCGACGGCCGCCGGGGTCGGGCTGCTCGGCCACCGGCTGGCGGGCCCGCGTGCCGGGCTCCTCGCCGGGCTCGCGCTGCCCCTGCTGCCCGCGATGCAGCGGTACGCGCAGGAGGGACGCTCGTACGCCCTGGTCTGCGCGCTGATCACATGGGGCACCTGGCTGCTGCTGAACGCGCTCGATGACGGCGGCCGGAAGCGGTGGGCCTGGGCGGGGTACGGGGGCGTGATGCTGGCCGCCTGCCTGCTGCACGAGTTCGCCGTCCTGGGGCTGCTCGCGCACGGGGTCACCGTGGCCCTCTCCCGGAGGAGTCTCGGCCCCTGGGCGGTGACGGCCGCCGCTGTGACCGCCGGACTGGCCCCGCTCGCACTGTTCAGCGCCACCCAGTCCGGGCAGGTCGACTGGATCGGCGCCCCGAACGCGTCCGACCTCCTCACCTTCGCCGGTACGTCGTCACTGGGCCTCGCCTGCGCCCGCCTCCGCGCCCGCCGCCCCCGGGCCACCCGTGAACCGGTGCCGAGCCTCCCCACCCTCGCGCTCCCCCTCCTCATCCTCCCCGCCGGACTCCTCCTGGCCCTCTCGCCCGTGCACCCCCTGTACGTCGACCGGTACGTCCTCTACGGGTCCATCGGCCTCGCCCTCCTCATCGGCGCCGCCTTGGACCGGCGACTCCCGGCACGCGGTACGGCCCTCGTAGCACTGGCCGCCGCCCTCGCCCTGCTGCCGGTCGGCCACCACCTGCGCACCCCCGAGAGCCGGTCGGACGACGTGACGGCCGTGGCCGAAGCCGTACGGGAGATGAGCGCGCCCGGCGACGGGCTGGTCTTCGTCCCCGCGCGCCGCGCCTGGGCCCTCGCGACCCCCACCCAGTACGCCCACCTCGACGATCTCGCGCTGGCCGCCTCCCCGGCCGCCTCGGGCACCCTCTTCGGCACCGAGGTCACACCGGCCGAGATCCGGGCCCGGATACTGGCCGCCCGCCGCATCATCGCCGTGGAGGACGTGATCGGCGAACCGGGCGACTCCACCGGCCGCGCGGCCACCAAGCGGGCCACGCTGGAAGCGCACTTCGAGGTGTGCGACACCCGGCGGGTCACCCGCGCGCAGATCACGGTGTACGCCCGCCCCGGCCACTGCTGACCACTCGATCGCCCCTCCAACCCCCCACCCCCCCAACCTCGACCTCCCGGAGCTCAAGCGGCGAGATCCGAGCGCTCTTAACAGTGATGGGGTGGATGGGTCAGCTTTCCCACCCACCCTCCCTGTCTGCGGAGTTGGATGCGGAGTCGGGGCGGGGTCGGGGCAGGGTCAGGACGGAGTCGGGGCAGGGTCGGGTTCCGAACCATGCACGGATTTGACTTTTAGTGACCGACTTGCCACGTACGGTTGCCGCCGTTTAGCGTGCGAGAGAAGGTAAGCAAGAAAAAAGCGACCCCCGCCGGTGCTGACACACCGAACAGGGGCCTGACCAACGACGATCGGATCGGAACGACCTCCGTGGCTGACAGCAAGCTTAGTGCTACCCCCCACCCCCCGCACGCATCCCCGCACGTATCCCCGCACCCCATGGCCAAACCCGGGTACGGCAAGCGCTCCGCACCGAACGAACGACCGCGTACCGAGCGCGACTTCGCCCACCTCCTCCCCCGTGACGCCGCCGTCGCCGCGTACATCGACCGGCTGCCCGACGGCTCCGACATCTCCGTGAAGACGCTGGCCAAGCACCTCCCGTACGGCCAGTGCGCCCTGAGCACCACCCTCAACCGGCTCCAGGACGCCGGGCATCTGCGGCGCGGCAGCGAGTGCGTGATCACCGACGAGGTCATGCTCTGGGTGACCCGGACCTTCTTCTCCCGCACCGCACGCGAGGACGAGTGGTGGAGCGCCTACATCCGGGGCGACGCCCCGCCGGACCAGCCGCAACGCCCCACCCGCTCAAGGGCGTTCATCCTGCTCGCCGCCCTGGGGCGTACGGCCCCGGCGCTGTCCCTCTCCGCCGCCGACTGCGTACGCCTGGAACCGCAGGTCAGCGAGTGGTTCGCGCGGGGTGCGACGGAGGCGGAGCTGCTGCGCGCCCTCACCAACGGGCTGCCGTCGCCCGTCCACTGCGCCGCCCGCCTCGTCGAGCGCCGCCTGCTCGACAAGCTGCCGCCGGAACGGGTCCTCCCCCGCCCCCGGACCGTCCTGCGCACCCTGGAGTGCGGCGAGTGCGGGGCCCCCGGCAGCCCGGAGGCCCTGCTCGGCGGCCTCTGCCGACCCTGCCGGGGGCCGTCCCCGGAGCCGCCGATCGGCCCGCCGGGGGCGGTGCAGCCACCCGGCGTACGGGAACGGATGAACGCGGTCCGGGCCGGACTGGTTCCCCGATCGGAAAGGACTTCCCAATCGTGATGTCAAGCCGCAGCCGTGACGGGAGGTGAACCTTGGTAGCGCTGTCCGTCACGGATCATGGCCCACAGGACGTT